>NZ_MQUB01000001.1:952500-1037500 GCF_002943755.1 Aureitalea marina
GTTGGATCAACAATAGCCAGCCGCTCATGGGCAAGTATGGCGTGATCATTAGTATATATACCGCTCCAATCCGGACCGCGGTGACGGATGGTTTTAGACATGGCCAGGAGCTGAGGTCTTAGGCTCTCTGGAGATTGTTTCAGGTCGAAGGCGCAAACGATTCCACACATAATTGCGTATTTAATGGTTTAGTTGATTCAATAAAAAAACCCGTCAGATTAACAAAAACCTGACGGGCCATATATCGCGACAAGTTTTTGCTACGGCATTGCGTTATTATTATTCAAATTGTTATTCAGTGCAGTAAACATAACTTGTACTTCTCTTTTACTTGAATCAAATATCCAATTATTTCTGGATAATCCAACAATTTTGTAAGAAAAATTTACCTCAAGGGAGGGAAATCAGTTGGGTTGGCCTCGTTCATAATGGCGTATACCTTTTCGAAGACATCTTCAGTAGAAGGCTTGGAAAAGTAGTCGCCATCCGTGCCATAGGCAGGTCTGTGCGGCTGAGCTGATAAGGTCTGAGGAGCACTGTCCAGATGTTGGTAGGCGTTCTGCTTCTCTAAGATGTGCTGCAAGATATAGGCCGATGCTCCTCCAGGGACATCTTCATCTACTACGAGCAACCTGTTGGTTTTGGCCACACTTTTTACAATGTCTCCGGGAAGGTCGAGTGGCAGCAAACTCTGGACATCGATCACCTCGGCATCAATTCCCAATTGCTGCAACTCTTTGGCCGCATCCATTACAATCCGCAAAGTGCTACCATAGGAAACTAATGTTATATCAGATCCTTCACGAACTGTTTCCACAACACCTATTGGGGTTCGGAATTCGCCCAGGTTGTTGGGGAGTTTCTCTTTTAGTCTGTAACCATTCAGACATTCGACTACCAGGGCCGGTTCGTCTGTCTGTAAAAGGGTGTTATAGAAACCGGCTGCCTTCGTCATATCCCGTGGAACCAGGATATACATGCCGCGCAGCAGGTGCAATACGGCTCCCATATGTGACCCGCTATGCCAGATACCCTCCAGTCTATGTCCTCTTGTCCTGACGATCAATGGAGCCTTTTGGGTCCCCATGGTCCTGTATCGAACTGTGGCCAGATCATCACTAAGGATCTGAAGCCCATAGAGGATGTAATCCAGGTACTGGATTTCGGCAATTGGCCTCAAGCCTCGCATGGCCATTCCTATACCCTGGCCTACGATGGTAGCTTCGCGGATCCCGGTATCGCTTACGCGCAGTTCACCGTATTTATCCTGCAGTCCTTCCAGTCCTTGATTAACATCACCGATCTTTCCGCTATCCTCACCGAAGACCAGTAACTCAGGGTAATGGTTTAAGAGGTGGTCAAAGTTATCTCTAAGGATCAAACGACCATCCACATCTTCGGCATCCTGATCGTAGGAAGGAAGTACTTCAGAGATGGAAGTTGCCCGGTTCTCGGCTTCAGAATACAATTCGGAGCTGTATTTTGGTTGGATCAATTCGAAATAGTTGTTGATCCAGTCTTGGAGCTGACGTTTTTCCGGACTGTTCTCGGTAGTGACGAAACGCAGCGCTTTTCGGGTTCGAGAAAGAATATCTCTTCTGAGTGGTTCTTTTTCTTGTTCCAGTTCCTCCCTGATCTTATCGATGAACACACGGTTAGGACTGCTGTCTGCCAAGTTCTTCAATAGGGTAACAGCTTCTTGCTGCTCTACCTTTTGGGGAGCGATAAAGGCGTTCCAGGCCTTTTTCTTGCCTTCACGGACCTCTTTCTTTATTGCCTGATCCAGTTCGGTCAATTCCTCTTCTGTGGCAATATTGCTATCCAGTATCCACTGGCGCATCTTCACATTACAATCGTGATTAGCTTCCCATTCCAATCTTTCCGGGCTCTTGTAGCGCTCATGGGAACCGCTGGTAGAATGGCCCTGAGGTTGAGTTACCTCGGTCACATGGATGATAATTGGAATGTGTTCTGTCCTGGCCAGTTCTCCGGCTCTGGCAAAGGTGTCCATCAGTTCAGGATAGTCCCAGCCTCTGACCTGTATCATTTCATAACCAGCCTTTTCCTCTGTCCGTTGAAACCCGGACAGAATCTCAGATAGATCTTCTTTGGTGGTTTGATGCCTGGCATGAACGGAGATTCCGTATTCATCGTCCCAAATGCTTACAACCATAGGAACCTGTAATACACCTGCAGCATTGATGGTTTCCCAAAAATGCCCTTCACTGGTACTGGCGTTTCCAATAGTACCCCAGGCCACTTCATTCCCATCTACCGAAAATCCACGACTATCTATGTCCTCTTGGTTCCGGAAAACCTTGGAAGCTTGAGCCAACCCAAGCAAGCGAGGCATTTGTGCAGCCGTAGGAGAGATGTCCGAGCTGGAATTCTCCTGGCGGGTTAGATCTTTCCAGTTCCCTTTTGGGTCCAGGCTATGCGTAGAGAAATGGCCACCCATCTGTCTTCCGGCACTCATGGGATCCGCATTCAGATCTGTGTGGGCATAGAGGCCGGCAAAGAATTGCTCTATGCTGAGTAGGCCCAAGGCCATCATAAAGGTTTGATCCCTGTAGTATCCGCTTCTCCAATCTCCTTTCTTAAAGGCACGCGCCCAGGCAAGTTGTGGGACCTCTTTCCCGTCCCCGAAGATCCCAAATTTGGCCTTGCCGGTGAGAACTTCTCTTCTCCCTAACAGACTACACTCCCGGCTGGTCACCGCTACCTTGTAATCATTCAGGACAGCTGTTCTGAAATCATCAAAGGTCAGGGTTCCATTTGTTTTGGGTTTGCTCTGCATAGGAAGGGAATTAGAAGGCAAAATTACGAAAATTCAATCGCATTTGCAATGGCAAAACCATAGAGTATTATCAGCAATTAGGGCTTATAATTGTCAAATTCGCAAAAAATATATGATTTACGACTTGTGGATTGTCGATTAGGAAATTTGTTGCAGTTCAATTAATACCATTCCCTGGTGAACAAACTGAAGAGTGTTCTAAGGCTTAAAGTGACGATGAATCGGATCCGCTTATCGTAGTCACCCAATCCAGGTTCCCAGCCCAGACTGGAGTAAAGCGGGAAGTAGAGTTCAAAATAATCCTCCACCAAATTCAGTCTCACCCCAGTATCGAATACGGCCTTAGTGCCTTGGCCTTTATTGTGGACCAAACCGGCATCACCATATAAGAACACCCATTTCCAAACACTGGCGCTCGCGTTAATGGTCGTGATCCAGGAATCGGCGAAAGCCGGTTCCAATTGACTTTTGAATCCACCTTCAGCAATGATCAACTGTTGGCTAAACAATCCGCTGTCTTCGCTACGTCCGTAGTAATTGTAATCGAATAGGTAATCGGTAGGTCTGTCCAATGCAAAACTGAAGAAGTCACCCTGGTTTCTGGTGTCGTTGAATAAGAACACTCCGGCAAAAAAGCGTATGTTGATCTGCCTGTTGTTCAGGAAGAGTTTTCGATATTCCAGTGTAGTGGAGAGTTTGCTGAACTTGTCCGATATCTGGTAATCCAGTACACCCCGATAGTAATCGATCAGATTGGGGTTGGAGAAAACGTATTGGAAGTTAAAGACACTGTAGTTGGGTTCGTCCACTTCTACGACATTAGGATCGAGATCCCTGCTAACAGTCACACTCCTGAGATTGATGAACTGCTTTTTATTACTTCTCAGATCCTGAGGCCTGAAAGAAAAGGTCATATAGGGAGAAAGTCTCTTGTACAGCAGATCCACATTGTAAGAGAACAAGCTACCTGAGATCCCATATCGCATGGCATACAGGTTCCCCTCGTCCTTGAAGTCCGTATACTGCAGAGACGCACTACCTACAAGCATATTGGATTTGAGCGCATATTGAGGCTCGAGCTTATAATGGAAACCTTTTCGCAATAAGGTCTTATTGTAAAGTTTAGGACCAATGCTCAATCCGTCGTATACATTATAGCCGAATACGGGCATGACAAACACCTGACCGTAACTGGGATCTTCTACATCCTGGAACAAACGCACCTGGAATGGCCTGTTCATTAGGGTAGTGATCCCTTTGTAGTTGTTTCTTTGGTTGAACTCGGGGATGATCCCTTCATAGTTCAAGGCCAGCTTGCGCACTCCCTCGGCAGGCACCATTATGGTGGCCGTATCGCTGAGCGGTGCCACCCACTTTTTAAAGACCACGGTATCCCTGTTGATCCCATAGATTGAGATCGGCATGGTGTTGTCCTTTAGGTTGGCGATACGCACCTCCAGGGAATCTCCTCGCTTTTTGACCTTTTTGATCTTGAAATCGATGGTTGTACGGCGGCCCACATAGTCTTCGAAGAACCAATTGACGGGTAGCTCCGTATTGGACTCTAACAATCGCTGGAAATCTTCAGGCCCGACATCCTGAAACTGGTTCTGCTTATAAAATTGTCTGACGGTGTTGTCTACGGTCTCATCGCCCAAATAATCCGACAAATACTGCAGGCCATCTCCTGCGTAGTAATCACTGGCAATGTTCTTATTGAACTTCACCAAGGAGTCCTTAGGCGTAACCAGGGATTGATGCAGGTTGTTCCTGGCCATGTTCAAATAGAGCAGGGGATACTGATCGTTGAATTCCAAATCTGCCAGGTGAGCCCAACGAATGATGAACCAATCACTTAAGCTCCCGATCACCTTCATGTTGGGATAGAACTGATCCACATATTCTGTCATCAGGTGAATCTGTAGGGCTCCGATCAGCCAATGATCCTTCCTGGGATGAATGGGCAGTGTGTTTTCAATATACCGACGGGAGACGGTTTTTAGCATTTCGATCTCATACTCAAATCCGGCTGGAAAGGGACTGACGAAATTGGGTAGCTGATTTAGACCATATACCGGGCTAGTCTTATAGTCCGCCTGGCTGATCACCATCTTTTTAAAGGGATAGGCACCCAGGCGATCGTCCAGGAAGAAAACAATGCGGTCGATGGCCAGGGCCTTGATAGGCCCGGTGACCTTGCGATCGTCCATATTGGTGACCACTTCAAACTTATCGGTGACCACAGAGCTGAAGGTCGGAATCCTTTCCAGGTAGAGATTGGCTGACATCCGATTCTCTCCGCTCAATGCAGTGACTACCCGGTCACTTGCCTGGAACTCGGATACCACATCCAGATCCGAGACCAACTGATAACCCGGGGGCTGTTGAAGGTGATCCGATAGGAGGTAGGAGCCTGAAACAGATCCTCGGAATTCTTATTGCTGTAGGCTTGCCAACCGTCCCTGTAAACGGCCGGAGTTAGATACCAATACTTTAATTTGTAATCTCCCTGCCGCGTTACTCCATATCGGGTGAGGCGGGCATCCGGTTGCTTTGAGTTGTACTGAAATTTTAACTTGTATATTTCTCCAGGTTGTAGAACAGAATCCAGCTGGACGATCAATATATCCAACTCGTCCCCGCGTTTCCATTCCAACGCCAGGGACTGAGAATTAGCAACACTATAGATCTGCGTTCTCCCTCTGTCCTCATCTTTTTCAAACCTGAAAGCACGATCAAAATTTTCTCCGAAGCGTTCGGCTAAAGGAGTAGTCTTTGTAGAGAAACTGTTCGCCCAATCATTGAAGTAGATCTGCGATATGGTATCGTTGGATGTATTCGTAAAGAGAACTTCCTGAACAATATCCAGGGAACGGGATTGTGGTTTCAGGGTAGCATCAATGGATATCTCCTGCTGGGACCAAGCCAGGGAGATGGGTATCATAATCAACGCGAGTATGTAAAACTTCCTTAACCTCAAATAAATGCCTCTAGGGCGCATTTGTTCATCTGTAATTATAACAGATTAGACCTCAGAATCCCTACCGGGTTCAATTGGCCTATTTCCCTGATCAATCGTTCATTGCACAGCATGTGAACAGTCGAAATGGGGCCACCAAATCAGAAATTTGGACTTAATCTATTTTCATCATAGAACGAATTGAGAACCTCCAGAACCTGTTCCTCGTCATCCACCAAGTGGATCAGTTCCAAATCTTCAGGGCTGATGTTCCCAAATCCATTCAGGACGGACTCCCGCAACCACTGGATCAAACCACTCCAGAATTCGGTCCCAACAAGGATTATCGGAAATGCTTCGATCTTTTGGGTCTGGATCAGGGTTAGGGCCTCGAAGAACTCATCCAGGGTACCAAAGCCCCCTGGCAGTACTACAAAACCTTGGGAATATTTCACAAACATGACCTTGCGGACAAAGAAGTAATCAAAATCGATACTCTTATCCGGGTCGATGTATTCGTTGTCGTGTTTTTCGAATGGCAAGTCAATGTTCAAGCCCACAGAGGTGCCGCCTGCCAGATTAGCTCCTTTGTTTCCGGCCTCCATGATGCCGGGTCCACCACCCGTGATCACCCCATAACCATTCTCACTGATCTTTTTCGCAATGCGGCATCCTAACTCGTAATACGCTTCTCCAGGCTTGGTTCGGGCCGATCCAAAAATAGAGACACAAGGCCCTATCTCACTAAGTTTTTCATAGCCATTGACAAACTCCCCCATGATCTTGAAGATCGCCCAGGAATCGTTCGACTTGACCTCCGTCCAATGCTTGGGTTCAATGTTGTTTCTCATAGCAAAAAATACGTGCTAATGTAGCTCTTTTTTCAGGAAGCGGGCGGTGTGTCCATTCCCCTTGACCAGTTGTTCCGGGGTACCTGTAGCAACAATTGTGCCTCCGTTCTTTCCACCTTCCGGACCCAGGTCTATAATGTGGTCTACGGTCTTGATCACATCCAGGTTGTGTTCTATGATCAATACTGTATTTCCTTTGTCTACTAATTTATTTAAGACCTGAAGTAAAACTCGAATGTCCTCAAAGTGGAGTCCTGTAGTCGGTTCGTCCAGGATATAAATTGTGTTACCTGTATCCCGCTTGGAAAGCTCGGTGGCGAGTTTGATTCGCTGAGCCTCCCCACCAGAAAGCGTAGTTGATTGCTGCCCCAGGGTTATATAGCCCAACCCAACATCCTGGATGGTCTTTAGTTTGCGGTATATCTTTGGGATGTGCTCAAAAAAGGCACAAGCCTCATTGATGGTCATGTTAAGAACATCGGAGATGGACTTACCCTTATAGCGGATCTCCAGGGTCTCTCGGTTAAACCGCTTCCCCTGACAAGTCTCGCATTCCACGTAGACATCCGGAAGGAAATTCATTTCGATGACACGCAGACCACCTCCCTGGCAGGTTTCGCATCGCCCGCCCTTTACATTGAAACTGAATCTACCGGGCTTATATCCACGAATCATGGCTTCAGGTACTTTGGCAAAGAGACTGCGGATCTCAGAGAATACCCCGGTATAGGTGGCTGGGTTGGACCTCGGTGTCCGTCCGATCGGGGCCTGATTGATGTCTATCACCTTATCCAGGTGTTTCAGACCACTGATGGTCTTGTAAGGCATGGGTTTCTTCACTCCGTTGTAGAAGTGGTTGTTAAGTATGGGATAGAGGGTCTCATTGATCAAGGTGGATTTTCCACTACCGGACACGCCGGTGACCCCGATCATCTTCCCCAGGGGCAGGTTGATAGAAACGTCCTGCAGGTTATTTCCGGTCGCTCCCAGTAGTTTCAAGGATTTGCCGCTTCCTTTTCTACGTTCTTGGGGAATCTTGATCTCTTTGGTACCATTGAGGTAGTCCGCTGTCAGGGTATGTTGTTCCCGGATCTGTTCCGGAGAACCGGTGGATACGATCTCACCCCCATGCTTGCCGGCGGCAGGACCGATATCGATCACATAGCCAGCCTTTTCGATCATGTCCTTGTCGTGTTCCACCACCAGAACAGAATTTCCCAAATCTTTGAGTTGGATCAAGGATTGGATCAGTTTTTCATTGTCCCGCTGATGCAGTCCTATACTGGGTTCGTCAAGGATATACAATACGCCAACCAATTGGGAGCCGATTTGGGTTGCCAGCCTGATACGCTGTGCTTCACCGCCGGAGAGGGATTTTGAACTTCTATTCAGTGATAAATAGGTTAGGCCTACATCCATCAGGAATTGCAGCCTAGCCTTTACCTCTTTAATGATCTCTGAGGCAATCTGCTGCTGGTTTTCACTCAGTCTATCGTGCAGATCTGAAAACCAGATAGCTAAATCCTGAATGTCCATTTCGGACAGCTGAGCAATGTTCTTATCGTTTACTTTGAAGTTCAGGGATTCCTTGCGCAAGCGGGCACCGTGACATTCCGGACAACGTACACTATCCATGTATTCCTTGGCCCATCTCCTGAGCGATTTAGATTCGTTGGCTTCGAAGGTGTGTTGCAGGAAAGTCGCCACTCCTTCAAAGTCTATTTTGTAGCTGCGGGTAATTCCAAGGGTCTTGGAGGCCACATCAAATTTTTCGTTACCCCGTGAAAGATGATCTCCTGGGCTTCCTTAGGGATGGCATGAAAGGGATCTGATAGTTTAAAATCGTAGCGCTGAGCGATCAGTTCCAATTGTTTGAAGATCCAGTTGTTCTTGTTGGGTCCATGAGGAGCAAGGGCCCCATTATTGATGGATAGTTCCCTGTTGGGAACGATCTTTTCCAGGTTGACCTCATGTAAATGACCAAGCCCTTTACATTTTGGGCACATTCCCTTGGGGGAATTGAATGAAAAGTTGTTCGGTTCTGGATTGGGGTAGGAGATACCGGAGGTGGGACACATCAGGGACCGGCTAAAGAACCTGACCTGATCATTCTCTGCGTCCTGTACCATCATAATATCATTACCGTGATACATGGCGGTTGCTATAGACTCGGTAATACGTTTTTCAAGTTCTGCTCCCTGATCCATCTTCAGGCGATCGATCACGATCTCGATATCGTGCGTTTTATATCGATCGATCCGCATTCCTTTTACCACGTCAAGAATCTCACCATCCACGCGAACACGTGTAAAGCCCTGTTTTCCGATCTGTTCGAATAATTCCCGGTAGTGACCCTTTCTGGACCGCACCACTGGTGCGAGAACGATCAATTTCCTGTCCTGGAACTCCTGGACGATCAATTCCCGGATCTGCTCATCGCTGTAGGAGACCATGCGTTCTCCCGTCTCGTAACTAAAAGCGTCACTGGCTCTAGCATAGAGCAAGCGAAGAAAGTCATAGATCTCGGTAATGGTACCTACTGTAGAACGCGGGCTTCTGCTGGTGGTCTTTTGCTCGATGGCGATCACTGGAGATAAGCCATCGATCTTATCTACATCCGGGCGCTCCAGGCTACCTAAAAATTGACGTGCGTAGGCAGAAAAGGTCTCGATATAACGTCTTTGGCCCTCGGCATAGATGGTATCGAAGGCCAAGGATGATTTTCCGCTACCTGATAACCCGGTAATAACGACTAGCTCTTCCCTGGGGATAATAACATCGATATCCTTTAAATTGTGGACTCTTGCCCCTAAAACCTCGATAAATTCACCTTGATCGACCATATTTTGCAAAAGTACTTATTTACGAGCAGAATAAGAACGGACTGGAGTTATTTAGCAATACAATTTCGAGCCGATCAATTGGCTGAATTGGGTCCCGAAGATCAGCCCTGAACAGGCGGGCTAAATTGGTTCTTGAGGAAGGGATAAAGGGAGAAGGTGATAAAGAAAAAGATCCCGCTTACAAAAGCAAAGGAGACCATCAAGGTGATTTCCGGAAGTTGAAATAACCGATAGGCCAGGGGTAGGCTCAATCCGAATAATACCAAAGCTAGGAATAAGCCATAGAGATAATTGACAAAGGCAGGGAGGCTTTGTCTGATCTTGCTTTGGAGTTGGAATAATCTCGGGATGACCTCATTGGTCATGTATTCACCCAATTTGGATAAGAATACCTCGTTGAAAGAGGAATCTTCAAATGCTTCACCGTCTATAGAATAGGCCAAGGTCATGATCTTCTCCTGATGCCTTTCGTAAACGGCTTCGTAGTTGAGCGCCTCTTTGTAGGAGGCGTATTTGTATCCAAAATAATACCACAGGCCTGAACCGCACTTATGCTCCAACCACTTTTGAACCATCTCATTTGGGTAGATTGAAGGGTGGGAGATCTGCTCTTTAACCCGTCTCTCCCGGAGGTCGGTCATCAACAGGGATTTCAGCTCCAGATATAAGTTCTCAGTGTCCTGATAAGGCGAGTTTTCCTGTAGGAATTCGATGGCCAGTTTGGACTTTCCCTTGTAAAACTCCTTTACTTCGAAGAAGGTCAGACCTTCGAATTCATCATCAATGTATTCTTTGAGCCCAGGCATCCACATTTTAGAATTCATCAGTAACTCCACTATACTGCGGAAATGATGCATCTTTTGCGTCAGTAAGGTGAGCAGATCGCTATTGGTGTCCTGGTTTTGACGGAGACGGCCGATGGTGAAGAGCAAATACAGAACAATGAGTAAACACAGACCGCCACTGATGGCCATAAATGGACCGCTAGCCAACTGCAACCGCTCTACATATTCCGTATTGGTACCGGAATTGTACCAGAGCAGGAAAAAAATGGCTATAGTGACTATCCCGCTTATCCCCAATGGGATCAGGGCATAGGAGTGGGATATGAGTGGGGTCTTTCTCATGGGAAGGTATAGTAAATACCCAAAAAAAAAAGCAGATCTCGTTAAGTCTGGGCAGAAACATCAAAGTCCTACAAACGTACACCCAGACTAGGGCTAACGGGATCTGCTATAGGTATAGCTATACACCATTAGTTGGATTTAGTTAGTTCCTCAAAATTAGCGATTAATCCTACAAAATGTAGTAAAAAACTTACATTTCGATGTAAGAACAGAAAAGCCCGATAAACGGTCAAAAAATAAGTTGGAATACGTTAAAATCCGACAGAAGTATCGTCTCCACGTCTGTCTGCTCCACCCTCCAGGCGACCATCCGGTAATACTAGGATTCCATCCACCTTACCGATTACTGGTGAGTTATTCTCGTTGGTTTGGTAACCTTTGGCTCTAAGGGCTTCAAGTACAGCAGGGTCAAAGGAATTGGGTTCAAACAACACCACGTCTGGCAGCCATTGATGATGAAATCTCGGGGCATTTACGGCTTCTTGCATGGTCATGCCGTGTTCATAGACGTTCAGAACGGTTTGTAGAACCGACGTGATGATGGTAGATCCACCGGGTGTTCCCACGGTCATCCAAAATTCGCCGTCCTTCTCTACCAGGGTGGGGGTCATGGAACTCAGCATACGCTTACCTGGTGCAATGGAATTGGCTTCTCCGCCAATAAGGCCAAACATATTTGGCTCGCCTGGTTTTGCACTAAAATCGTCCATTTCGTTATTCAAAAAGAACCCAATGGAATCGGCATACATTTTAGAGCCGTAGGCCCCATTTAGCGTGACTGTGACAGAAACCGCATTACCCTGGGTATCCACTATTGAATAGTGGGTGGTCTCCATGCTTTCATAGCCGGGGATACTTCCATAATTGATCGAAGAAGAGGGAGTGGCCTGGTCAAAAGAAAATTCGTCCATACGACCGGATAGATAGTCGTCCGAGATCAAGGTGTCAATGGGAATATTGACAAAATCAGGGTCGCCCAGATAGAAACTGCGATCGGCGTAGGCACGGCGCTCGGCCTCTACCATGAGCTGTATGGCCTGGGTACTGTTGTGACCGTATACTCCGATAGGGTATGGCTCTATCATATTCATGATCTGGGCAAGGCAGACACCACCACTAGAAGGAGGGGCCATGGAGATAACTCGCAAATCCTTGTAATCAAAGACTACCGGCTCCCGCCAGACTGCTTCGTAAGCTGCCAAATCCTCCATTGTAATAATACCACCGTGTCCTTGGACAAAATCCACCAGTTGCCGGGCAGTTTCCCCTTGGTAAAATTCAGACCGACCATTCTCAGCTATTCTTGTCAGTGTTGCTGCTATTGCAGGATTTTTCAGGGTATCACCTGCCTCATAAACCTGGGTGTAGACAGACCCCTTGCCATTTACTTCTTCAAAGAGGTCCCGATAGTTATCAAATCGTTGTTTTTGTTTTTCCGTGACTACATAACCCTTTTCCGCTAATCGGATCACCGGGGCCAGTAGTTCCTCCATTGGAAGTGTGCCAAACTTTTCGTGCACCGCAAACATACCGGCTACACCACCAGGTACCCCTATGGCCATGGAACCCACTTTGCTCATCGCCGTCTGATAGTTACCATCTTCATCCAGGTACATATCTCTACTGGCCGCTAATGGCGCTTTCTCCCTATAATCTAAGGCACCTATTTCTCCGTGCTGTGTCCTGTAGACCAGGAAACCACCCCCTCCAATGGATCCTGCGAAAGGGTAGGCCACAGACAAGGCCATCTCTGTCGCAATCATTGCATCGAAGGCATTTCCTCCCTTTTTCATGATCTCCGAACCAATACGAGATGCTTCTTCCCGGGCCGAAACCGCCATAGCATTATCCACGATCAAGCCATGAAATATAGGCTTGGTCTCCTGTATATCGACAACGGCTTCCTTTTCTTGTTTACAAGCGATCAGAAGGATAGATGCGAAAAGAGCGAGCAATAGATTTTTCATAGTTGGTCTAATTTGGATTGGGAAAAGATAATTAATTCGTTAAAAAAGAGATCGAACTCGGACCCGAATTCCTCGTAGAATTCTTGTAGTTCGTTGACAGACTGTTGCATTCGGCTCTTACCTGCTGTGCGGGAATCCATCTGACCCAATATTTTCTCTAAACCGGGAATGGTCGCATAACTGAGCAACCAGTTGTCGGCAATCATATAAGGCATCAACCGTTGTATTCGCGGTGTTAACTCGTCATATCTGTGGTGCAAGAGATCGTAGAATTCCTGCACAAAGTCTTGCAGTGGCTGTTTGTGGTATTCCATCCATCTGGAAGCCAGAAAATGGTCGTAGAACATGTCCACGATCACCCCGCTGTAATGACTGTAAGATGCGTGTAGACGAGCCGTACTCTGACGGACTACAGGGTGTGCATCGGTAAAGGTATCTATTGCCCGATGTAATAATATTCCTTTCTGAATTTGTGGGGAGTAATCCTTGTACTTCCTGCCTTTGATGCCGTCCGCCATGAAATTACCCAAGGTAACCAGTTCTTCCTCTCCGGATAGATAGATATGTGCGAGAAAATTCACGTTGGACAAATTACAAAATCGAGGGTTTTGAAGAAGCAGATAAATTATCTTTGCCAAAAATACCCTGAACATGACCTTGATCAAATCCATTTCTGGAATCCGCGGCACCATAGGAGGGTTGCCGGAAGATAATCTAACCCCTATCGATATTGTCAAATATGCCTCTGCTTATGGGCAATGGATTCGCGAATTCCGCAAAAAAGAGAATTACCGAGTTGTTTTGGGAAGAGATGCTCGAATCTCAGGTGAAATGGTCCACCAGCTAGTGATGCAAACCTTGGTAGGAATGGGGATCGACGTGATCGACTTGGGGCTGTCAACCACTCCTACTGTAGAGGTAGCGGTTCAATTGGAAAAGGCCGATGGCGGGATCATTTTGACCGCCAGTCATAATCCGAAGCAATGGAACGCACTTAAATTATTGAACCACGAAGGTGAGTTCCTCGATGCCGAAGCAGGTGCCAGTATCCTTGAACTGGCAGAGGCAGCCGATTTTGCTTTCAGTGAGGTAGACCACTTGGGTCAGGTAGTGCGTAACCAGGCCTATATAGATATCCATATAGACGAGATACTCGATCTGCCGCTGGTAGATGCCGAGGCCATTCGCAAGGCGAAATTCAAGGTGGTGGTAGACGGGGTGAACTCGACAGGTGGAATAGCCGTTCCTCTGCTTTTAGAGGCTTTAGGGGTACATCCGGTTAAACTATTCTGTGATCCCAACGGGGAATTTCCACATAACCCGGAACCCTTGAAAGAGCATCTGACCGACCTGATGCGGGAAGTGGTGGAACACCGAGCCGATTTTGGGATCGTAGTGGATCCTGATGTGGATCGCTTGGCCTTTGTGGACGAAAAAGGGGAGATGTTTGGCGAAGAGTATACCCTGGTAGCGGTGGCCGATTATGTGTTGTCTCAAACCCCTGGGAATACGGTCAGCAATATGTCTTCATCCCGAGCATTGCGAGATGTGACCAAACAAAGAGGTGGAGAATATACAGCTAGTGCCGTGGGAGAGGTCAATGTGGTTAAGGCCATGAAAGCGACCAATGCCATCATAGGAGGTGAAGGCAATGGGGGAATTATCTACCCGGAATTGCACTATGGTCGGGACGCCTTGGCAGGAATTGCATTATTCCTGACCCACCTGGCCAATGAGAAAACCTCAGTTTCCCAACTCCGGAAGCGATATCCAGCATATTTTATGAGTAAAAAGAAGATCTCCCTCACGCCAGATCTGGATGTTGACGGTATTTTGGCGGGTATGGCCACTAAGTATGCTGATGAAGAGATTAGTACGATAGATGGGGTCAAGATCGATTTCCCGAGCAACTGGGTACACTTGCGAAAATCCAATACCGAACCCATTATCCGGGTCTACACCGAGGCCGGATCACAAGATGAGGCGGATAAGCTGGCCGATCGTTTTCTTGGAGAGATAGACGCCCTGGCTAAGGGGTAAGCCGGTGTTTCCAGCGCTTGTGCGACCACAAATAATAAGCCGGGTCTTCGGCTACCTGTTTTTCGATATTGTCCAGGAATAGTCGGGTGATCTCGTAGTCCGGTAAACTTGCAGGATCATCTGAAAGGGGAATGAATCTGGCGGAATAATAGCCTCGCTTTACCTTCTCAATTTGTAAATAGACGCAGGCATGCCCTAATTTCTTGGCCAGTTCCTCTGTTCCGGTGAAAACAGGTACATCGATACCCATAAAATGGTCCCTATGTTTAAAAGCCCCTAGTTTGGGGGTTTGATCGGACAGGATCAAGGTCATATTCACTTTGCCATCCTTTTTATCTCTGAAAAGTCTGGGAACAATGTTCTTGTTGGACACGATCTCGGCGCCAAATCGCCCACGGATCTTTCGGACCAAACGGTCAAAGTAAGGATTGTCCAGTGGTTTATAAACAGCATATCCCTGCTGGGAGATCTGCTTCTGCAAAATGCCACTCCATTCCCAGCTGGCATAGTGAGCACACATCAGCATCACACTTTTATTTTGCTCCGCGTATTGATGGATGAGATCGATGTTCTCAAATTGGAAGCGCTT
This sequence comes from Aureitalea marina, assembly GCF_002943755.1. NCBI lineage: Bacteria > Pseudomonadati > Bacteroidota > Flavobacteriia > Flavobacteriales > Flavobacteriaceae > Aureitalea > Aureitalea marina. Next base: position 967,674 of record NZ_MQUB01000001.1, read on the forward strand.
GGTGCTCTCTTCTTCGCTTATGGTCAGGTTCTTAATGGTCTCAAAGATCAGATCGCAAAGGTGGGTATAGAATCTGCGGGCGATAATTTTCTTTTGTTCTCGACTTTTATCTGGAAAGACCAGGTCCAGGTTACCCATAACCACCTTCTTTCGATAGCCAAAAACCCGGTATGCAAGAAAGAAGAGAAAATCAGACTTTAGATACAGCAACCAAAAAGGTAATTTGGATGTGACCCACATCAGTGGGTAAAGAACAATATAAATGAGGCGCTGCATACGATCTAAAGGACAAAACTACTATTTTTACATCACTATCTTCGCTACTTAAACGCATTCCATGCAACAAATTCAACCTGTCACCCTCATTATCATTGCGGCCAATGTGATCTTTTCACTAAAAGGGTTCAACGACTACGGATTCTTCGAGAAATACAAGTTCAATATTGCCGGAATCAGAAGAGGGGAGAACGTACGGATGATCTCCTCCGGATTTCTTCATGTAGACTTCACCCACTTGCTTTTCAATATGCTGACCCTCTATTTCTTTGCCAATGTGGTCATCGTCAATGTGGGTGTATTGCGGTTCGCTTTGATCTACCTGGCCAGTTTGCTGGTTGGTAATTTGCTCTCCTTTTATTTCCACAAGGATGAGTACCATTACAGCGCCGTGGGAGCCAGTGGAGCAGTCACCGGGATACTGTATTCGGCCATCTTGTTCTATCCGGATATGGGCTTGTATCTATTCTTTATTCCAATCCCAATTCCGGCCTGGATCTTTGGCTTATTGTATCTTTTGTATTCGATCTACGGGATGAAGAATCGAGTGGGGAACATCGGTCACGATGCCCACTTTGGAGGTGCAATAGCGGGATATCTGCTAACCATCTTATTCAATCCTGAACTCTTACAGACCAACCTTTGGATCGTCCTGGTTTTGGCCGCACCCATCATCTTGTTGTTCTTATTGAGTAAGGCAGGAAAGATCTAGAGCGGGTTCTATCGACTGGCCAAGAGGGTTTGACGATTGATCTTTAGCAGTTGGATCTTTTGATCGTCAGATGGATTTAATTTGTAAACCTGTACCACCTTGGTCTCGTCCACTTTCCCCCAGTTATAATAGGCGGTCATTTTGAAATAGGTCGGCGCAGATTTCTTATTGCCTTTATAGCTTAAATTGATCAACCAATCTCCCTCCATAATGTCCTCTATAAAGAATCGCTTACTGGAAAATCCCGTTCGCTTTTCGGTATTGATCAGCAGTTGGTTGGCTTCCAAGGTGTGTTCAAACACATACGCCCTCCTGTCCGGTGAGACGAATTCCAAATCAAATTCCGCCTCCGATGTATTCCATTCAAAGACAAAACGAACATCGGTCTGAAAATCCATCAGATCCTCACTTTGGGTTTGGAAAACCTCTTTGATCTGGGTCTGGTTCTTTCTTCTGAAATAGAGCCATTCCATTTCATCGTATACTAATTCCCCAATTCCCTCTAAACCCGTAGGGTAGCCTTGGTTTATATATCCCATATACATCCTCCAGGCCGGTTTGAACTGCTCTGCCTGTACATAAGCCTGTGCAAGATCCCGATAGGATTGGGCGTATCTGGGCCTTAGACCAAATACCTTTTTGTACGCTTCGATAGCGTCGAAGTTCATATCCAATGCTTCAAACTGGTAAGCGATGGCCTTTAATCGTTCTGGATTATTTTCTGATTGTAGTTGGGTTCTGAGTTCAGATACATTCTCCAGAGCCCGAGCAAATTCAGAATTGGCCAATGCGTCATTGTTATAGAAGTTGGAGTTGGCCAGATCAGTATTGAGCACTGCGGCACCATCCTTGGCCTCAAAGTTACCGGATCGTGTTTGGATCACGATCACACCTCCAGCGGATTGTGGGCCATATCGAGTTAGGGAAGAGATCGATTTTAGCACCCGGATATCCTTGATGTTTGCTACATCCAAAGGTGGGATTTGTGTCAGTACGACTCCGTCAACCTCCCACAAAGGAGGAGTGTTTGCCTCAATGGAGCCTGTTCCTCCACGTATCACGACCTCGCCGGTAATCGGATTAACAGTCAAACCCGCCACTTTTCCGGCCATGAAATCCAGCAAATTGACGGAGGCGGGATTCAGGTCATCACCATCAATATATCCGCTGTTATATCCGGCTTTCTTCGGATCGAATCTCCCCATTGAGGTGTAGAATTCCCGTTCGGCCTTTTTGGTGTAACTGGATCGTTCTCCATCTCGGCTTTTCGCTTTTACAACCACTTCATCCAATACATTTTCATTGGCTATCATTTCGAAACTGAGTTCGCTGGTAACATCCTCGACGATCAATCTAACGGCCTTGAATCCGACATAACTGAAAACGAGGACCTCCCCAGTTCTCGCTTTGATCTGATAGCGCCCCTTGGCATTAGTAGTCGTACCGCGGTTGGTATTTTCAACTGTTACATTGACCTCGGGCATGGGGGATTCGGCAAAGGAGATCTCTCCCTTGATCTTCCTGAGCGGACCAGACACAACAGCAACAGGATTACTAGCAGAATTCGTTGATTGCATGTCACTGTCGGCACGAACCGCGTCGTCTTGGTAAAAGTTTTGATTTTTTATGCGCTCATTGGCCCGATCACGCTTTTGTTGAGCAATCGATAAGTTGGCTATGGTCCGGATGTATACAGTCCTGGTATTCCTGAATACGAAAATATCTTCGACCAATTGACTATCGGGCAATATTGGAGAGGGTAGTCCATCTACCAGCAATTGACTATCGGGCAATATTGGAGAGGGTAGTCCATCTACCAGCACCCGAACAGGCAGGTCACGTATAAAAATTTGATTTTTGATCACGCGCAAGGAAGCAACCTTGCCATTCAATGTTTCGATCAATGGCAATCCATTTTGAACCAATCGACCCGGAATATACCCTGTAGCAAAGCCCGATTTGTAAGGGTTAAGCGTACCGGTCGGCATGGGGAGATCAACATTCAGTACTTCTTCCTCGATGATGGAACTCACCGAATTTTGCGGTTTTCGGACATCCGCATTGATGATAACTTCCCCTAACTCGTTGGAAACCGGGAACATTTCCAGGTTCAGTTCTTCGGTCACGTCTTCTACGATAACAAAAAAGGTCCGGTAACCAATATGACTAAATTGCAAAACCTCACCATTGCGGACCTCCATTGAATATCGGCCATTTTCGTCCGTTTGAGTTCCTCGGCTTGTTCCTTCCACGCGAATATTCACCTCCGAGAGTGGTTCATTTTCGGTCTGAATCACCCCATATACCTGTTTGATACCGGTATTTGAGTTCTGGGAATGAAGGGTGGGTAAGAGAAAAAATAAAAAGAGCGACAGCCACATTGGCCGTATAGGTAGAATCTTGTTCATATACTCCAATTTTTCCCTTAAGTTAAGGAATTAGTTGGAGACTTGATCACTGATTAACGTGCTTTTAAGATTGACTATCAGGGAGTTTTCATTAATGTTGCCAGCTTGTCGTGTAGGGCTTGGCCACGCAAGTTCTTGTCGATGATGTTGCCGTCTTCGTCCAGCAAGAAAGTCGCTGGGATAGCTTTTACATTGTACTGACGGGCAATCGGATCCTGCCAGAATTTGAGATGTGAGATATGATACCAGTCCATTTTATCGTCTTCAATGGCGTGAATCCACCGATCCCGTTGTCCGTTTCTATCCAATGAGACACTGATAATATTTAGCCCTTTGTCGTGGTATTTGTTATAGGCTCGCACAACGTTTGGATTTTCCCTACGGCATGGTTTACACCAGGAGGCCCAAAAATCGATTATGGTGTATTTTCCCATGGCATCTTTTAAGGACAGGGTTTTACCATCCGGTGTCGGTCCGCTAAAATCCGGAGCTACGGAGCCGACTTCGGCCTTGGCCAGGTTGGTCATGGTATCTTCCAGGTTCTTCGCGATCTGGGTATCCGTTAAGTTTGGACCAAAACCTGCATAGAGCTGTTTGGTCTCTGCTGCCGTGATCTGCTTCCGATTCAGCATTTCAGAAAGCAGCATTAATGAAAACAGAGATTCGCTGTGATCCTTGATGTATTTCTTTTTGTATTGAGTCTCTTCTCCGACCAGCGCAAGGTTCTGTTGCTGGATCTGGGACGCCAACAGGTTGTCCTGTTCTCTTCTGGCCTGCTGATACTTTTGAACTTGTTCCTGCTTTTGTTCATTGTAGGTGTCGATCTGACGGGAAAAGGTGTAATAATCGTCGTTCTGCGTCCCGCCTGTAGCATAAGAGGCATCCAGACTATCCTTATAAATGTTCACCTGAACTTCTTTCCATTCTGGGAAGAAGATCACATTGGCTTGTGTATTCTCTACCGTGAGATAGTTCAAACTTGGGAGGTCAGAAAAGGCGTACTGACTACCGAATTTTCCACTGACTATAGATAGGGTATCCATGATCAAGGGCCGATTATCGCCATAGACCGAATAAACATAGACCTTGGTTCCATCCGAATAGCCTCGTGCATCGCCGGCTAATTGGTATTGGTCTTTGTCCGTGGAACAAGAAATAAAACCAAGTGTAATGAATAGACAAATCAATCGTCTCATATATGTAGGATAAGGATTTGAGCAAAAATAGCGGTATTTTTTAATTGGCAAAATCGACATTATCTCAAAGTATTGTTAATTAGGCATTTGATACCCTGGAGCATTTTATCTTTATCTTTGCATAACTTAACCGGTTGATATTGAGATGAAAACTACGAAGAGAGCATTCCCGCTAGCCATTCAAATCAGTTTCGAAAAGCTCTTCGATTTGTATCGAAAGAAATTAGTGACGGCCAATGATTTGCTAAAGGACCGTGCTCAAAAGATACTGGATATTGCCCAGCAGTATCCCGAGCTTTCCACCGGTATACCCAGTGGTACCGACCTGAGTCAGTATAAAGACCAGATCGATTTTGTTTTAGAAGATTTGTTCGCGTCGGTGCTTGAGACCAATGAGATCAAAATAGCTACGGTTCCTTTCCAAGAGAATATCTTCAAAGCTTCTGTCCGGTACGAGAATATTCAGAATGTAGCTGGTGAGGACTTCTCACTCCAATTAATGGATTTTTCTGATGAACAATTCTACGTCATGGGCTGTAGTATCATCCTAAACAGCTATTACGGATACAATGTAGATTTTAGACGTCCATTTTATTACAGTATTCCAGATGCATTGGGAATAGTGCGATCCTATCGTGTCTTGTACAATGCAGATTTTGTCGAGGTGGTTAAAGGTGAGAATGCCAAGGATATCACCAAAGAGGATTTGGCGGAATTGTTGGATAATTTTGATAATATCGACATCTGGAAGGAAAAGTTTCCGCAAGAGAGCTGGATCTTTAAGGGTTTTGTAATTGCGAATATGTATGATGCCACCACGGATGTGGCTCTGTCCAACTTCAAAACAAATCTCCTGACAAAGGAGGCGAATGAAGACGGCTTTGCTGAGCAGTTCCTCTTTACCATGCAAGGGCTGTTTAATATACCGGAGATCCAGGTGGGTTATGCCATGTTTGACGGCCAGGAGCAGGAGTTTATCAATCCGAAGCAGATGTATAATGTCTCGAGTTTCCTGCTAAACGATAAACTTAACGAATCCTGTCATGTGTCCCTCTGTGATCGGTCTTATGCCATACTCTTCCAAAAGAAGGAACGCTACACGATCTCGGATGTTCCCAAGTTTCATCGGCTTTACCCAAAGAACCGACTGTACAAGACGTTGTACAAACAAGGTATCGGTAGCGCCATCATAACTCCACTGGTTAGCCGAGGTAAAATTATGGGGGTCATGGAATTGGTATCCCCAAACCCACAGGACTTGAACTCGATCAATGCGACTAAACTAGAGGACATCATGCCGTATCTGGTCGATGCCGTACGTAGAGGAATAGATCGAAAAGAGGCGGAGATCGAACTGATGATACAAAATGAGTGTACTTCTATACACCCAAGTGTGCACTGGAAGTTCCGAAAGGAGGCAGAACGTGTTTTGCTGTCACGGCATACGGATATGCCCTCCAGTTATCAGGAGATCACTTTTGATAATGTTTATCCGCTGTACGGGCAAGTAGACATTAAAGGTTCATCTACAGCCAGAAATGATGCGACTACAAAAGATTTGATCGAGCAGTTGTTATTGGTTGGCCGTATTGTAGATCAGATCTACGAAATGGAGGAATTGCCTATCTACGAACAAATTCGCTTCCGTATTGACAGTTATATGCAGGAATTGGAGCATCACCTGGACGTAGATACCGAACGCAATGTGTTAGCTTTCCTAAGGAAAGAGATCCTACCCCTCTACAAGCACCTGAGTAAAAAGAGCCCGAAACTGAAGGAGTTGATCGATCTGTACAACCAGGAGGTAGACCACGACAAAGGTTTTGTCTATAAATTCCGCAAGGAGTATGACCAGTCTGTTATGAAGGTCAATAAATCCATGGCAGAACTGTTGGATCAAAAACAGAATGAAGCTCAGCGCATGTATCCGCACTATTATGAGCGTTTCAAGACCGATGGGGTAGAACACAACCTGTACATAGGAGAATCTATCACTAAGGAGAAATCCTTTAATAAGATATATCTCTATAATTTACGCTTGTGGCAATTACAGGCGATGTGCGAAATGGAGAATGACTTTTACCATTTGAAACAGGATCTACCTGTCCCCATGGATGTGGCCTCTATGATTCTGGTCTTCAACACCTCACTCGCTTTGCGATTCCGTATGGATGAAAAGCGTTTTGACGTAGACGGAACCTATAATGCACGTTATGAGGTGGTGAAAAAACGTGTAGATAAGGCCTATGTGAAGGGAACCAATGAGCGCATTACCCAGCCTGGCAAGATCACAATAGTATATTCTCAAAAAGCCGATGAGAAGGAATACCTCAAATATGTTGGCTTCCTGCAGTCCAAGCACCAATTGGGTAACGAGGTGGAGATCTTGGAGTTGGAAGACCTTCAAGGGGTCACTGGTTTAAAAGCCATCCGGGTGAACGTCTTGTACAATCGTCCTGGTGAGGAGGAGAATTACTACACCTATGAAGATCTGATGAAAGAGATCGGAGCCTAAGTAGCTTCTACCGAGATAAAGGCAATCGCAAAAGCAATTACTGAAACGACCATTCCTACCATGAAAACCGTGTAAGTTATTCTTAGTATGCGGTATTTTCTTTCTAGGACGAGCCCCAGGAAATAGAGATCCTTGGTCAGGGAATTATAAATATATTCCTTGTCCTGCAGCATCTCGTTCATGGCCCATTGAAAGTCATTCAGGCTCATTTGGTGGAAATTTCCGAAAAAGAGCAGATTCACTTTCTTTTTGTTCACATCATCCTTGGTAAACCTGCCTTTGGTCACATTGGGTCGGGTAGCCAAAATAGACATGATGATAGAAATCACGGAGAAGAACAAAAAGATCAGGGTAGGAACCATCAGGTAAGCGTTCTTCGGATTATCCAGTTTTGGGATCAGGTTGGTCAAGGCAATGGATATGATGATAGCGTTAACTGATAGCAGAATGTTGGCTTTGGTATCGGCTATATCACTCAGCTTAATATGATTGCGAAGCGTTACCCTAAAGACACTCTGAATGGCTTTGTCCGGATCCAGGCTCTTGGCCTTTTGCTTGTTCAGCTCCTTGGTCTTTTTATTATCAGCCTTTTGCTTTTCGATCTTTTGCTGTTCTTCTTTCATGCGTTTGAGGTTTTCTTCTTTCTTGGGACCCCAATTTTCCTTGGCGTAGTCGGTATAATACTGATGCCAATTCTCTAGCACAGCTATATTCTCCTTTAACCAGGCAGAGCGGGAGTATTCTTTCTTTCCCTGCATCTTTAGTTCCAGGCGGAGGAACTCGCTGGCCTCTTGGAAGTAATCCTTCGCAAAGTGGGAGGCATCGGCATCTCGGATGATCTCCTCCAGCAACCCTTCCGGTTTAGCTTCCATTCGGGTGGCCATTATGCAGGCTTCAACTTGTTTGATGGTCTCTTCCGGGACCTTCTTCTCGGTTAGGAAGTTGCGAGCCATCTCGGCACTGCGTTTTTCATGATCCAAACCGCCTTGACAATAGCCCGTATCGTGAAACAGGGCAGCCAATTGAAGTACTTCTTGCTGCTGCTCTGTCAACTCGGAATTATCAATGATTTCTTTTGTACTTTTAACTACGCGTTTGGTATGTGTTAGGTTGTGATAAAGACAGGTAGAGGGAAGGTTCTCTACCAGGAACTCGGTCACAAACCGTTTAGCGTCTTCCAATGTTGGAGTCATCACAGCCATTTTTGCGGAGTCAAATTACTAAAATTTTAGCCTTAGTCAGATTGTATGCTTAAAATTTACAGACTGTCGGTTTATATTCTTCTCATAGTATTGATAACCGGCTGTGCTACCTACAAATCAAAGTATTCGGACATCAGGTCGGTGCCTTCCTCCGGATCGGACCAACTGCAATTGGATAAGCGTATCTACCTGATCGGTGATGCCGGGTACGCTACAGAACAGCAAGCCTCCGATGGCGTGCAACTGATGAAAGATTATTTGAGTGGTCAACAAACCGAAGACGATTATCTACTCTTCCTGGGAGACAATATCTACCGGCAGGGAATGCCCTCCAAATCGCATAAGAATAGGTCCCAGGCAGAAACCCGCATCGATTATCAGATCGACCTGGCCAAATCCTTTAAAGGTCAATCGTATTTCATTCCAGGGAACCACGATTGGTACAGCGAGGGATTAGCTGGCCTTAAACGACAGGAAGAATACGTGGAGAAAGCCATGGGCGACAAGGATGTTTTCCAGCCGGAAAATGGGTGTCCCTATGAGCGGATCGATCTTTCGGACGACATTGTTCTCTTGGCCATTGATACCCAGTGGTACCTGGCAGATTGGGATAAGCATCCCACCATGAACGACGATTGTGAGATCAACACCAGAGAGCAATTCTTTGTGGAGATCAGTGGCGAGTTAAAGAAACACAATGAAAAGACCATTATCATGGCTATGCACCATCCGGCCTTTACTTATGGGGAGCATGGTGGTTTTTTCAATGCTTACAAACATTTATTCCCACTCAATCAACCGATACCGCTTCCGGGTCTCGGTTCTATTGTGGCTCAGGTGAGGTCACAAGGAGGAGTGTCTTCACAGGATAGGTACAATGTGCGTTACGACGAATTGATGGACAGATTAGTGACCATGTCCAGGGATAGTGACCGGGTGATTTTCGTCTCTGGTCATGAGCACAGTCTTCAGTATATCGAAAGCCTGGGGGTAAAGCAAATCGTTTCGGGTTCAGGATCCAAGCGGTCCGCTGTTGCATTAGGCCCTGGGGCACAGTACGTAACCGGAGATCAAGGTTTTGCCGTATTGGATATCTACACGGATGGATCGTCCCTGGTTCGCTTCCACACCTTCGACAGTGGAACCGAGAATTTGGAATTTACAGCCGAGGTCTATGCACCCAGGGAGCAATATGATGTTAGTCGTTTACCCGATACTTTTCCAAACGAAATTGAAGCCACCGTTTATGATACTGAGGAGACCGAAAAATCAAAGGCTTATGTAAAGGCCTGGGGATCACATTATCGCTACATCTATGGGACCAAGCTGAAGGTACCGGTAGCGACATTAGATACTTTATACGGTGGGTTGACCATCGAACGAAAGGGTGGTGGTTTTCAAACCAGATCATTGCGCGTACAAGATGCCGAGGGTAGAAATTATGCTATAAGAGCAGTCAAGAAAAGTGCCGTACAGTTCTTGCAAAGCGCTGCCTTCAAGGATACCTATGTGAAAGATGAATTCCGGGATACCTTCACAGAGGACCTGATCCTGGACCTTTATACGGCTACTCATCCATTCGGGACCTTTGCGGTAGCCGGTATGGCGGACGCTGTTGGTGTTTATCACGCCAATCCTTATTTGTTCTACATGCCTAAGCACAAAGCTCTGGGACATTTTAATACTGAGTTTGGAGACGAACTTTATTTTATCGAGGAAAGGCCCGATGACGGATTTTTAGATGTGGCGTCCTTTGGTGAGCCTGATGATATTGAAAGTACCGATGACGTACGGAAGAAACTCCGATCTGACGAGAAATACCGGGTAGATAAGCAGGCCTATATCAGAGCCAGGATGTTCGATATGGTCCTTGGAGATTGGGACCGTCACCAGGATCAGTGGAGATGGGCTCGATTTGACATCTCCAAAGACGAAAGCATCTATCGCCCTATTCCCAGAGATCGCGACCAGGTATTTGCCAACTATGACGGAAGCATAGCCGACCTAGCAAAAGCGCTGATTCCCTTGACACGAAAATTTACCGAATACAGCGACAATGTCAAGGATGTGAAGTGGATCAATCTGGGAGGAATCAAACTGGACAGGACATTTGTACAAACGGCAGTAAGAGACGATTGGGTCAAGGAGGCAGAACATATTCAGCAAACCCTGACCGATCAAGTAATCGAAGAGGCTTTCACCAATCTTCCCGTAGAACTACAGGATGAGACCACCGAAAGGATCAAGGCCATATTGAAGCAGCGACGAGCACAATTGCCGGATATGGCTAGTCGCTACTACGACCGCCTCGCCAAATTGGTGATCATGACGGCGACGGACAAGGACGATCATATCAAGATCATTCGGAACGATAGAAGCACACGAGTAGAGATATCCCGGATCAAGGGTGGAGAAGTGCAACCGGCATACAAAGTTCGGGACATCAGCAGGGATGAAACGTCAGAGATCTGGATATATGCCTTGGATGATGACGATGAGATCAGCGCAGTCGGGGGAGGAGATCGACCTATTTTTACGCGGGTTATAGGGGGTCAGAACAACGATATCTATAGAATAGAAGATGGCCGTAAGATCAAGGTTTTTGACCATAAGAGTAAACCCAATACGATAGAGCAGCCAGGTAATGCCAAATTCCGCCTGACGGATATCTACTCCAACAATCTATACGATTACACCAAGTACATTGACAGAACCAACAATATTATACCACTGATCGGTTTTAACCCGGACGAGGGATTCCAATTGGGTGTGGTAGATGTGTTCACCATTAAAGGGTTTAAGAATGAACCCTTCCACCGCCAACATCGTTTACGGGCTGGATATTACTTTGCCACCAATGGGTTTGACATAGAATACAACGGTGAATTTACCAATGCCCTGGGACGATGGAATTTCCTGGTCAATGCCCATATCACCTCAGAGAATTTTACAAGGAACTTCTTTGGATTCGGTAACAATACCGAGAATATGGACGACGAGGAAGGTTTGGACTTTAACAGGGTGAAGACGGCAGCCACGGATCTGAGGGTAGGTTTGGCCCACAACGGGTTCTATGGTAGCCGTTTCGAAGCTACAGTGGCGTTTTACCGAGTAGAGGTTGATGATACTCCAGGGCGGTTCACCACAGATTTCTTCGAAGATATGCCCGAGGTATTTGATAAAAATGCCTTTGCCAACCTGGATCTGAATTATGTCTTCGAATCCGTCGACAATCCAGGAACGCCCACTCGAGGGATGTATTTCCGTTTAAAAGGAGGTGTGACCACCAACCTGGAGAACTCCAATACTTATGGATATATTCATCCAGGTCTGCAATTCTTCAACGCTTTGACCAGGGAAAGAAAGCTAGTGCTGCGCACAGCGGTCCAAGGGCAATTCAACCTGGGAAGCGATTACGAATTTTACCAGGCGGCCGTCCTAGGAGCGCAAACAGGTTTGAGGGGATTCAGGAATCAGCGTTTTGCAGGAGATAGCAGCTTGGCATTTAGCGGGGATCTGCGCTATAATCTGACTCGATTCAAGACCGGATTACTTCCGCTAGAACTGGGAATTTTTGGTGGAGGAGACGTAGGACGCGTTTGGTTGGATGGAGAAGATTCTTCCAAATGGCACAATGACCTTGGAGGAGGATTCTGGGTGAATGCGGTCAATACGCTTTCCGCGCAACTGGGCCTCTTTGGTAGTAGCGAAGGTTTACGGGTTACCTTCGGGGTCGGCGCTAGTCTCTAAACAGTAACGGTATAAGTTTGGTCCTTGACCTCTGGATCGTTCATCGGCGATTAGCAGACAGTCCCCCTTTTCAAAACTTATGCTTTCCTTTTGCGAACGATGCCCTAGGCGAAACAACCTGCTTCGGTATTTTTTCATCGTATCCCAGTTGATGCTATCTAAGATCCAGACCTTGTTGTAACTCAATAAGGCGATCCGGTCCAGTACAGGGTCGTAATCTGCAGCAGTGATCTGGCAGTCCCTGGAGTCTTTACAACTTTCGAATTTCCCTAATCTTCTCGCGATCTTTGTTCCAGAAGTAGCAGGGATACGGTAAATGTTACTTCCGTTGTCAAAGGCCTTATCTCTATGCCTGGTGAAGAGGTAGAACTGACCTTGCCGATAGATAAAGGCTTCGACATCAAATTTCCGCTCTTTCTTTTTAGGGGGATACTCGCGCTGATTCTCAAATCGAAAAAAAGTTTTTCCAACTAACTGCATCTTCTCCAAATTCTGTGGATCTACTTTGAGATGATAAATCACCTGGTCCCTTCTTTTATTCATATTATTCCCGAAGTCACCCACATAGAGTAAAGATTCCTTGTTGGTGGCTAGTTCTTCCCAGTCCACATTCTTTAAGCCTTCTAACTGTGCCGATCCCACTAGTCCAGACTCTTGAAGATTCCAGCAGTAGACCTCCGGACGGTTCCCCGAATCGTTCACCATCCATAAATGATCGGTCCCGGAAACAAATTGGATACCGCTAACTTCTCGCATATCCTTTGGAAGTTGATCCACCAACTCCAATTTGCCGTAATCTTGGCAATTGGCCAATGCGCTGACTAAGCAGATCAAACCAAGTCTGGAAATCGTGTTCCTACAGAATTTATGCACCTGAATGGTTTTGAGGGTTAGTTTCTTCTAAGTTACAATAAACTCACCTACTTGATGGAGCATTGTCATTGAATTATTTACCTTTGGGCACCAAATTTTTAGAACCATGAATACCAACCTCAATCTCGCCATAATTGCTTCGATACGAGCAGGTGAAGCTATAATGGAAGTTTATTCCGGACCATTTGACATCGAACTAAAGGGTGATGAATCGCCGCTCACGGAAGCCGATAAGAAGGCGAATGATGTGATCAATTCGTTCTTAACTCAAACGGATATACCCATCATCAGTGAAGAGAACAAACAGGTTTCATATGACGAGCGTCAAAATTGGAACAGATGTTGGATCGTCGATCCTTTGGATGGAACCAAGGAATTTATCAAGCGCAATGGGGAATTCACGGTTAATATTGCTTTAGTCGAAAATGGTAACCCTGTGATGGGTGTGATTTTCGTTCCCGTTTCTCGGACCTTGTATTTCAATGATCCCGAGACAGAGCAATCTTATCGAATGGTAGTTCCAGAAGGAATTTCCAATGAATTTACACCAGATGGAGCGGAAGGCATTCATTACAGCGCTAAGGCCGATCAAAAGATACGTGTTGTTGGTAGTCGATCTCACTTAAATAAGGATACTCAAGACTTCATTGATTCCCTAGGTGGAACTGAGCAGGTGGAGATCGTCTCTAAAGGGAGTTCGCTCAAATTTTGCCTGGTGGCAGAGGGGCAAGCAGATGTTTACCCTCGATTTGCACCCACCATGGAGTGGGACACAGCAGCGGGTCAAGCGATATGTCAATCTGCGGGAGTTGAAGTGATCGACCAGAATACGGATCGACCATTACAATATAACAAAGCGAACCTTCTGAATCCTTATTTCAAGGTAGGGGCTATCCAGTAATTAATGAGCGTTAAAAGGGAATCCCACATAAGAAGCCTGGCCAAGGGTATATCGTGGCGGATAGTAGCTACTACGGATACTATTTTGGTGGTGCTACTGGTTACCTGTCTGCTAGGAGAATGTAGCATTGAGCATGCACTGGCCATCGGTGGGGTGGAATTCTTGATCAAATTTGCCGTTTATTATGTGCACGAAAGACTTTGGCAAGTATGGCGCCCTAGTCAGGTTACGCATCGGCGAACCTTATACAAGAGTATTTCTTGGCGGCTGATCGCCACTACACAGACATTCATTATTTCTGGGGCTGTCTTGAATCGTTTTGACGAAGTCGCCCTCTATATTGCGCTGACTGAGCTATTTACTAAATTTATTCTGTACTATTTACACGAACGGCTGTGGCTGCGATTACCTTTAGGTAAAATGCGGTCTTGGTTTTACCGAACTGTTTTAAGAAGACGATGAACGAGAATATAATCCCACATTCATTTCAGGTAGCCCGAACGGATCGGGAAAAATTAATGGGCCAAAAGGGTTGTTTGCTCTGGTTTACCGGTCTTTCAGGTTCAGGCAAGTCTACAATTGCCAACCAGGTTGAACTTCGTTTATTTGAACTAGGAGTCCATACCTATCTTTTAGATGGGGATAATGTCCGGTCTGGCCTAAATGGCGACCTTGGATTTACCGATCAGGACAGAATAGAGAACATCAGACGGATTGCGGAAGTCGCCAATTTAATGGTCGATGCAGGTCTGGTTGTCCTGGCTTCATTTGTATCCCCCTTTATCTCGGATCGGCAAAAGGTGCGGGAAACCATAGGAGAGGACAGATTTGTAGAGATCTACGTGAACACACCTTTAGAAGAATGCGAGCGTAGGGATGTAAAAGGTTTATATGCCAAGGCGCGGGATGGAAAGATCCCAAACTTCACGGGCATCGACTCCCCCTATGAGGCGCCGATCAAACCTGAGATCGAATTGCAGACCATGGGTAGCTCTGTTGAGGAATCTGCCCGTGAGGTAACCGATTACCTTGCTTCATTCATGAAACAATGACCAGATCAAGCTGCCGTCTCGTTTTAATCCTATTGATCTTTTCGACTTGTCAACTCAAGGCACAAGACTGGGAGTGGAGGGCAAGTGCTGGTCTTACAGGACTGCTATCCGGGGACGAGGGCTTGCCATTTTGGTTATTGGCTAACCAAGATGGTCAGTTTGGGCCTCAAACTTCATTTTCAGGTATAGCCGAAGTAGGAGTCCGATATTTTCTAAGTGACCAATCTACCGTATCCGCCGGGGCGGCTGGGTTTTATCGCAATGAATTCGATCCTGAAGTGGCCAGACGTGATCTTTACTTGGAATACCAAAACCGGTGGGTTAGGGCAAGGGCAGGGTCCAGGAAGGACAGTATCCGGGCACAGCAATTGTCTATAACCAATAAGGATTATTTGTTCTCAGGGAATTCCAGGCCGCTTTCTGGTCTTTTAGTGGAAGCTTTCGAGCCGATAAGGATATCGAATACCTTCTCACTGGATTGGGGAATTGCTCATTATACCTTGAATGATGATCGGTATGTAGATGGAACGTGGGTACATTATAAGTGTTTGGCTTTACGTATGCGGTTTAATGAGCGAAATCTGCTCATTGCCAAATTGACTCACTATGCGCAATGGGGTGGAACTTCACCTAAATTCGGTGACTTGCCGGATGACTTTGCCGCTTTTATTGATGTCTTCTTTGCCAGGCGGGCCAGTGAGGACAGCGGAATCGACCGCGAGAATGCGAACGCCGTTGGGAACCACCTTGGGTCATATTATCTGGATTATTATTTGAATACGGATCGAGGGACCTTCAATATCTATCACGAACATCCCTTCGAAGATGGTTCAGGAACGAGGCTGGCCAATTTTCCAGATGGAATCTGGGGCCTTCATTGGCGATGGACTGATAATCCTTGGTTGGATGGGGTCCTTTACGAATATATTCAAACTACCGATCAATCTGGTAATCCGGGAGGAAGTGGGGGAGACAATTACTTCAGTAACGGTATTTATAAGAGTGGTTGGAGTTACGATGGGCAGATCATTGGCTTGCCATTGATCCTGATCGACAATTCACTGGACCTGGATGACAATGCTACCGCAATAGTCAGCAACAGGATCAAAGCACATCACCTCGGGCTGTTAGGGCATATTGATCGGCTTCAATGGATGGTTAAAAGTACATTCGCCCGCCAATTTGGCCGTTACCAAATACCCTTTGACCCGGCTATAGACATTTGGAGTGCATATCTCGGATTGCGTTTCCGATCCGATATTGGAGTTTTTGGGCTGGAAGGAGCCTTTGACCTGATAGATCCTGGGCTGGATCGTTCGGGCTTCGGGATCAGTTACCGCTACTACATCGATTGAGTTGTCTAGTTGTTGAATATCAGTGTGTTGCCCCTGATGTTACCTAAACATTAAGATTATACATTTTTATGTGATTTGAGTTGTGTTTCTGATAAAATGAGTACTTTTGTTACTCGTTTTAACCCCCAAACGTCGTGAACAGCCTCAATTCGCTGATTACATCCAAAACACGAGTCCGGTTATTGACCAAGTTCTTTGTCAACCCAAAGAATGAGAGTTATTTAAGAGAGCTTGCCAAGGAGTTCAACGAGTCGACCAATGCCGTCCGACGCGAGCTTAACAACCTCAGTGATGCCGGCTACCTCAAAACGGGTAGCAGTCAGAACAAGGTCACTTATCGGGCCAATACAGATCATCCCCTTTACAGACCGATCCAGAATATTATCAGGAAATCCCTGGGGTTGGAGTCCCTCGTTCAAATGGTACTGACCAGACTGGGAGAGGTAGATAGGATCGTCCTGATCGGTGATTATGCGAGAGGTTACGATAGTGGCAATATAGAGGTAGTGATCATTGGGAACTATTTAAATGATCGTTTCATGAGCAGGATGTCCAGGTCGATCGAAGAAAAGATCGACCGAAAAGTGAGCTTCCTCGTAAATACAGACTATTCCCAAGATGGATTAGTCCTCTATGACAAAAGCAACGAATAGAATTAATAAAAGCAGATATTCTTTAATTACAGGATCTATGACCAATTATGTAATGAACCATCTCCAAGAACTTGAGTCCGAAGCCATCTTCGTGATTCGGGAGGTGGCCGCACAGTTTGAACGTCCGGCCTTATTGTTTTCCGGAGGTAAGGACTCCATTCTATTAACTCATCTGGCCAAGAAAGCCTTTTACCCGGCCCGCATTCCGTTTCCACTGATCCATATTGATACGGGGCACAATTTCCCTGAAACCATTGAGTTTCGTGATAATTTGGTAAAGGAACTAGGAGTAGAGCTAGTTGTAGGATCGGTTCAGGAGGCCATCGACAAAGGCCGTGTCAGAGAAGAGACCGGTGTCAATGCCAGCCGAAACTCCTTGCAGATCGTTTCCCTGCTGGATACCTTGGAAGAACGCAAAGTTGATGCTGCCATGGGTGGTGCGAGAAGAGACGAGGAAAAAGCCCGTGCCAAGGAACGCTTCTTTTCACATAGGGACGAATTTGGTCAATGGGATCCAAAGAATCAACGGCCGGAGCTTTGGAACCTCTTTAATGCTCGGAAACACAATGGCGAACATTTCCGCGTATTCCCAATATCCAATTGGACGGAGATGGACGTTTGGCAATACATTGAGATGGAAGGAATCAAACTTCCGTCATTGTACTTCTCCCATCAACGAGAGTGTTTTATCCGCGATGGTGTGATCTTGGCCAATTCTGAATTTGTCACCCTCAAGGATGATGAAGAGTTACAGGTAATGACCGTTCGGTACAGAACATGCGGTGATATGCCAATTACCGGGGCTGTGGAATCGGATGCCGATACCGTAGCGAAGATCATCGAGGAAGTGGCTGCCACTCGAACGACAGAACGAGGTGGACGTGCAGATGACAAGCGCGGAGAAACTGCTATGGAGGATCGAAAAAAGGCCGGATACTTTTAAACCTATTACAAGCAAGACATGGATTACCAACATACAGAATTATTGAGATTTACAACGGCCGGAAGTGTTGACGACGGAAAGAGCACACTGATCGGTAGGTTGTTGTACGATAGTAAATCGATCTTTCAGGATCAACTGGATGCCGTGGAAGAGAGTAGTAAGAAGAAAGGTTTCGATTACGTAGATCTTTCACTCTTGACAGATGGTCTGCGTTCCGAGCGGGAACAGGGAATCACCATCGATGTGGCTTATCGTTACTTTTCCACACCTAAGCGGAAGTTTATCATTGCAGACACTCCCGGACATATTCAGTATACCAGGAATATGGTAACCGGTGCTTCTACTGCTAACCTGGCCATTATTCTGGTGGACGCCAGAAAAGGGCTACTGGAACAAACTCATCGACATTCCTTTATCGCATCTTTGCTGCGCATTCCTCACGCAATTGTATGTGTGAACAAAATGGATCTGGTGGATTATAGCGAAGAGGTGTATGATCAGATCGTCCAGGATTTTACAGATTTCTCAGCTAAACTGGAGATCAACGATATCCAATTTATACCAATCTCTGCCCTGATGGGAGATAATGTGGTGAACCGCTCTGAGAATATGCCTTGGTACGAGGGAAGCACCCTGATGTATCATTTGGAGCATGTGCATATATCCAGTGACCTGAATCACATCGACAATCGTTTTCCGGTGCAATCCGTAATCCGTCCTCATAAGATCGACTTCCAGGATTACCGCGGATACGCCGGTCGAATTGATGGTGGGATCTTTAAGGCCGGAGACAAAATTCGAGTATTACCAACTGGGTTTACCTCTACCATTAAGAGTATCGAACTGGCCGGAGAAGAAATGGAGGAAGCCTTTGCACCCATGTCTGTGACCATGACCCTTCATGACGAATTGGACATTAGCCGTGGGGATATGATCGTCAGGGAAAACAATAGTCCAGACGTAACACAGGATATCGAAGTGTTGGTCACCTGGATGAACGAACGTCCATTGTATAACAGGACCAAGGTCATTGTAAAGCACACGACCAATGAATGCCTGGGGATGGTAAAGGACATCAAATACAAGGTAGACATCAACACCCTGCACCGAATTACTGATTTTGATGCCGTTGAGATGAACGATATAGCCAGACTGTCCATTAGAACGTCCAAACCCTTATTTGTGGATCCTTATGGCCGGAACCGACTAACCGGAAGTATCATTATCATAGACGAACAAACCAATGAGACCTTAGGGGCAGGTATGATCGTACGAAAGGGTTGATCTCACCGGCTAAAACCAACAAACATTAAATGCGTCATGAAAATTAATCGAATATGTTGTATTGGAGCCGGCTATGTTGGGGGACCGACTATGTCTGTCATTGCTCAAAAGAATCCGGAGATCCGAGTAGATGTTGTCGATCTTAACGAGCAGCGAATCGCTGATTGGAACGATCAGGATCTGACCAAATTGCCTATCTACGAGCCTGGTCTTGACGGCGTAGTTGCCGAAGCCAGGGGACGAAACCTATTCTTCTCTACTGAAGTCGATGATGCTATCGAGAAGGCAGATATGATCTTTATTTCGGTTAACACCCCTACAAAGACCTATGGTACCGGAAAAGGGATGGCCGCAGATTTGAAGTATGTGGAACTATGTGCCAGGCAGATCGCGCGAGTAGCCAAGGATGATAAGATCGTTGTAGAGAAATCCACCTTACCTGTGCGTACGGCCGAAGCCATTAAAAGCATTTTGGACAACACGGGGAATGGAGTGAACTTCCAGATCCTTTCTAATCCGGAATTCCTGGCGGAAGGAACAGCAATCGATGATCTTTTAAGTCCGGATCGGGTGCTGATAGGCGGTGAACAATCTGAAGAGGGACAAGCGGCAATTAACGCGCTGGCTTCAGTATATGGAGCTTGGGTCCCTGAAGATCGGATTCTAACGACTAATTTATGGTCGTCAGAGCTTTCAAAATTGACTGCGAATGCCTACTTGGCCCAACGGGTCTCGTCCATTAACGCCTTGTCTGAATTGTGTGAAGCGACCGGTGCTGATGTAGACGAGGTGGCCAAAGCAATTGGAATGGACTCCAGGATTGGTCCAAAATTCTTAAAGGCGAGTGTTGGATTTGGAGGTTCTTGTTTTCAAAAGGATATTCTGAATCTAGTCTATATTTCCAAATCCCTCGGATTAGATGCCGTAGCGGATTATTGGGAACAGGTGATCATCATGAACAACCACCAGCGGGCGCGATTCGCCAAGAAGATCATAACCACTTTATACAATACGGTTTCCGGGAAAAAGATCACATTTTTGGGATGGGCCTTTAAGAAGGACACTAATGATAGCAGGGAATCGGCGGCCATTTATGTGGCGGATATGTTGATGGATGAGCGAGCAGAGATCGCCGTATATGACCCAAAGGTGAGTAGTCGGCAGATGCTGGAGGATCTGAATTACCTCAATACCCGATCAGAATCTGAGAACGAAGAATTGATGGATACTCACAACGAACCTTACGGTGCGACCGATGGTGCTCATGCAGTAGCGATTTTAACCGAGTGGGACGAGTTCAAAGACCTGGATTGGGAACGAATTTACAAGGGGATGCAAAAGCCAGCTTTTGTATTTGATGGCAGGAATATTATGGATAGTCAGAGAATGAGGGACATCGGCTTTATTTTTCAAGGAATCGGTAAGCCGTCGGAATAGGAAAGTAAAGACGTTTTGAGTTCGGAACAATACGATATTATTTTTATAGGAGGAATTCAGCGGTCCGGAACAACCTTTTTAAGGGGATTACTCAATAACCATAAAGATGTTCTAATCCTTTATGAATGTGCTTTCTATAAATTACTTTACAATAAATACAGCAATGGGATAGAAAAGGACTCAATCGGTCAATTTCTCGATGATTTGTACAACATTCGCAGATTTAGACTACTAGGTATAGATCGTCAGATCTTGAAGGAAAAACTGCGACAGCATGGCGGTTTAGTTCCTTATCCGAAATCAATTCGTCTGGTTTTGGATATTTACAGGGAACAGAATAAGCCAGAGGCCAAAGTGGTTGGACTTAAGAATCCCAATGCGTTGTTCCATCTGAAGTTCATTCATGAACTTTTTCCAGAGGCCAGCTTCCTCAACATGATCCGTGATCCCAGAGGCGTTCTGGGTAGCTTAAAGAAAAAAAGGACTAAACGCGGTTCATATGATAGACGGGAGGCGATTTGGATGGTTTACAAGCGTTTTCGCGATGTGGTTAATATCCACAAGAACAAACAACTTATTCCAATTCAGCACATACTGTATCGTGATTTGGTCAGTAATCCTGAATCTACTATTAGAGAGATCTGTAAGTTTATTGGAATTATTTGGAGTCCGGACCTATTGAATAGCAATAAGTCTGAGGTTCTCAATATCCCTGAAAATGAGCGATGGCAGCATGGTCTGGCCTTGGAAAAGCCCAATACCGATCGGATTTCCGCCTACAAGGATGAGTTAGATCAGGCAGAAATAGCGATCACCGAATATCTTTTGAAGGATGAACTGGATTATTTTGGGATGCCTCAACCAACCTACAGAACTACCTACACCACCTATTGGGAGGTGTTTAAGATTTACACATATCGGCTTCAAAAGAGTCTAGGTGTGGCCTGCTTTTGATTGATGACATGATGGAGAAGTATTTTAAGAACTTTCTATTTTTCTACAAGGCAATTGGGAATAGGCTTTTTGTTGCTCTAACTCTAAATGTCCTGGTAGGAATTTTAGATGGATTGGGGTTGGCCATGTTCCTGCCTTTACTTCAAATGGTTAGTGACAATGGTGGTGAGATAGAGGGTAAATCTGCTGTGATCGAGGGAATGTTCTCCTCAATGGGTTTGGAGCTGAACCTGTTCTCCGTGCTGTTGTTCATGGTGTCCATATTCGCGGTAAAGGGACTGATCAAATTTCTCTCGTTTTCTTTTCAGGTAATAATTCTTCAGTCATTTATCCGGACCGTACGGATCGATATGTTCGACAAATTTCATGTTTTGAATTACAAATACTTTACCCAATCTGATTTTGGAAGATTACAGAATTCGGTGACGGCAGAGGTATCCCGTGTTGGTCAGGCTTGTCGGTCATATTTGAAGACAATGGAGGCTTTAGTTCTAGTAATGACCTATCTTGTTCTGGCCTTTATCACAAACCCTCAATTTTCCCTCCTCGTTACCGTTGTAGCTGGCTTGACCAATTTTCTGTATAAGTTCATCAATCGAAAGACAAAAGGCCAATCAAGAATATTGGTCAAACGCAATGATTTTTTCCAGGGAATGGTTTTGGAGTACCTAAACAATTTCAAATACTTAAAGGTTTCCGGAAAAATTCAGGTCTTTGGGGAGAGGCTTACTAAGGGGATCAAGCAAGTTGAGGAAACCAATAAAAGAATCGGGATCCTCAATGGAATAGCTTTGACCATACGTGAACCTATTTTGATTTTCGTGCTCTCAGCAGTTATGTTGGTACAGGTGGAAGTTCTTGGTGGTTCACTGGGATTGATTCTGCTTTCCATCGTTTTTTTCTACCGGGCCTTACAGGTTGTATTGGTCATGCAGAATCAATACAACGTATTTCTTTCAGTAGAAGGGTCTTTGCGAAATTTAGAGCAAATACAACGCGAATTCGATGATCACCATCAAGATACAGCTGGTCGTACTTTTACGGGGCTTCGCTCTTTTATTCGATTAGATGGCATCCGTTTCGGTTTTGGCGATCGGATTGTATTGAACAATATTGACCTCATTATTCCAGAGAATAAAACGATGGCCTTTGTGGGACCCAGCGGCAGTGGTAAGACCACATTGATCAATTTGATCGCCGGACTCCTGTCGCCGGATTCTGGTCAAATTTTATATGACCATAAGCCAATATATGAGTATGACATTTCCAGTTTGCAGAGTAGGATAGGATACATAACGCAGGAGGCAGTTGTTTTTAGTGATACGCTTTTTAACAATATCTCGCTTTGGGATAAAATGACGGATGAGAATTTATCGCGCTATGAGCGGGTTGTTCAAGACGCTGCAATGGATGAGTTTGTGGAAACAGATAGTGCAGAAAATCAAGTTAGCGGACTTAATCTGAGCGGTGGTCAAAGACAGCGAGTTTCTATAGCTCGAGAGTTGTTTAAAGAACCTGACATTCTAATCATGGACGAGGCAACCTCATCTTTGGACTCTGCAACCGAGGCGGTAATTCAAAGAAGGATCAACGAATTTTCAGGAAAAAAGACCATCCTTATCGTGGCACACCGATTATCAACCGTTAAAAAGGCCGACATAGTCGTATATCTGAATGCTGGAAATATAGAAGCTCAAGGAACGTATGAAGAATTAATGGATACAGTACCTAAGTTTCAGAAGATGGTGGAATTACAGAACCTGTAAATTGGTCGACACCTAGTATTAGGTTCATATGATTTTTTAGCATGGGTCCGGAACGATGTTAATTATGCAACTGTTTAAGAAAACACCCAAGAAGAGAGGTTATTTTGTCCATATTCCGAAAACCGCCGGTGGGAGCATGCGGTATTTCAGCCGGCATGTCGGTCTAGAAATCGTGGGGCATAATCTTCGTGACCCTAATTATCAATATTTCAAGGATTATGAGGATAGAATGTCATATTTCTCTTTTGCATTTGCACGGAACCCGCTAGATCGTGCCGTTTCAGCATTTCAATTTTTAAGTGAAGGGGGCATAAATGAAGAAGATCAAAAAGACGCTCAGCAATACGTTAGTCCTTATAAGGGAGACTTTAATGCTTTTGTTCATTCGGAATTGACAAAAGGTGAGGTGTTAAAGCAGTTACACTTTATGCCCCAGCATAATTGGATTACGGATTCTGCTGGAAAACTATGTGTGGATATGATATGTCGTTTTGAGAACTTAGAGCAGGAGGTTACCAAACTTAACCAACTACTAAATATCACTAAACACTTCGAAATGCCACTAAAGAATCCAAGTGCCAAGGGGAAGAGAATCATTGACTCGAAATCTGAATCGATCATCAGGGAGGTCTACTACAAGGACTATCTAATGTTTAATTACTAGCCGGGTTGGGAAATCAATAGTCAGTGAAAAAAAATCCGCAAATTCAATTCATTTCATCCAAACCGATCCGGCCTTTCGGAACTGTCCAAATGCGGTGTTTGCAACCGGCAGAATCGCTCGGAGAGAAGGGGTTTGACGTGGAGGTAGGGAATATTCGAAAAGTATTGCCAACAAAAAACGGCATTATTTTTTTTCATAGAACACCGAGCAACGCATTTACCCGCTCATTCTTGAGATTGGCCCGATCCTATGGGAATGTTTTAGTTTATGACACAGACGACTTAACCATAATCGAAGCCAAACAGAAGGACCACGTGATGCATCTATGTGATGCAATTACTGTTTCTACAGAGTTTCTTAAAAAGGAATTCGCCAAACATTTCGAGCCGGTGATCGTTATACGCAATGCACTTTCAAGTGCCTATTGGCAGGCCGCCACCGCGATAAGAGAATCAAAATATGAGGGTGATAATAAGTACGTAACTATGGCTTACCTAAGCGGGTCTGCCACACATGATGATGATTTCAAAATAATTGAGCAATCACTTCTTGAGCTTCTCAATCAATATGACCAAACACGGTTGATCTTGGCGGGTAAATTGAATTTCTCTAAAGATTTCTTCCAATTTCAAGATCGTTTCATCAATTATGAATTCATGTCCTATACTGATTATGTGAATCTATACAAGTGTATTGATATCAACTTGGCTCCATTGGATGTGGACAAGCCTTTCAATCAAGGCAGAAGTGAACTCAAGTATATGGAAGCCGGAGCTTGTGGAATTCCTACGGTGGCATCACCAACGGATAGTTATTTGCATGCAATTGAACCAGGCGTTAATGGTCTGTTAGCCAGCGGTGGAGAGTGGAAAAGTCAATTGATTAAATTGATCAACAATTCGGAATTACGTCGTGAACTGGGGGTCAAAGCTTGCGCCGACATGAGCGCAAATTATTTGGGGGATAGTCGGGTTCGGGAGTACATAGACCTTATTCATCGTTTGAAGGATCAACAGAACGTCCGATCAGGACCGCTTCGGAGATTAGCTTGCTTAACCTCCGTGTATCTAACCCGATTGATAAGATGATAACCTATATCAACATTCTACGTGTTTTGGCTGGTATTTTTGTCGTCCTACTTCATGTATCGGGCGATGGTTTTGATTTGGATTTGGAGACCTACAATAAAGGGTCAATGAATTGGTGGGTTACTAATGCTTACAATTCGATCACAAGGTGGACTGTGCCCATTTTTGTCATGATGGGAGGCGCACTTGCCATACGCCCCAAAAACCAGCGGATGACAAATTATATTTTGAAAAGGTCAAAACGGGTCCTGGTTCCATTGTTATTTTGGGCTCTGATCTATTTGGGATATCGCATAGGTTTCAATGGACTGAGCATTGATAGAGCATTCTATCAATTTTTTATAAGCGGAAAACCATTTTATCACCTTTGGTATTTCTACATGCTCTTAGGTTTGACGATTTTAACACCTGTTCTAAGTTTAATTCGAGAAAAGTATGGGGAGTGGTTCGTTGGTCTTGTTGGATTGGTCTTGTTGATCCTATTTCTAACAGTGCCAGCATCCCATGACGTTTTTCCTTTGGTGCGGGTTGAATCTGTTCCGGCATATTTGGTCTGGTTCATGCCTTACTTAGGCTACTATTGTCTAGGTAGTTACTTCGCCAATATGAAAAACAGGATCAAACCTATGTTAATTGTTCTCCTATTATTAATCTTATGGACCGTCACTATTATTGGAGTATACTATGCGGATCGGATATTTCACAGTTACCTTGCCTGGAACACAGCAGGGATCTCAATATTGATCTTTGTGTTATTTAAACAGATGAACTTCGCTTCAGGGATTAGTAAAATATCGACCAAGTTGGCTCCCCTTACTTTAGGCGTGTATTTGATGCACCCATTACTATTGGAATTATTGAAGGGGCACAGGTATAACAATAGACTCGATAAACCCCATATTGGCAATTCCAATGATCACACTCTGTTGTTGGTCGATCTGTCTATTATTCACGCAATTATTCTTAAAACACAAACTGCTGTCACAGGTGGTTGTATAGCGAAGTTATCCCGGCTAGTATGATCAATAGAATTCAGAGTTCGATAAAATCTAGGTTGAAGACAAGGCGTATCAACAGGCGTGCTTCCAAGAAGGAACGTTATCAACTGAGAAATGAACTAGGCAGTCCTTCGGCCGTAATCTGGATCTTCGGTTGCCAAAGATCCGGGACCACATTTTTAGAGAATATTTTTCGTCATGATCTGAACTCATCCGTATTTGGTGAATTTAGTCCTTTAACAATAGGGGAGAGAAAAACGGTATTGAAAGGTAGAGCAGAGGTGACCACTTTGGTTAGTGATCAAAATGCAAAGTATGTCGTAATCAGACCCCTGTTTGAATCCGATCGTGCTATTGAGTTGATGAATTTTTTTCCCAACTCTATAGGAGTATGGATGTTTCGTGAAGGTAGTTTTGTAGTGGACTCTATGATGAGAAAATGGAAAGACCAATTCTTTGCTATTTCTCGGCGTGTCGAATCGGATGAGCAAGGACATTGGAGATTATCAAAATCTGTTATGGAGCATTCCCTCGAAAATGGAGAACTCCACGTGGCCGAACGATATGCTCGATATTGGATTATGAGAAATGAGATTCCTTTTGAGAATAAACTGATGGCCGATGAACGCTTACTATTCTTGGATTATAGAAAATTGGTTCAGGATCCGGGTCAATGCATAGTTCAGATACTACGACACGCAGGGAAGTTCGAAATTTGGCCTGATTTCAAAGTAGATGCTAGAACAAATCGGCTTTACCAAGAACCAAAATTGGAAATATCTCCTGAATCTAGACTGCGTTTGCAAGTCTTGTACAAAGAGTTAGAAGTAATCGGGAAACAACAATTCGGCTAATGATCGCAATCGTAACACCAAATCCGGATACTCCAGCCGAGACTTTCGTTAGGCAACACATCAGGTTAATTCAACCTGGAAAGACCGTGGTGGTCTATTGGGAAGGGAATGGAAATTCATTGGACGGTATATCCTCAAATCGTATACCTGCGCGTTCCAATTCTGTTCTTGGTAAATTGGTAAGCCTAAGGAGCTACATGTTGTGGGGTTATCCTGGACTTTTGGTTGGCCATCAAGGGAAGCAGTTAGAGAAATTTTTCAAGCATCACCAGGTCGAAGCAGTTCTGGCTGAATTTGGACCGACTGGTTGTGCAGTCATGCGAGTATGCGATAGGTTGAATTTACCACTGTTCGTGAATTTTCACGGTCATGATGCCACGGTCATGGCCAAACGAAAATTGATCCGTCGCGCCTATCGCTTTTTGAATAAAAGAGCGACTGGATTTATTTGCGGGTCCAATCATTTTAAACAAATTTTGATCGATCTTAATATTAGTGCAAATAAAATTCAGGTAATTCCTTGTGGAATTGAAATGGAAGAATTTGGGCCTTTGGAACAAGGTAAAGATGATGGTCTCGTTCTGGCAGTAGGTCGGTTTGTAGAGAAAAAAGCACCACATTTGACCATACAGGCATTTGCTAAGGTAGTTGAACAATGTCCTGAAGCCCGTTTAGAAATGATAGGAGGGGGGCCATTATTAGAAGAATGCAAAATATTGATTGATCGTCTAGACCTCACTCAGCAGGTTATACTCCATGGGGTTAAAGATCATCAATTCGTGAAGTCGAAAATGAAGCAGGCATCTGTATTCGTTCAGCACTCCGTAATAGCTAGTAATGGAGATATGGAAAGTCAGGGTGTATCATTGTTGGAGGCAATGGCCAGTTCGACGCCTCAGGTAGTCACGGATCACAATGGGTTTAGTGAGACGGTTTTAGAGAATGAAACAGGATTTTTGGTTCCTGAGGGCGATACCAACCAGATGGCCAATAGAATCATTGAGTTATTATCTGATCCTATAAAACGCTCTCGCTTTGGTATTCGATCCCAAGAGATTGCCAAATCTAAGTTCGAGTCTAGAAGTATGGCAGAAAAGATTCGAAATTTAATGTTAACCTCCAGTCGAGTTATATGAGCGCACAAGAAATACACAAGAGTGAATACGATTCCTTTTTCTGGTTGCACATCAAGAAATCTGCTGGAATCTCTACACGAAAACTGTTACAACCTCACTACGTTGAAGTGGTAAGAGGTAAGAAACCTCAAAATTTCATTCAATCCGATCGGTCTCAGTACAACGATATTCTCAATAATTTCCGAGTAGTTCTCGGTGAGTATCAATTTAAGCGAGCACTATTTGCGAAGAAATTCCTGTACAAGGAACAATGGGACAACATCTATTCCTTCGCCTTTGCCAGGGAACCAGTGGATCGTTGTGTCAGTATGTTCTTCTATTTGTTCTATGGAAAAGATTTGTCGTTGCCTCGGAAGATTTACAACACTTATCGAAACATTAGAACCTATGGTAAACCACTTAACTCATTAACCGGGCAGTTTGATCTTTTTTTAGACCTGGTGCAACAGGCACATGAGGACAGGACTTCCATTTACATTCCCAGGGGTTTACATTTCACCACACATACAGCTTCTGTTTTCGACGATGTGACAGACACGGAAGGGAAGGTCTTACTGACCGAAATATTCAAATTGGAGAATTTGTTGATGGGGGTCAAACGTGCTCATGAAGCCTGTGGACTTCCTATGAATAATCCGGAGGTTGATGTCAGGTCCAATAGAGGAAAGAACAAAAAGGAGTTTAGTCCCTCTGTTGAACAGCGAAGAAAGATCGAGTCCATTTTTTATAAGGACTTCGAATTATACGAGAATGCGAACTAGAACAATTATTATTTCAAGTAATGTATCCTTATGTTCCTGACAGATGATTTTTGTTATGTAGACATGCCAAAGACCGGCACGGTAGCCGTGAACAATTGGTTAAAGGAACTGTTTCCAGATCGGTATTTCAAACACCATGAAAAACCAAATGCGGACATTGTGAACAGTGGTCGCTTGCTGTTTGGCACATATCGAGACCCACATTCATTTTATCTTTCCTTGTGGACCTATGGTTGTACCAAAAGAGAGAGAACGGGTGGAGTTTACTCTAACTTAACCTCCTTTAGACTGTTCAAATCTTTGGCTTACTCCAAAAATAAACTCGGAGCAATTAGAGCAATAGTCTCCAAGCTAAGGCTTCGCAGATCATTGGATATAGAATACCATAAACGCCTCTATGCCGATAAGAATGACCCCGAATTATTTCGGCAATGGCTGCGAATTGTACTCGATCCAAAATATGCCTGCTTGCTTTCGGGCTCCTATTACTACAGTGGAATCCATAAATTAACAGGTCTGTACAGTTGGTACATGTTAACTTTCTACTTTAAAGACCTAGGTGTGTTGACGCAAGGTAAGGTCAGGTCTGAAAAAGAGCTTCTTCAATTTGTTGCTGCCAACTGCTACATCGACGAATTCATAGACCAACAAAATCTCTTTGAGAGTTTTCAAAATTTAATGCGGGAACATCAATTCTTAAAAAATAATGCCGTTTTAGATCGCCTGGAAGATCGCCCAATGAACAGTTCGAAATCTGGGCAGGTGGATCATATGTCATTCTATACGGACGAATTGGTCAAATTAGTCGAGAGTCGGGAGTCTGTAATTGTTCAGCTCATTAATAACCGCTACCTCTCTGAGTGAGTCAAGAAACAAATGAGTATGAGTTCAATTGGCATCTAAAAAGAGTCTAATTTGGGAAAGACAAAAGTTATCATGTTGAGTTCACTGGCATTTTCCGGTAGCACATTGTTCGGACTGGCCTTGGGTAGACATAGTAGAATGACCACTCTTGGTGAGGTTATGTATCTGGAGCGTGACTATCACCCAAATCTGCAATGTTCATGTGGAGAACGATTAGGAGAATGTCCAATGTGGAGTAGAGTAGTTAAGCAGGCTAACAGTCAATCTGTCGATGTCCAGTTCAAATTTGACAAGAAATGGAAAGGCGTTGATTTTGACAAGAAAGGATTTAACTTTTATAAATTTTTATTGATTAATGGTTTTCGTCCTCAACGAATCTATCGTGATGATCAAATTGAAAATTATCGGATTCGAAATGGGAACTTCTTTAACCTCATGGGGAAGGAATTCCCTGACACGGAGTACTTTGTTGATCTCTCCAAAACACCCGAACGCATGGAAGTATTGATGGGATCTCCGTCAATCGACGCTTATTATATTCATTTGAGGAGAAATCTGAAGGCTGTTTACAAATCCAATCTTTCTCGTCGCAAAATGACTCGGAAAGGATGGGGCTTCAAAATGTTACGTGAAAGTTATTTATTGCATGCCCGTGAACGTCATAGAAGAAAAGTCTTTGATCGAGTTCCTAAATCAAAAAGAATTACTGTAGATTTTGATCTCTTCAAGGCCCAGCCTATGCAAGAATACCGGCATGTGCTGAACTGGCTTAATTTACAAGATGAAGAGATCAAAGACCCAAGAAGTCTATCGATAAAGAAGCAACACTTATACTTAGGTAACCGCTGGCTTTTCTCGTCAGATCCAAATTATGATGTTCAAATATCTGAGAGCTCTCAAAAGGTTGAGTTGAATAGATTGGAACGTATGAGCTTTAATATATTTAAAACATTATTAAACCCTAATTTCAAAGACTAGATCAAGGATTTGAATTTGAATTAATTAAACAGAAATGAAGGTAGTATTTGGTTCGGTCCCTAAAGATAGTGGTACTTTCACATTTTACAGGAATGTTAGACCGGAACTGGAGAAATTGGGAATCAGCCTATACTGCGTATCCGTTGGTGCTGTTCAAAAGGGATTATGGCAAGATGAATACGCAGATGATAATTGCGTTCTGTTGGCACCAAATCACCATAGGGTTAAAACATTGTCAAAGGTATTTGTCGACTGGTGCATAGCCAACAAGATTGATTTTGTTATGGGAATCAATTCGGAACCTATTTTGAGTGCTATACCACACTTACCAAGATCAATTAAGGCAGTATCTAGATGTGCTAATGCATTTGATCACGGGTACAAAATAACGATGTCAGGCAGAGAAAGATTAATGGCAATTTTTGCGTTGACACCCCGTTTGAGGGATGATCTTATCAGCAAGTATGGGGCAGACCCGGAATTAATGCATTTAATCCCGAATGGAATCGACCCATCTCCTTACGATCAGCTAAGAAGAGATTCTGGAGCGGATTCCAATGTCTTGTCCATCGGATTTTTAGGAAGATTGGAGCATGTTCAAAAAGGGGTCATGCACATTCCGTCGATTGTGGAAGAATTAATGAAAAGAAAGATCCCTTTTCATCTTACAATAGCGGGAAAAGGCAAGGATTGTCAACGTCTCGAAACAGCACTTCAACAAGCCATATTGGATGGACAGGTCAGTATGATCGGGGCTTTACCCCCAAATGAAGTGCCTGAGTTTTTGACGGAACAGGACATATTCCTTTTCCCATCGCATTTTGAAGGCTGTCCAAATGCGCTCCTTGAAGCTATGATGGCGGGTTGTGTTTCGATGAGCTGGGTGATTAATGGTATAACGGACTTTGTTTTGAGGGACGGGAATACGGGATTCTTATTCGAGACAGGGGATTACAGAGGGATTGCGGAACGCATAGGCAAATTAGATAAGGATAGGAGACTAGTTAGTCAATTGGGTATTAATTCAGCTAAAGAGGCGAGAGATCGATTTACGCCAGAACGCACGGCAAAAGCGTATTTCGAGGTTCTTAAAACCTTAATGGATTCCGATCTTCCGGAGGTTGCAGTAAAGCCATGGTCTAAATTCAAAGGAGATCCTAATTTCAAGCACTTTGGTGATCCATGGATGCCGAGAAGTTGGCAATTTTGGCTGAAAAAACACTTGAAAAGGACAACAGCATTATGGTAGTCCATCAGATCATTAACGATTATGATTTATCCAGGGGTGGTGCCCAGCGGATTGTCAGATTACTTCATACAGGACTGAATGATGACAAGTTCAGCTCGAGGTTGATCGGTTTGTCATCATCTCCGACGCAAGAATTGACACAAGCGGAATCCTTTGGTTTCTCATCTGTCTATAATTGGAAAATTCCGTTCTCATTGTATCGCTATTTCCGAAAGAATGTTTCCGAAGGAGATGTTGTTCATGCACATCTTTTTCCCACGGTATTCCATGTATCTGTGCTAAAGCAGCTGGGATTACTACCCACATGTACATTTATCTACACTCAACACAGCACATCCAACCGGCGACGAAACAAATGGTGGGGAAGAATGATCGATAGTATTTCCTATAAGGCTTACGATCACATAGTGGGAATTAGCCATGGAACTACCTCTTCACTGCTATCTTGGAAACCTGAACTGGAAGAGAAACTCTTAACCATTAACAATGGGGCGGACCTTAACTTTTCAGAACCGATTAGTCGGAAATCTTCGGACTGTAAATTGAAAATATTGTCTGTTGGACGATTACACCGATCAAAGAACTACGCAACAGCTATCCGGGCGATCGCATTGATCAAAGACGTAGATTTCGAATTTCAAATAGCTGGAATTGGTCCTTTGCAAAAAGATCTAATGGAATTAGCGAAAGAATTGAAAATTTCGGACAAAGTGAAATTCTTGGGATATGTTCCAGATTTGAGTGATACCTTGCGGTCGGCAGATATTTTCTTGTTGACCTCTACTTGGGAAGGATTTGGCCTTGCCGCTGTTGAGGCCATGAATGCAAGTTTGCCATGTGTTTTA
This sequence comes from Aureitalea marina, assembly GCF_002943755.1. Taxonomy (NCBI): domain Bacteria; kingdom Pseudomonadati; phylum Bacteroidota; class Flavobacteriia; order Flavobacteriales; family Flavobacteriaceae; genus Aureitalea; species Aureitalea marina. The sequence continues at coordinate 1,000,388 of NZ_MQUB01000001.1, forward strand.
TCCGACGTGATCGGACTCAGGGAATTAATACAAACTGATGGGCACGAGGGATACTTGATCGATCCTGAAAATCCACAGGAGATTGCAGAAAAGTTGAAGCTCCTCACTGCAGATCTGGAAAATCGCAATAGGATGGGTTTGTTGGCTTTCAATCGATCAAAGTCCTACGGGGTGGGTGAAATGATAAAAAAGTATACGGAACTTTACAAAAAGGAACTCGTTGGATCGCAATAGAAAAATAGCGCGAAGGTTACTTTTTTGGACCGTACTCATTTTGTTTTCGGCTCCAAAAATAAATTATAAGTTAGGACCAATACCCGTTTATTTGATCGATCTGTTAATTGCAGCCACGGCGTATTATGCCTATAGGATATCAGGCAGCGCACAACGCATTCCATACAAGGCCTGGTGCTGGCAATATGGATTATGTTCATGACAAACGAATTACTGAATGGTGTAATTCTAGGTTCACTTTTGGAGCCGATCTATTTGACCCTGCGCTCCACCTTAGCAATCAGCCTGTTTTTTAGTGTTCCGAGGATTATTCAGTCTACGAATGATATCAAGAAGATGTTGAATTATGTTTTGATCGGTTCAATGATTACATCTTTGTTACTAATAGCAAGTTCCTTACCATTGACACGGACAATTGTCAGTAATTATGTATTCTCCAATCCCTATTTGACTCCAAATAGTGCATCCCTGACAGAGAGTTTAGAGAGTACAGAAGAGGCGATGAGGGGCTCTTCTCTAATCGGAGTATCCATTATTAGTGGCGCATTTTTAAATGTGGCCTGGCCCATGTTACTTTTATTCTTTTCCGGGGAAGGATGTCTTCCTCCAAAAAAATATTGGTTTCTGTCGCTCTTTTCCTCGCACCCATTGCCGTAGTAATGACTTATTCCAGAGGAGCCATACTGGCATTAATTCTGGTGGTTGTGGGGGTCCTAATTTTTCAGAAAGCCAGAGTCAGATATAATTTTGCGGTTCCTTTAATTGGAGCGATTTTGCTGTTTCAATTATTAGGATGGAATTCGGAGTATTTTTTCTTTGAGCGCATTGAGAATAGGGTTACTGCCAGTATCGAGAATCCGTACGAAGATGTAAGAGAAACCGAGCGTATTTTGGCTTACATAGAACCGTTTGAACATCTCGCTCAGAATCCGATAAATCTGTTCATTGGACAGGGATTTGCTCGATCCAAGATCCTGAATGGCGATTTACGTTCTGTTTACAGTGAAAATGCTGCTGATCATGCCGTGTTTGCTAAGGCTTATTACGCCTACGGTATGATCACGGCTATTATGTTGATTATTCTTTTTATTAAAATGGCCCTGTATACTTATCGGATGATCTATGGTTTTACAAATCAAAAATATTACAGCAACCAGTTTTCCAGGATTCTGATAGCCATTTTGATGGGATTTTCATCCTGGTTTGTCTTTGGTCATGCAGCAGTTTCAACCCCCAGAGGTAGTATGTTGATGTTTTTTGTTTTTGGACTAGTGATCACTCAGTACAGACTCATATCGTTCGAATTTGAAGAAGAACAAAAGAGACAATCAGATTCGTGAAGGTATGAAGCCAACTGTAGTAATCTTATTATCAGACAAGCGGTCAGGTTCCACCATGCTTCAAGATGCGCTTTGCGCTCATTCCCAGATTCAGACGGTCCGTTATTCTCCCCATACTTATCTGGAAACTCAGCATTGGTTGAAGGGAGCCGTAATTTTAGAGAAGGATCAATCGGATTTTCATGGAAATAAAGTGTATTCTGGTTACGGCAGTGCAAAGAATGCACGAATTTACCTGAAAGACGAACTAAATGGGAATCTGCCAGATTTTAATTTGACCACAGACGACAGTTCACTGGTATTCAGTGGCTGGGAGGCGATTTGTGAGGAATTTGCCAAGCCTGTTTTCTTTGAGAAGTCTCCACAAGTAGTTGCCCATTGGGGCGCTTTGGCTTTGATCTTAGAATGGATGCAAATAACAAAGTTCAGGGTAAAGATCATTGGTCTTGTTCGAAATCCGTTGGCTGTGCAGTATTCCGCATTTAAACTTTTCCGTTCATTACCTGTCAAACGGCAGTTTGGGTGGTTAAGTGGTCAAAAGAATTTAGTGCGTTTCGCACAAGCTATAGATCCGGCATCGTATTATCAGTTGCGATATGAGGATTTGGTGAACCAACCCGAGAAATCCCTTCAAGCCATTTGTGATTTCATTGGTTGTGATTTTGAAGAAGCCACAAGTAAAAATATACATGGGAACTCCATGCGAAAATGGAATGACGATCCCTTTTTTGATCTACAGCTGGATCCAAGCGTGGTTAATATGGCTATGGAATTAGGATATTCTGCGGACGAATTAGCGAACAACAACGAAAGCAGACCGGATTTGCTTAGTAAATTGAAATGGCAATTAGAGACTGCTATGATCAAATCCAAGAATAAAATTATGAACCGATGGATTCATCCTCTTCGGCTGTTCTTAAGATTAAATCGGGATAGAAGTTAATGGTATTAACACCTTTTAGAATGACGAAATTTAATAATGGATCAAAAAAGAACACACTTGGAGTTGTCGCGATCGCTTACAACGAGGAGATCGATCTTCCCGGGTTTCTATCCCATCTCACAGCTTGGGTCGATGAGATAGTGATCGTCGACGATGGCTCGACGGACAGGACAGGTGAAATAGCCCATACATATGGTGACAAAGTGAAGTTCCTGATATCTCCAAGAGAGGAGGGGCAATATTACTCGGATCAACGAAACAAAGGCATAGCTGCATCAGAGAGTCAATGGTTGTTACATATGGATATTGACGAGCGCGTGCCACCTGAATTAAGCCGTGAAATTATTCAAGCCATTCAACGTAAAGATAAGGATGCATATCGTTTCCGACGTTTAAATTATTTCATGCACAGACCCATGAAAGGCGGTGGATGGTCAGATTGGAATCTCGTGCACTTGTGTAAGCGAAAATACTTGCGCTTTGGTGGAATGTATCACGAAACCATTGACTTACAAATACCTGATTCACGAATCGGTCAATTGAACAAAAAGATGTATCATTTCAATGATTCTTCTTACAACGAACGGTTGAGAAAAAGTTTGACCTATCAGGAAGAAGTGATTAAGCACTTGCGGGAGCGTGGGGTCCGCGTAGGTCTTTGGAACATGATCTATGCATTATGCAGAGAATTTGGTGTTAAGTACTTCTACAAGCGAGGTTTTCAGGACGGTACCACTGGATTTATATCAGCTTTTCATTCCTCATTTGCCATGTTTAAAGCATATGCCTTATTGTGGGAAGAGCAGAATAGGGTAACACGTGCACAGTTGGAAAAAGAAATGGAGTCCGAATGGAACCGAAATAATAATTGATGCACATTCTTTTTCACAGACCTACTCCTTGGTCCAGCTCGATTAACTGCAGCACAAAGATTTATGCCCGGCTATTTGCTGAGGCTGGACACAAAGTGACTTATCTTCAGGCTAATATCAATTCGGCGCAGTATTTCCTAAAAAAGGGATATTATCAATTTTGGGCGGAAGGATCCAGGATGGAGGATGGAATCTGGGTGACATCCGGTCTAAGTTTATCACCGCTCATTGAGCAGATAAAGTGGCATCAGCCAGTTCTAGCAGACTTAAGATATCGTTCCTGCCTGCCGTCTATTCGCAATATTGTTGAAGAATCTGGATTCGGTCCACCTGATATTATTTGGACCACTATACCGGGTAGCAGTGCACTCAAGAAGATTTTTCCGGAGTCACGATTGATTTTTCACAGTATCGATAATTATGAAGCCTTTCAAGGACGCTCTATCAATAGACTCTTAAGAGTAGATTACAAACGAGCCGAGAGAATTTTCGTCATAGGGGAGGCCATTAAAGCCGATGTTATTTCAAAACATAAGGTAGATTCGGATCGGATTACCAATTTAGGTCAGGGAGTCAATCTTTCGCCATATCAGAAAAACCTCCCAATGCCGGATGAATACAGCAATATGAAAGGTCCGATTGCGGTTTGGGTAGGCGTGCTGAAGAAACTAGATAAAGATTATCTGCGGACTGTCTTAAAGGCCATGTCGAAATCGGATGGTTCTGTCGTCTTAATCGGTCCGAAGGATCCGGATTTTGATGTAATGGCTTTAAAATGGGATAATCTTTATTTACTGGGGTCCAGGAAAGCCGAGGACGTTCCTGCCTATTTAGTGCATGCCGACCTTGGTTTAATGATATACAATCGGAATAATCAAGAGGTTTATAAAGGGCAACATCCTCTAAAACTCTATGAATATGCGGCAGCGGGAATTCCTGTTATTTCCACATGGCATCAAGAATTTGAGAGTCTTAATCCGCCGGTTTACCTGGTGAATGATGATGTTGACCTGGAATTGTTAGTTGAGCAGGCTCTTAAGAGTAGTAACGAGTTGAAACGAGACATTCTTCAATTTGCCGAGAGGAATAGTTGGCAAAATTGTATGAACAAGGCCTTGGAGGTTATGCATACAGTTATGAATCTTTCTACCAATAACGAAGTTAATGAGTAAATCGGTTGCATTTTTTTCTAATCAATTTGCAATGACCTCTGGCCATGGAATCGCGCGTTATGCTAAGGAATTGTATGCCGGTATTAGAAGATTAGAATCGGAATTTAACATTGTTCCGGTGTCTACTTGGAGCGATCGCAAAGGAAATGATCTTAATGATTTTATTGAATCTACCGGTCTGAACATATTACCTGGTGGGTCCAAGTTTTTGCCGCTGGCTTGGAAGTATTTTAACTATCCAAATGTAGAGCAGTGTTTGAGATCGGAGGTGGATTTAGTTCATGCTTTGTCCCCCGGTTACCCCCTTGCAACACGTAAACCTTATTTGGTTACGGTTCATGATATTGGACCCTTGACCCATAAACAGTTCTTCACTAAGAAAGATCAATGGCTAATGCAGGCAAGTATTAAACAGGCCGTTAGGCATGCAGATGGTATAATTTGTGTTTCTCATAGCACGGCAAAAGACTTGCAAAACTATGTTCAGGATACCTATCGAGAGGATTTGACCGATCGGATTCGGGTTATCCATGAAGGCGTTGATAGTGATTTTGGCCAGCCGGTTAAAACCATAGAAATTCCAGATATCCACTTAATTGATGAGCTCAAGGGAAGACCATACTTGTTGACCGTTGGTAAGATCAGTCCGAGAAAAAATCTCGATCTGGTATTAAACTCGTTTAAGGATTTGACTCTCAAGTTCCCCGACCATCAATTGTTAACAGTAGGAGGCGATGGTTGGGATTTTCAGCAGGTTAAACAAAGAGCGGGAGAATATGGGATTCAGAAAAGCGTTCATTTCTTGGGTTATGTAAGTGATGAGTTATTGAAACACCTATATGCGCATACCGAAGTGTTCATTTACCCTTCTTTATTTGAAGGATTTGGACTGACCTTATTGGAGGCCATGGCATGCGGAGCACCCGTTGTAACGTCCAATATTTCAAGCATGCCGGAAATTGCTGGTGATGCGGCCATATTGATCGATCCGAAGAATCAGCATGATCTGACGGACAAGTTGATCCAATTGCTCTCGGATAGCACAATGAAGTGCTATTTTCGAGAAAAGGGAATCAGCAGAGCATCGGACTTTGATTGGCAACATACAGCGACCAAAACACTTGAATTTTATAATAACATAATTTGACCTTCAATTAATAGGTTCGACCTGTTCATTTTAATTGTATAAATTATTGTTGAATCCTGATAAAGAGTAACTATTTTTGCGCAAATTTGACTTAAACATGAGAACTATTTCCCGCACATTACTGGTGTTATTAATTGCTGCCACAGTAATTTCATGTGTTTCTAAAAAGGAAATATATTATATGCAGGAAGTCCCAGAGAATCTAAAGACCGTGCCTTTTGAAAATTTGACCATTCAAAAAGGTGACATCCTCAACATACAGGTCGCTGCTTTGAACCCAGAATCGGTAGCCATGTTTAACAAAACACCTCAGACTCAACTAGGTAACGTAGAAACGCTCAAATACTCTGGATATTTGGTGGATGAACTGGGTGAGATCAAGGTTCCTTATATCGGGAGTATACGGGTAACTGACATGAGCACACGGGAATTAGAGATAAAATTGGTGGAAGAAATTTCACCTTATGTAAACGAACCGGTAGTTGCCGTTCGTTTGGTCAATTACAAAGTTACCGTGCTTGGTGAAGTGAAAAATCCCGGAACGATAACAGCCTCTGAAGAGCGACTAACAATTCCTCAGGCATTAGGCTATGCTGGAGATTTGACCATAAATGGGAGTAGGGAAGATGTTGTCCTGGTTCGTCAAACGGAAGATGGTTACATTACACACAATCTGGATCTAACACAAGATGATCTATATATGTCACCCTATTTCTACCTCAATCAGAACGATATGATTTACGTCCGACCAAATGGTGCTAAGGTGAAAAGTGCAGGTTTCGTTGGGAACGTAGGCGCGGTTCTTGGAGTTGTTTCACTAGCTCTTACCATTACAATATTATTAACCAACAATTAAATGGAAGAATCATTAAATTCACTCTTCGAGGAGCGCTCCTTCAATTTCAAAAAAGAAGTCGGCTATTACCTTTTCTTTTGGCCCTACTTCTTGATGGCAATAGTCCTTTGTTTGATCGGATCCTTCATTTATTTGCGCTATCAGACTCCTATCTACTCCGCCCAGTCTCAAATTCAGATTAAAGAGGGAAAGGATGACGCCTCTACATTCTTGGCTCAGAACCTTCAGTTATTTAATAGTAGCCGGATCAAAATGGTCAATGAGATAGGTGTTATTACTTCTGGTTTTATTCTAGGCCAAGTTGTAGATCGGTTGGATCTGCAAACCCGTATTTTTTCAGTGGGTTCGATCCGGGAATCATTGCAAGACCAAGAGTTTTTGCCATTTAAGGTTAATTTTCATGATAGGAAGGAGTTAGGTAGGTTTGAAGTCACAGTAGAAAACGGGGAGGTTAACATCATCCAGGGTGAATCGGTCACAAAACTGCCTCAGAACAATGCCATGGTTACAGATAAGTTTTCTTTGATCTGGATCGACACCTTAACAAAAGAAGACAAGGAGTACCGGATTGTACATGTATCCAGAGAAAATGCAATCGCTCAATTGAAAAATACGTTATCGGTATTACCTGCCTACAAGGGTAGTGAAATCATCGATTTGAAGATCAATGGACCTAACCGAAATATCAATCGTAAAATACTGGATGTTCTGATCGCCGTTCTCCAAGAAGACCAAGTGGCCGAGAAAAGAGCCGTTTCCGAGGTCAGTATCAAATTTATAGATGAGCGTCTGGCTGGATTATCGGAAAGTATTGATACCATCAGTGAAAACACAATCGAATTCCAAAAATCAAATCGGGTTTATGATCCACCTGTGCAGACGAGTAATGCGCTTGGAAACCTTATCAAGGGACAAGATGAGGCACTAAGATTAAATATTCAATTGGAAATTGCCCGGTCGTTACGCGAAAATTTGGAAGGTCAAACTGACTATGAGTTGCTCCCGGCACAAGTGGGTATAGAAAGTGAAGATATTAACGATTTGATCCAGAACTACAATCTTGGTGTTGCAGAGCGAAAGAGCTTACTGATTGGTTCTACGGATTTAAATCCGCTCGTCATTCAGATCACAGAAGAGTTAAAGGAGACCAAATCCATTATAATCTCAGGAATCGACCAATATATAGCATCTCTTCAGGTTTCTATTCGGAAATTCGATGAAGTGCTAACCGAAACGGAGAGTGTTGTTGCCTCCATTCCAAGAAAGCAAAGTGAACTTAGAGGCCTATTCCGTAATTTCCAGATAGTAGAAGAACTTTATTACTTCTTGCTTCAACGAAGAGAGGAGGCTTCGATCAAATATATGTCGGCTCTTCCTAATCTGAAGGTGTTGAGCAATGCGGTATCGAAAAACACCAAGGTTTCTCCAAAGCCTAAATCGACCTACTTGGGAGCTCTGATACTCGGTTTGTTGGTTCCTTTTGGAATCTTGTATGCTTTAAAGAACCTGGATAACAAGATTAATACCCGTGAAGATGTAGAACAAGGTCTGATGGGCGTTTCTATCGTGGGTGAGATACCTCATGAGAGCAACAAAGAGAGTTTTGATGATCCCAGAGGCATTGTGGCAGAAGCGACTCGAGTCATCAGATCGAACTTGGCCTTTATGTTACCCGATCATGGGAACGGTGTAATAACCGTAACTTCTAGTATAAAGGGAGAGGGTAAATCTTTTGTTGCCTTTAATCTTGCCCAGAGTTATCAGGCCTTGGGTAAAAAGGTCATTTTAGTAGGAGCGGACCTGCGTAACCCACAAATTCATTCCCGTTTAGGAATAGAACGATTTGATCATGGTTTGTCTTCATATTTGAGTTCTTCCGAGGATATTGATTTCGATAGTCTTATTTCCAAGGTGCCCGGAAGTGAACTGGATTTTCTGTTTTCCGGCGTCATTCCACCCAATCCATCGGAATTATTAATGAGACCGAGAATGAAAGAACTGGTTTCAACGCTCCGATCCAAGTATGATCTGGTCATCATAGATTCCGCTCCCATGATGTTGGTCAGTGATACGACACCAATCCTACCTTTGTCCGATTTAGTCGTCTACGTCTGTAGATCACAATACACGGACAAGAATGTCTTTGCCTTTATAAAGGATATGGTCAAACGTGAGAATATCCCGTCGATCGCCATGGTTTTGAATGGGATCATGGTAGGCGGTTCCAATAAGAGTAGATTTTCCTATTCCTATCGCTATAGTTACAATTATCAGTACAACTATGGCTATGGCTATGGTTATGGCGAAGACAGGAAGAAGAAATCTCGATCTAATCGAAACTCTTGATAGTATGACTATCTGAAATCGGCAATCTGCCGCTCCCTGATCTCTTCCCAGGATAATAACTGTTTCTTGTTCAAACGGATCTCCTTTAGCAGGTGGAGATGTCCAGGACGGTGAGCGTCTGTTCCCAAGTAGTCATATAGGCCAAGGTCCATGATCTTAAAAGCCTTTTGTTTTACATCGTCACCATAGTGACCCAAGAGCGAAAGTGCGTTGAGCTGCAATTTAAAACCCCTGCCTTTCAGTTCACTGAACTTCTTGAGGTCATTTATGCCGTGATACCGCTCCGGATGTGCTAATAGTGGTTTTATTCCTTGCTGCAGGAGCTGGAACCCTGCCTGTTCCAAAATCTGGGTATTGCCAAAAAAATGAATCTCGACCAGGCAAATATTGTTAGGCAACAGCAATTCCGGAGATCGTTGCTCAAAATCGGCCATGAATTGTTCATCTACCATATACTCGGCAGCATAGCGTTTCACTTGAATGTTTTCCGATCCCATGGAATCTTGCAGCACATCAAATGATGATTTTACCGATTGCGGGGTGTTGGGGTAAAGTTCAGAATATACATGCGGGGTGGGAATTACCTGAACAAACCCTAACTCCTTATAGGCCTCCAACATTCTATGTGAATCCTGGACTTCTTTACATCCATCATCGATTCCCGGCAGGAGGTGATTGTGAATATCACATAAACCCTCAAAGATAGGAGGGGAGGTCTTGTTGAAAAAGCTGAACATGAAAGTAGGTTTCTGGGAACAAATCTACGTGATTACCTCCTAATCCCCGATAAACTTCAGCGAACAAATTCGGGGTCCAATCAAGAAAATGCTCGTATTATTGTGACATCAATTGGCGTCGTGATCAATTTGGATACAGAGGCCAACTCAAACTTTAATACCCACCCGTTAAGATGATAAAAGCGAATTATGCATGAATAGTGATATTGCTTCATTTGATCTTTCGGGCTTAAAAGTTGCCATTGTTGAGAATACGGGGGCCGATTTTGTTATTTCAAGATTGCGTTTAGCCCGTTATCTCAGAGATCGTGGTGCCGAGATCATGGTGATCGTTCCGGCCGACGGAAGCAGTGACGAGATACGGGATGCCGGCTTTCAAACTCTGGAGGTATCCTCCAATATTCGCGGTAAGGGAATTGGTAACAAACTTCGATTCATGCGTGATTTGCGTAAGATCTGTCGCAATAATCGATTTGATATCATTCATTTCTACCGAATGCAGCCCAATCTTATCGGAACGCCTGTAGCATCACTGACTTCCAAGCCTAAGATCGTCAATCACATTACAGGCCTGGGCGTGGTATACTCATCGAGAACCTGGAAGAATCGTCTGCTTCAGTTTGCCATAACCTCCGCCTATCGGCTAAATGGATTATTGTTTTCACCCCATTACATCCTTCAGAATACGCAAGATGTAAAAGATTTAAAGATCAAGAAACGATATAGTGTTATCCGTGGTAGTGCGGTAGACGAAGATCGATTTAACCTCAAGAACGTTCAGACCTTAGAGAACCATTCCGATGGTCTGACTTTCCTGTTTGTATCTCGTCTGCTTAAGGAAAAGGGTGTTCTGGAACTGGTTGAATCCTTTATTGCGGCACAATCCGAACTGCCGGATGGAAGCAAACTTCAATTAGTTGGTTGGAGCGATCCGCAGAATCCATCTGCCATTTCCGAGCAATGGCTTAAGGATTATACCCGTGCGTATCCAGGGATCAAAGTACTGGGCAAGAGGTCAGATATTCCAGAGCTTATCAAACAGGCTGACGTATGTGTACTACCCACCAGGTACAGAGAGGGAACACCGAGGTTTATGCTGGAGTCCATGGCCATGGCCAAACCGATCATAACCACTAATATGCCTGGATGTGATCATTTAATTCCGAAGGGAAAAAATGGAATTTTGGTCGAGCCAAATGACCAACCAGCACTTACCGCTGCACTTCTCTGCATTTCCTCGCTTGATCTAAATGCCATGGGACAAGCCGGTTATTCTCTTTATTTCAATGAATTCTCAGAAAAAGTGGTCTATTCCTCCATTGCGGATGTCTATTTATCCATGACAAGAGGGAGTCAATAAAAATTCTCTATTGCGAATTGAATCTATCATTGAGAATTTCTTTTCATCGGCAACTACTCTTCTTATGCTCAATACTATAACGATTGAGGAGACATTTCAAGAGATTTCTTACAATACTTTTTTGCTAAGTATCTGATTCATAATCAAGTGACATTTACCCTACGATAAGGTAAGTTTACTGTTAAGTTATACGATTTTGGTAGCAACGTGATGAAATTTTTGTACTTTGCACAAAAATTAGCGAGAAATAGATCCCCAAATCTCGGCTTCAAACAATAAGGAGTATGAACGAAAGCACTACTCTGATATTTGAGCTTTTCGTCTTATGTGGTATCTGTACAGGTTTCTGCTTGTACTATCTCATCAACCTGGCTAATCGCTACAATCTGCTCGCGGAGTCTAACGAGCGGACCTCGCATTTCGGAGAAGTCCCTTCCATAGGTGGAATTGCCTTTTTTATCAATTTTCTAATTGCCCTTGGGGTGACCCAGTTTTTTGGAGATTGGAATACGGGGATGGCGTTAATGATAGGAACATCCATCATTGTGTTTGTCGGCATCAGAGATGATATCTTGGACTTACCGATTCGGCGAAAGCTGCCGCTGCAATTATTTGCCATTATTTTGGTTTTGTTTATGTCTGGGCTCAAGATAGAAGGGCTCTACGGTTTTCTATACATTGACCAGGTTCCTGCCTGGATATCATATCCTTTGAGCTTCTTATTGGTGCTGTTTTTTATGCAGGCATACAACCTCATTGATGGCATAGATGGACATGCCGCAAGTATAGGGATCATTATTTTTGGTTCCTTCAGTGTCTTTTTCTGGCTTATTCAAGATTACTTGTTTCTGACAATTTCGGCTGTTTCCCTAGTTGGATTGCTGGTTTATCTCTGTTACAACCTTTCCAAGCTGTACAAAATATTCATGGGTGACACCGGAACCTTACTGATCGGCTTTCTGATCGGTTTCTCTATCATCCGAATATTGAGCTATACGCCAGAACAGGTTGCTGTTCTACCTTTTAGGGGGCAATTCTTACCGGTATTGCTCTTAGCGATCCTTTTTGTCCCGATATTTGATGTCTTCCGGGTCATGATAGTTAGAAAACGATCTGGCAAACCGATATTCTCTCCAGATAGAAATCACGTGCATCATGTGCTTACAGATGCTGGATTCTCCCATAGAAGGGCATCTTTCTTTAGTGCCTCCTTTAGCCTCAGCTTTGCTTTTGTGATATTCCTGATTATTCAGAGCGAATCTGTGATTCTGTTGGGCATTGCCGTTCTGATATTCCTGCTTCTGGTCAATCTTCTGCTGATTCGTTTGGGTAAAACCTATCGCGCGAAAAAATTGAAGGTTCTGATCCGTAAACCCGTGATGAAGTACTCCAAACTTTTTAAGGCGCTGGGGCTCTATAATTTCCTGGTATAGGGTAAGTTTCCCTATCTTCGTTCCAGACAGATAATTGAGCTTTCCAAAGTTTACAAGAAAGGAACAGTTACTTGTCATATGCCACCCAAATCAGTGAAATGGCAAGCGAATCAAGCCGAGATAACAACAAGAAAATACTGCTTTCACCTCCGTCCCAAACTGGGTTGGAAGAGAAGTTCTTAAAAGAAGTTCTGGCCAGTAACTGGCTGGCACCTGTCGGTCCACAGATCGATGCGTTCGAATTGGAACTCTCACAATACTTGGGTAGCAACAAGGAAGTAGTCGCACTCAATTCAGGTACTTCAGCTATTCATTTGGCCTTAATCCAATGTGGGGTGGGGCCTGGAGACCATGTGATTTGTCAGTCTTTCTCATTCGCCGCTACAGCCAATCCTATACGATATTTGGGTGCAGAACCTATCTTCATAGATAGCGAGCAGGATACTTGGAATATAGATCCGAATGTGTTGGAACTGGCTTTAGCAGAATGTCAAAAAAAGGGGATAGCTCCCAAGGCCATTATTGCAGTGCATACCTATGGTACACCTTGTAGACTTAAGGAGATACTTCAAATAGCAAGCCGGTATGAAATTCCAGTAATCGAAGATAGCGCAGAGGCCTTAGGCAGTTCCATTGGCGATGATCCGTGTGGCACATTGGGAGATTTTGGAGTTTTGTCCTTTAACGGAAATAAAGTGATCACCACTGCCGGCGGAGGAGCATTGATCTGTAATGATAAAGAGCAAAAAGAAGCAATTATTGCCTTGGCAAGACAGGCGCCCACACCTGGTCGCCATTACTTTCATCAAGAGATAGGCTATAACTACAGGATGAGCAATCTGAATGCTGCCTTAGGAAGGGCCCAGTTAGTCGGTTTGGCCAAAAAACTAGATCGACGATCACAGATTCACCAACATTATACTGAGAGTCTGAGATCGGATTTAGGAATAAAACTCTATGAGGTTCCGGACCTGACAATGAAGTCCAATTATTGGCTGAATTGTATATGTTGTAATTGGAAGGAATTGAAACTCGATTTAGAAGATGTAGTCTCAGGACTTGCTAATCAAAACATCGAGGTCAGGCCGTTTTGGCATCCCTTGCACCTTCAACCATCCTTTAATGGAGCTCCCTATTATGGGAATTCTGTAGCCCAGGAACTTCAGCAAGTCGGTTTGTGTTTGCCTTCTGGAGATCAGATGACCAATTCGGATGTTGATCGGGTAGTGGAAGCACTTCATTTATTGATCACAAAATCAGCTTCCAGTTAGCTAATATGCAAGATCATCATTTTCGGGATAGATTAGATCAGTTACACACCATCTATAAACAAGGATTGGGTGCAGATTATCTCTGCCCTCAGGAAGACGACTTATCAGAGGCCATAGTCAACACTAATATTCTGGTGAGTGGAGCAGGCTCTATAGGCTCGTTTCTGGTTAGGTGCCTAATTGGTCTCAAGCCGAAGAGATTGGTGGTTTTTGACAATGATCCGAAGCAACTAGATGCCCTTCAAGAGTCTTTTGCAACTAAGCCAGGACTACCAATTGAGTTCGTCAATCTGGATCTCAATGATGGGACAGGTGTTGAACGATTACTTGCCAGGAAGGACTTCAAGTATGTGTTCCATACTGCTGCTTTAAAACATTTACCTCCTCTCGAGGAAGATGTTGTGGCTGCGGTCAGGACCAACACGCTGGGGTCTATACATCTTTTTCAAGCATGTGAGAGGCACGGAGTAGAGCGTTGTGTATATGTGTCTACGGATAAGGCCGTAAGTCCGATCAGCGTTCTTGGACGTACTAAACTTGTAGCGGAAAATTGGATCAGGTCCAATGCGAGCAAGTTAGGAGATACCAAGATTGTGATTGCCAGGTTTGGAAACGTATATGGATCTGCTGGTTCTTTGGTGCCTTATGTGGAGAATCAGCTGGACGAAGGTGGAATGATCAACCTGACACATCCCAGTGCCGATCGTTTCTTCATTTCACCGGTGGAATCTATTCAACTTATCCTGAGTTGTTTTAAACAAGGAGAGCCCGGGCGTACCTACATTTGCGACATGGGAGATCCAATTCCGGTAATTAGGGTTATACAGCATTTAGCGGAGGCGATGAACCTTTCTTTGGACAACCGGATCACTACAATTGGGTTGCGAAAAGGCGAGAAGGTCTCGGAACAAATCGCAGAAAAGGGTTCTTTGTTAAGGCCTGTGGATAATGCATCCATGTATAGTGTCGACTATCAAAATTGGTCTCCCTTAACGGATCAGAACCTATATGAAATAGAAAGACTGGCAAATCTGGGGAATGATACGGAATTAAATCAATTCATAACTGCTTTAACAAGCTGACTCTCACCATGAAAATTCTACTTAGATGGTCAGCCTGTATACTGTTTTGTTTACTAGTTACTACGGCTTGGTCACAACAATCCGGTTTCGTATTTGAAAGAGGCAGTGGGCGCGCCATTCAGGGTGTAAGTGTTATCAACACCCAACTTAGCGATACAACTTTTACAGATCAGCTCGGTGCGTTTTATTGGAAAGTCGGAGACGAACTGGTATTTGAAAAAACCGGATTTAAGACCGTAGTTCTCGGAATCAACGACGAATTCACCGGTCTGGTAGAGTTAAATGCTTCGCCAAATGCATTGGCTCAAGTGGTTATCCGCTCTGGGAACAGGGGGGAGACTTTGGATAAAATGGCGCAGTCGGTGACTGTACTAGAACCAAAGCAAATACAAATAAACAATATTGCGAATATAGCTCCCGTACTCAACACGGTTCCCGGTGTCTATATGCACAACGGTACGCTGACCACAAACCGAATTACTATCCGAGGGATTGGTTCTCGAAATTTGTTTGGCACAAGTAAGATAAGGGCTTTCTATCAAGATATTCCACTGACTAACGGATCAGGTTCCTCTACAATAGAAGATCTAGAACTGGAATCCTTGGGCCGGATGGAAGTCTTAAAGGGACCCACATCCAGCCTGTACGGTTCAGGGCTGGGAGGAAGTATCCGTCTGCTACCATTTAAAGGATCCTTTGCGAATAATGAGGTTAGATCATCATTTGCTGTTGGTTCATTCGGTTATCAAAAAGGCCTGGTACAAGCTGATATTAGCGGTGGGAAACAAACCGCCACAATCACTTATAGCCGTCTGCAATCAGATGGTTATCGGGAGAATAATGAAACGGATAGGCACGCTGTAAGTTGGGCTAGCCGGCATATACTGGGAAAACATGATCGGTTGACATTTGTGGGTAATTTTACGGATCTAAAGGCCTTTATTCCTAGTTCTCTCAGTGAAGAAGATTTTCTAGACAATCCCGAGCAGGCGGCCTTTACATGGGGCCAGGCAATGGGTTTCGAGGAGTATCAAAAAGGACTGTTCGGCCTGTCCTGGAGTCATGTTTACAGTGATGATCTCCAACAGTATACCAGTGTATTTACTTCATTCCGGAATAATTATGAACCGCGACCATTCAATATCCTGGATGAATCCGAATGGGGTTGGGGTATTCGATCCCGTCTTACGGGCCAGGGGATATTGGTTGGAAAAAAGATCAGGTGGAGTCTGGGAGGTGAATGGTTTTTCGATCAAAATGATTTCAGCACTTTTGCCAATTTGTATAGGGACTTTCCACCTGGTACCGGCAGTGTACAGGGTGGACGCCTGGATAATCTTAAGGAGAAACGTTCATATTTCAATGTTTTTCTGGACTCAGGTTGGGACCTCAATGAGCGGACCCAGATCAATCTGGGTCTCAATTTGAACCAGACTCAATATCGGTTAGAGGATAGACTCATAAATAACGGGGTCGATAATAGCGGGAAATACACCTATGACCTTATCTTGTCCCCAAAACTAGGAGCTACCTACCAACTAAAACCCAATGTGACACTTTACGCTTCCATTGCTCATGGGTTTTCCCCGCCAAACCTTGAAGAGACCTTGCTCCCTGATGGAAATCTAAACCCAGATATTCAGCCGGAACGTGGATGGAATTTTGAAATTGGCAGCAGGGGAGCAGTAAATGATGGACGGATAAGTTGGGAAGCAGCAGTTTTCTATATGCCAGTAAAAGATTTACTAGTTGCCCGCAGGACGTCGGAAGATGAGTTCATTGGAGTTAATGCGGGCCGCACCAACTACCTGGGTTTGGAAGGTGCACTTAATATCTCTTGGATAGAAGCCGAACAGTTCCGTTTAATTCACCGAAACGCTCTGGCCATCAATCATTTTCGGTTTGACGACTTTGTGGATGACGGGAATGACTACTCCGGAAACAAATTGACAGGTGTACCCAATTGGACCTTCAATTCAATCTTGGAATTTGACTGGGATCTTGGTCTTTATGCCAACATCAATTTCGTTCACGTTGGGGATATTCCCCTGAGAGACGATAACTCGGTCTTTTCCGATGATTATCAGCTGATCAACCTAAAGGCAGGCTACCGAAAACAGTTGAAGCGCTGGCGAATAGAGCTCTTTGGCGGGATCAATAATCTGTTTGATACTAACTATGCATCCATGGTGCTGATCAATGCCTCATCTTTTGGCGGAAATTCCCCCCGATACTTTTATCCCGGAGAACCGATCAATTACTATTCTGGCCTCGGTATAGCTTATAAATTCTAGCTTTTCATTATTTTGGCCGAAGATTGAATCTTGCCTTCCCGATGAAGATATTTCCCGGTTTACTGATCACAGTAATCTTGCTTATTAGCTGTAAGAATGAACCCGAAACAGCAGTTGTAACAGGAGATTTTGAAGCCTCAATACCGTTTAGGGGCGATCTGCCTGATCCTGATGATGATAATGGCGGCCTTGTACTCCCGGATGGTTTTGCTGCTCTGGTAGTGGCCGATAGTGTTGGTCGGGCCAGACATTTGGCGGTCAATGATAACGGAGACATCTATATTAAGCTTCGTATTGCGGAAGGAGATCGTGGGAATATGGCACTTCGAGATACTACCGGAGATGGTCGCATAGATATCTATGAACGATTTGGGGATTATCCCAACGATGGGGCGTTTGCTACTGAAATGCGAATTCATAAGGGTTATCTCTATTTCAGCTCTGAACTTGTGATCTATCGTCAAAAACTGACTCCAGGTCATCTGGTTCCAGAGGGAAGTCCGGAAATTCTGGTAAGAGATGTGTATCCTATAAGATGGCACAATGCCAAGTCCCTTGCTTTCGATAATGAAGGTGGCATGTATGTAACTTTTAGTGCCCCGACCAATGCCTGTGAGGATCCGAGATCCACCAATGTGGTCAGAGGTTTCTATCCTTGCCCGGAATTAGAGGTATTTGGTGGTATCTGGCGTTTTGATGAAGCAGGATTAGAGCAGACCCAGGCCGATGGCGAGCGCTATGCGACCGGGCTACGTTCCGTTGTTGGTATCAGTTGGAACCCACAGACCAATAGCCTGTATGCAGTACAACATGGTAGGGATTATTTGAATAATCGGTTGCCGCAAGCCTACTCAGATTGGGACAATGCCAATTTACCAGCAGAGGAATTCGTACAGATCGATCAGGGAGACGATTTTGGTTGGCCTTATACGTATTATGACCACTATAAAAAACAGCGGATGATTGCCCCGGAGTACGGTGGTGATGGCAAGAAGACCTCAGACAGGTATAAGCACCCCATCATGGGTTTACCTGCTCATTGGGCGCCCAATGATCTTTTGTTCTATCAGGGAGATCAGTTTCCACCTCGCTATAAGCATGGTGCATTTATCGCGTTTCACGGATCCACTAACAGGGGACCTTACCCACAGGCCGGATATGTGGTAGCGTTTATACCCATGGAGAATGGCCTGCCATCAGGGCCGTGGGAGATCTTCGCCGATGGTTTTACAGGGGTTGATGTCGTCCGGGAAATGAAGGACGCCAAATATCGCCCAATGGGTCTTTCAGAAGGACCCGATGGATCCCTTTATATCTCCGAATCCAGGCAAGGCAAGATCTGGCGTGTGATCTTCCGTGGAGATCCCGAGCTTTTTGGTGATCAGCAACTGGCAGGGATGGAGAAATGCCTGGAGCGGAGTTACGTCAAAACCCCGGACAAGACCAAAGATCGGCTAAAGTAGTAGAGATTCATGAGTCGTGAATCGTGATTGGTGAATCGAATAATTAATTTTCTGCTCACTGCTCACTGCTCACTGCTCACTGCTCACTGCTCACTGCTCACTGCTCACTGCTCACTGCTCACTGCTCACTGTTCACTGCTAACTGCTCACTAATAAATTAGACCCCCGATTTCTCGAGGGTCATTCTATCTGCTTGGAATCTCCCAGCTGTTGTGAAATCAGAACAATGGGATGTTTTTTTCTATTAACCAATACAAAAATAGGTTCAGTAGAGCTTCAAATTGCCGACAATAAATGTCCAGTAGGGTGGGTCAAAATGACGGGTAAAGTATTATACATTGTCAATTCGTGAATGATCACCACTGCATACAGGAATTGCCACAAGGGAAAAGCAATTTCCTTGGCATTGGCGGGTATTATCAATAATTTGTTCTGGGAGGGGGTAAGTCCCCAAGGTAGAAATCGTTAAAAAATCGTCAACTGTGATCTGACTGGAGCCATTTCTGCAAACCAATCAGTTTTCATTGTTCTTTGGTTTCCAAAGCCAACCTATGGGGAGAGCAAAGACCAGGAATAAGTACCGTCCGGTCACTAAACCGAAGATGGTTATTACAGCGAGCAGTATATAAAGCCAATATCTGGGTTTCAAGCGATACTATATATGACTCCAAATATAGAACTTCGATTAACGATTAACGATTAACGATTAACGAAAAACCCCAGCCAAAAGGCCGGGGCACACTAACTCAACAATCAATCTAATCTATCTAACCAAATATCTTTTATCTACTTGATCAACAATCACAATACAAATATCCGGTGGTTTTAAGCGGTTTTTGCAGACATGGAATGTCTGGTTTTTCACAAAAGCGAAAACAGTGAAGAGTGAGGAGTGGGTCAAATGATCTATATTCTGCTCACTGCTGACCGCCGACTAAATTGGCTGAGCCGATCTACTTTCCAATACAAAAATTTGCAAAAATGTTCCCCAGCAGATCGTCGGTAGTGATCTCACCGGTTATTTCGCCCAGGTAATGCAGGGCCTGGCGGATATCAATAGCCAAAAGATCAGAGGAGAGGCCTTCTTCCATTCCTTCCTGGACCCTAATGATCTCCTGTCTGGCCTTGGTCAGGGCATCGTAATGCCGGCTATTGGTAACAACAACCTGGTCATTTTGTAACACACCCTGGTCTATCCAACCTAGAAGTTGATCGGTAAGTTGTTCCATGCCGCTCTTATCCTTGGCGGAGAGCATGATTATCTGCTGATTCGGCCGTTGTGAAAATGATGTGGTTCGAGTAGAAATTTCTTTTCGCTCCAATTCACTGATGGTATCCACCTTATTTATAAGAACGATCAGGGGTTTGCTCGGATACTTTGAGCTGATCTGCTCGATCTGTTCTTGCATCCAATCTGTATCAAGACATTTCTTCGCCTCCAGCATCAGTAAAACAATACGGGCCTGCTGCATCTTTTCGAAGGTCTTTTCTATACCCAGACTCTCAATTGTATCCGATGTCTTTCTAATCCCCGCGGTGTCTATAAAACGGAAGCGAACTCCGCCCAGGTTGATCTCATCCTCAATGGTGTCGCGCGTAGTACCGGCTATGTCGCTAACAATGGCCCTGTCCTCATTTAGCAGGGCATTTAGTAGGGTAGACTTCCCCACATTAGGCTCTCCGACAATGGCTACAGGAATTCCGTTCTTCAAAACATTTCCTGAAGAAAAGGACTCGATCAATCTACTGAGGGCCTTATCAATTCGCAGCAATAATTGGGTAAACTCGCTTCTGTTTGCAAATTCAACATCTTCTTCTGCAAAATCCAGTTCCAGTTCGATCAGGGAAGCAAAATTGAGCAGTTCTGCCCTTAATTCATGGATCTCGGAAGAGAATCCACCGCGCATTTGCCTCATGGCTAGTTGATGTGATGCAGCGCTATCGCTTGTAATCAGGTCAGCAACAGCCTCAGCCTGGCTCAAGTCCATCTTGCCATTTAAGAAAGCCCTGAGGGTAAACTCACCGGCTGTAGCCATTCGACAGCCTTTGTGAAGTAGTAATTTGATGATCAACTGTTGGATAAAAGGACTTCCATGGCAGGAGATCTCTACAACGTCTTCCCCTGTATAACTGCTCGGATTCTTGAAGACGCTTACCAACACCTCGTCCAGCTTATTAGCCCCATCCACCAGCCATCCTAGATGAACCGTATGGCTGTCTTCGTGTTCGATCTTTTTTCCGCTTCTTGACTGGAAGACTTGTCCAATTATCGCAATTGCCTCGGGTCCGGACATCCTTATTACGGCAATGGCTCCGGTGCCGGGAGGAGTTGCAAGGGCTACTATGGTCTGCTGAGGATTCATCGGTGGCAAAAATACAAATTAAGCCACAGTGTAACATTTTGCCGACATCGAATACCTATACAATGAATCAACCTTTTAAGAAATAAAACGTCATGGAAGTCGTCAATAATGGAAATAGTATGCGGGTAGATAACTCCCTGCTGGTCATCACTCACCTCACTCAGTTACTGACTTATATCACGGGTTTTGGTGGATTGATCGTTCCATTGATCATCTGGGCCAATTCTAAGGATAAGGTTGTTGGCATGGACGAGCATGGTAAGGCTATCATCAATTTCCAACTTAGCCTGATCATTTACGCCATACTGGCGATTCCGGCCATTTTGTTACTCGGCCTGGGGATCATTATTCTAATCTTCCTGGGAATCTTCGGATTCGTCTTACCAATTGTCAATGCTGTTAAGGCCAGCAATGGAGAGAGTCCAAGCTATTTTGGGATGATTAGGTTTCTCAGTTAGATGCACTCGGGGTTACTAGTTAATCGTTAGTCGAATAACGAATATCCATTCACGATTAACTATTCAGCATTACAGGCATTACCAGCATAATGGTCTCTTCACCTTCGTCTTGTCCGTCAATAGGTGTGAGGATACCGGCACGATTGGGTAAGGACATTTCCAGGGACACATCTTCACTACCTAAATTTCCAAGCATTTCGGTAAGGAATCGGCTGTTGAAACCAATCTGCATATCGTCTCCCTGATAGTCACAGGTAAGACGCTCGTCCGCTTTGTTGCTGTAGTCGATGTCCTCTGCAGAGATCTGCAATTCTGCTCCGGCTATCTTTAACCGAATCTGATGAGTGGTCTTATTGGAAAAAATGGACACCCGTTTTACCGAATTCAGGAACTGATTCCGACCAATGGTCAACTTATTTGGATTCTCCTTAGGAATTACGGCCTCGTAATTGGGGTATTTACCATCAATCAGCCGACAAACCAGTTGGGTTTGATCAAAGCTGAACTTGGCATTGCTTTCATTGTATTCGATCACCACTTCTTCTTCACTGCCTGCCAGGATAGATTTCAAGAGGTTCAAAGGCTTTTTGGGCATGATGAATTCAGCATCCGAGTCTGATGCAAGATCGGTACGCATGTATTTCACCAGCTTGTGAGCATCCGTGGCAACCCAGGTTAATCCATCCGCACTCAATTGGAAGAACACACCGCTCATCACCGGACGTAGATCGTCATTACCCGTAGCAAAAAGGGTCTTTCCAATGGCAGTAGCCAGAATGTCCCCCATGATGATGGTGCTGCTTGGGTCCTTCAATTCGACCGCATTGGGGAAATCGTCTGCATTGGCGTAAGCCAGCGCATATTTACCGTGATTGGAACTGATCTCTACCGTGTGATTGTCCTCTACAGTGAAGGTCAAAGGTTGCTCCGGAAAGGTCTTCAGTGTATCCAGTAACAAACGGGCCGGAACACAGACGCTACCGCCTTCATTGCTTTCAACGTCCAGGGTAGAGGAGATGGTGGTCTCCAGATCTGAGGCCGAGATCGTCAGTGAGGAACCTTCCAGTGAAAAGAGAAAATGATCCAAAATGGGGAGTGTGTTGTTACTGTTGATGATCCCCCCAAGGACCTGCAACTTTTTGAGTAATAATGAGCTCGAAACGATAAATTTCATCAATGCCTCTTTTGAATGAACAATTAATAAAAACAAGGGCCAAATCGGCCCAAAACCAATGCTTACAAATATATCGGAATTGACTTGTTTGCTAAAACAAACTTATCAACACTTATCGGCTATAACGCCGCTTTCTTGACCACTGAAATAGTATTCCCAGAACTGTCATTAAGAGCAGTGGAACCAGGATGTTCACCAGTTGCCACTTTAGCCGCTGGTCCGCAATTTTATCGGGGTCCATAACAGCTATGCTCACCTCTTTGGAACGAATGTTTATAAGTCCGCTATCGTCCAGCAAGTAATTGACTGCATTGAGCAAAAACTCCTTGTTTCCATACATGTTCCCGGTATATCGATCGAAGCCCAATTCCACTGGTCGGCCATTTCCGTCCAATTGATTGTTTATCAAACTAGCGTCAGCGATCACGATCATTCGGGAATATTCACCCTCATCTTTACCGTCAGTGTAGGTAAAGGGTTTTATCCTGTTCCTGTACACAGAAGAAAACTCGCCTTCGATCAGAACCGCCAGAGGTATCTCACCTCCATCGAAACCGAATTGAGGCCCTGGGCCTTCGTTCACGATCTTCAGATTTTCCGGGATCTCCTTGTCGAAGTCGATAGGCGCAGGCAATCCGACCAATTTAGAAAGGGGAGAGCTTGTTAACAAAATCGTCTTTTCCAAGGGATTGGGTAAAGTATCCATGCTAGAGGTATACTCAAACTTCACGCCTTCCAGGTTAACGGAAACAGGATGATCTCCTGCAGAAACTGATAACGGATAGTAAAACCAGGGGAAACGGTTGAATTCTGCCTGGTTATCAGCTCCTGATGCCAACAGGATGGGAGCCGAATACACATCCTTGACCAGGTTTGGATTGATCCTGACCCCATATCGGAAAAAGAAATCGTTTAGGTTCAGATCCTGTGGGAAGGCAAAGTTATTTCCGCTTAGGCTATCAGTTTGGTGAAAGGCACCGTCGACTAACCAGAGTGAACGACCACCTTGCAACTGATACTGGTCTAAGACATATCTTTCTTGGTCTGTAAATGCCTCTGTAGGCCCTGCGCTTACAACAAGATCAAAATCGTTCAGGTCCTCCAGGGTTCCAACAGCATCTATGGCAACGGAATCCAGGGTGAAGGGTGCTATGTAATAATACTCCCGAAGTGATCCGAAGAAATCGGCTATATAACGATCTGAGGTCTGACCATTTCCTTTTAACACCGCTACTTTCTTACTCTTGGGTTGGACCAATTTGGACAGAGCTTCGCTGATGGCATATTCCAAATTTTGAATCGAACTGTTAATCCGGTCTCCAGTTGTGGACCCCAGGTTGTTCTTTAACAATTGGATTTTGACAGTCCTCCCTTGATAATAGGCCAGGGCCCATGGGTAGACCAATTCCGATGTAAGACGGCCACTCCTTTGTACATCCACCTGAACAGGGGTAAGCCCTGACTGGGCCAGTTGCTGCTGGATAACCTCTGGTTCTGCTTCGTCTGCCAAGGGATCGACCATGCGATAGAACAAGCTTTCGTTCTCGCTCTGATATTCTGCCAATAATTGATCGGTCTCGGCCCTTAGTTTCATGAACTCTGCCGGTAAGGCACCTCCCATAAAGACTTCGATGATCAGATCTTCTTGGATTTGTTCACAAAGTTCTTCGCTCACCTCGGATAAGGTATAGCGACTATCCTGCGTGAGATCTACCCTCAGATGTACGCGTTGACCTAAGAATAAAAGGATCAGCAAGCCAATAAGCAGCAATGAGTCCTTGCGAATATGTTTCAGTAACCTGCTCATCTCTTACTTTCCAGACTGATTTTAGTCATCCATAAAAAAAGGATGGTGACCGTTAGGAAATAAATGAGATCATCACTATCCAGTACCCCACGAGACATACTGTCAAAATGGGACTGCATCCCCAGTTTGCTGAATATCTCCTGACCACTGAGTTCGGTTAGCGAGTTCAAGCCGAAATAGATCAGGAAGATCAGAATGACCGCCATCAGGAATGCTACGATCTGATTGCTACTTAGAGAAGAACAGAAAAGGCCAATAGCAGTATAGGCAGCTGCCAGAAATAGCAAACCGAAATAAGATCCAAGAACAACACCTAGATCCCAGTTTCCTGGAATCAGGCTCATTTCGGATATGGTCCAGACATACGTTAAAGTGGGAATCAGGGCCAGTAGCATCAGCAGAAAAGCACCTGTAAATTTACCAAGCACCAATTGCCAGGTGGAAATAGGCCTGGTCAGTAACATCTGTAAAGTACCCATGCGCCTCTCCTCGCTAATGCTCCTCATACAAATACCCGGGATCAGGATCAACATCAATAGGGGAGCCAGGTCAAAAAAGGCACCCAGGTCGGCAAAGCCAGCATCCAGGATTTGATAATCCCCTGGGAAGACCCAGAGAAAAAGACCGCTGGTCAGCAGGAATAACCCAATGACCAGGTACCCGGTAGCCGAGGAAAAGAAATAACTGATCTCACGCCTTGCAACTGCTATCATTTTCCGCTGAAGTTAATGGTGATAGTATCCCGATAAGCTAGACCAAAAAGCGTAGAAGCACTACCTACCGTATTGGGGTTGCTCTTGTAGATGGCCAATTCCAGATAACCGGAAGCATTCCAAAGCGCTAGTTTCTTACCATCTTCCTCCCGCTTTTCATGGGGCAGATCAAAGTTGATAGCATCACTGTAATGGGTGTGGATGGTCTTGAAGTTGGCTGTCCTGGCCGAGATGACGAAATCACGTCCTTTACCAATTTTTTCGAAAAGTGTGCGCGAAATATTAGAGATCACGTTACCGTAGTTATCAATGTAGATCACATTGCCTATGATCTGGTTGTTCTCAGGGTTAACAACGGGTTTTATACCCGTAAGTTGCTTGATCTTCTCTATATTCTTGCCGATCACTTCCAGTGTACCACCCCGAGCAATATGACAGGCCACCTTAACAAAGACGTCCAGGACTGGGAAATTACTTTCTATCCGGTCGTGGATATTGATCTCTACGATCTTTTCCGGCCTGATCTGTGAAGTGAGCATCGAGATGATGCCATTGTTCGCGCAGATAAAGAAATGTCCATCTAGTAATACCGCAATGTGCTTATTCTCCGGGTTCAATTCGCTATCTATACCAATTATGTGGATAGTGCCCGGAGGAAAGCTCTTGTAGGCGTTTTGGATGATATAGGCCGCTTCCATTAAATGAAAGGGATCTACAGAATGAGATATATCGACAATCCGGACATCTTCCAGCTCGGAATAAATGGCTCCTTTGACCGTTCCGGCAAAATGATCTTTCTCACCAAAGTCGGTGGTGAGGGTGATTATTGGCATACTGGAATTGTTGATAATTTGTTCATACTCGACCCTCAAAAATACGGTAAGTTTGCAAAGAGAAAAACTATATTTACTTCAACCCCTTAACACTAAATATAACCGCCTTTTGAACGAACTTATTATCGAATTGACCGAAGTAAATCCACGCGAATTCTTCGGACTTCAAAATGCCCACATTGATCTACTCAAGAAGTACTTTCCTAAATTAAAACTGGTTGCCCGCGGAAGTAAGTTAAAGGCTTACGGTGATGAAGAAGTATTGGAAGAATTTGACACCCGCATCAGCATGATGCTGGATCATTTTGGTAAATACAACACCTTGGACGAGCATACCATTGAGCGATTACTCATGGTGGATACAATAGAGCACGAACAATCCCCAAAAGCCAGTGATGAAGTATTGGTTCATGGAGTTAGTGGTCGTCTGATTAAAGCGCGAACACCTAACCAGCAGAAATTGGTCAATGCCATGCGAACCAATGATATGGTCTTCGCTATAGGGCCAGCAGGAACGGGAAAGACCTATACCGGGGTGGCCTTGGCGGTTAAAGCATTAAAGGAAAAACAGGTCAGACGCATCATCTTGACGCGGCCAGCAGTTGAGGCTGGGGAAAACCTGGGTTTCTTGCCGGGTGACCTCAGGGAAAAGTTGGATCCTTACATGCAACCGCTATACGACGCCTTGAGGGACATGATCCCTGCCGAGAAACTCGATAATCACATTGAAAAAGGAGTGATACAGATTGCACCCATGGCCTTTATGCGGGGACGTACACTGGATGATGCCTTTGTGATCCTGGACGAGGCTCAGAATACTACACATGCCCAGATGAAAATGTTCCTCACCCGTATGGGACGGAATGCGAAATTCATGATCACAGGAGATCCCGGACAGATCGATCTTCCCCGCCGAGTTATCTCCGGGCTAAAAGAAGCACTACTCATATTGAAGGATGTGGACGGAGTTGGGATGGTTCACCTGGACGACAATGATGTGATTCGTCACAGACTGGTCAAGAAGGTGATAGCTGCATACAAGGATATCGAAAACAGGAACTAAAATGAGCCGCACAATCACCGATACTAACTTTCAATTTCCCGGACAGAAGGCGGTCTATAAAGGAAAGGTAAGGGAAGTTTATACCCTGGAGAATGATCTGCTGGTGATGATCGCAACAGATCGATTAAGTGCCTTTGATGTGGTAATGCCTAAAGGGATACCGTATAAAGGACAGATCCTCAATCAGATCGCCACCAAAATGATGGCCGATACCCAGGACCTGGTGCCTAATTGGCTAGAAGCAACTCCAGATCCCAATGTGGCCATAGGGGAGGCTTGTACACCCTTTAAAGTAGAAATGGTCATTCGGGGCTATATGAGTGGTCATGCTGCCCGGGAATATAAGTCAGGAAAACGAGTTCTTTGCGGGGTACCTATGCCGGATGGAATGAAAGAGAACGATGCCTTTCCGGAACCTATTATCACACCGGCTACCAAGGCCGAAAAAGGCGATCACGACGAGGATATTTCCCGGGAAGAAATCCTGGAGAGAGGAATAGTTTCAGAAGCGGATTATCTGCAACTGGAAGATTACACGCGTAAACTATTTAATCGCGGCACGGAGATCGCGGCCAAGAGAGGGCTTATACTGGTTGATACCAAATACGAGTTTGGTAAGACCAAGGATGGCAAGATCGTCCTGATCGATGAGATCCACACCCCGGATTCTTCCAGGTATTTCTATGCAGAAGGTTACCAGGAAAGACAGGAAAGGGGAGAGGCCCAAAAGCAACTCTCTAAGGAATTTGTGCGGCAGTGGTTAATCCAGAATGGGTTTCAGGGGTTGGAAGGTCAGCAAGTTCCTGAAATGACGGATGAATACATCGACACGGTTTCGGATCGTTATATCGAACTATATGAGAACATTACCGGTGAAACTTTCGAAAAGGCTGATGTCAGCGATATTCAAGCTCGCATCGAAAAAAATGTGACTACCTACCTAAGCCAAAGAGCTTAGTTCTTTTCTCCTTTGATCAGATCGAATTGATGGATATAGCCTAGGCTGACTTCCGTATAATCGGCTTGCCCCAGGTTGGCATTGATATGAAAGGCGATGTACAGATTATTGTTCCTGAATTCTTTGGTGGGCCACAAATAATACTTTAAACCCAGTCGGGTTGCAACGGCGTGTTTCAAGCGAAATTTAGTGTCAAATTCCCCCAATTGCCAGAATTCCGGAATGTCTGCAGGAGTATTGTCCCATCCCTGATTGATGCGCCAGTCGATCTTGTAGGCCGGTTTATGAATATTAAGGCCTATTCCAACTTCTATACCAACGTGATTCAGCAATACTTCACCTGATCCCATGATCCCTATATTGGAAGCATTCCATCCAGGAGCAGAGGTGAAGGACTCAAATTCCCGTCCAGGCTGCACCAAGGATTCTTCATCATTGATATAGTCGTAATAGTGCTGATAAAATCGGTAGAAGATCCCAGCTGTCCATTTCCAGGTGTTATTGTAAACCTTACCGTATTCTACCATAACTGAATAGACAGGCTTTTTGTCGTTGAATGCTTCGGAGAGTACGTTTATCCCATATCCGGCGCGGCCAGAGAAAATACTATAGCGACTGCGATCAAATTGTTCCCAAGGCTCGGTTCGATCTTCGGCTGGGTCGATCTCGGCAGATACACTTAGCAGAAAAGAGTTGATCCCTTGGTTGGGTAGTCGGGTGTGGCCGTTGGAATGATGATTGTAGCCCACACCTATTTTCCAATTAATCCGCTGACTCTGTAGAAGCCTGTAGTACATAAAGGTTTTGAAAGACCAGACCAGATCGGTGGTAATCGCACGGTTATTTGGATTAGTAACTGCGTCGAATTTGGTATCGAAATACGAAATCCCCATTGCCGCCAAGACCGTAAGCCGCCGTTGGTTAAAGACGTTAAATTCTATAAAGGGAAGTAATGAATACGAACCTCCCAGTTCCCGGTTGTTGCCGTAATTGGTATATCCAATGCTGAGCCCAACAAGAGGACCTTTCAGTCTTTGTGCCCACTCTTGTTGATTTTGGCTATTGGACCAACTCAGGTTAACCAGTGCCTGCCATTGCAAGGAGCGCTCCGGAAAGTCCTCGTTGGCCTCTGCGGACTGCCCGATCATGATCTCCGGGGTCCAAAAAAAGGTCGATTGGTTTTCAGTTTCCTGACCCAACAAACAGAAAGGCAGGATGAGTAGGAGATAGGTTAGTTGCCGTATCATAGACTACAAAGAAAAACATCTCTGATCAATTATAAAATTTAAAGTACATTAGCCAGGCAACCTATCCCTCTTGGAGAATCTTGAGAAATTTGTCGCCCAACTTTCTTCCCTTGCATGGGGATTACCTTTATTGATCATACTGATAGGAGGAGGGATTTACCTGTTATTTAGAATTCGATTCATACCCTTTCGATATCTGGGGCACGCAATAGCTGTATTGCGTGGCAAGTACGACGACGAGAATGACGAAGGTCAGATCTCACATTTCCAGGCCTTGACTACAGCCTTGAGCGCAACGGTTGGGATGGGGAACATTGCCTCTGTTGCAGTTGCTATTGCCATTGGTGGACCTGGTGCAGTTTTTTGGATGTGGGTGAGTGCCTTAATAGGGATGAATACTAAATTCTTCACCGCAACCTTAGCCATCTTGTTTCGTGGGAAGGATAGTGAAGGACAACTACAGGGAGGTCCCATGTATTTCATACGAGAAGGTTTGGGTAAAAAGTGGATGCCTTTGGCGGTCATGTTCAGTGTTTCGGGATTAATTGGAGCATTGCCGGTTTTTAATGTAAATCAGCTGACACAAGCCATTAATGACATACTGCTAAAACCCATAGGATGGTATCAGGGTTTCCAAAGCAATCTTGTGGTGGGAATTATTTTGGCGACGGTTACAGCCATTGTCATATTAGGAGGATTGTCCAGGATCTCTCGTACCGCCGAGCGACTAGTACCTTCGATGGTATTGATCTATTTCCTGGCGGTCATAACGATTCTCGGAATGAATATGGAACAGGTTCCATATTACTTCAAACTGATCTTTACCGATGCATTCTCCGCTCAATTCTATCAAGGTGATGCCTTTTTAGGAGGAGTCATTGGCGGGATCATCCTACTCGGAATACGCAGAGGGGCTTTTTCGAACGAAGCCGGTATCGGTACTGCGCCCATGGCCCATGGGGCAGCTAAGACCAACGAACCCGTCCGTGAAGGTTTGGTTGCCATGTTAGGACCTGCAATAGATACCTTGATAGTTTGTACACTTACAGCATTGACCATCCTGGTAACCGGGGTATGGCAGACTAGTGATGCCAATGGGGTGAGTTTGACGGCAACCGCGTTTGAAAATGCCCTACCGGGAGTTGGGCAATACGTATTGTTGCTGTGCATTGTTATTTTCAGTATTTCTTCTGTTTTCTCTTACTCTTATTATGGTTCCAAATGTATGTCCTTTCTTTTCGGCGTTGGAAGTAAGAGATACTATGTCTACTTCTATATCTTGAGTATAATCATAGGAGCAACCACTTCATTGAGTTTGATGATCAACCTGATCGATACCTTCTTCGCTTTGATGGCTATACCAACCATGCTATCTACACTAATACTCGCACCTCGTGTCGTAAAAGCCAGTCGGGATTATTTCAGCCGTATATCGTTTTCTAAAAGGAGCTGATTAATTGTGGAATCCAAGGATCTAGTAAATTGTTGTGCTCCTTTATTGTTCAGATGATTGTGATCCTTAAAATCGGCCGTTTTGTAATTCGTCGTATCTAATTCCTTATTGACAAAACGTATTTTCGGAAATCTTTCTTTGATAATTTGAATAGCCCTATCTCGCCTTACTCTAATCTCAGAATTCATATTTCTTATATAAGTTTCATGTTTAGGTGTTATTACGATAATTGTCACAATTTGGTCTTCCTCAAGTTCTTGGAGGAAACTTAGAAGATAGTCGAGGTTTTTGCGATAAACTTGTGGATTAGGTGGTCGCTGCTCAAAGAAATCAATGTCCTCAACAATCAGCGGATCTTGATGGTTAACTAAGTCAAATTTCCCTGGTCCCGGCCGAAAATATTCGTAGCAATATTCGGCGGCATCGACTTCCTTTCGTTTCCTGTTAAATTTCAAATAACGTTTAAACATAACGCTAGGTCTCTTGTAAAAGAGAAGATTGTTCCAAGGACCATAAGGCTTGTTATTAGTCTTGGCGTCGTAAAATCTATACATATAATTTTGTCGACTTTTCTTTGTTCTGTGTGGGACCTCTAAATGTTCATAGGATAATTCAAGGATGACAACTTTGATTTTGCCCGGATAATTACTTCGAAGATAATCCATGGTCAGTCGGTCGTGCAGATGCTGTTTATTTCCGAAAGAAAGGTCCAATGCCTCTGACGATAATTGGCAAGGTATGACCGCTTCACGTAATTGAGAAGATCCTGTAACTAAAATGGAGGATTTATTAATTCTTTGAACCAATGTTCGTTGTTCATCAAACAGGAGGTAGCTATGATACTCACCAAACAAATACAAACCAATTATGGGAGTGAAAAAGAATACTAATCCGTAAATGAATTTTTTGTTCAAAATTGACAATTAGAATTGAAAGTAAATAAATGGGTCTTTTGAACTGGACAACCATAAAATACAAAAGATCATTACATAATATATTGCCCATCGCACTGGGGTGCGTAAAACTTCTTCAAGCCTTTGAAGGGGATGTACCCTTCTTCTCGCCCAAAGTTCCAAAACAACCATAAGTACTACAAATAGAAGCGTCCAAAAACTAACCAGGAGTGTATATGTTCCTCCGAAACTTAAACTAGAGATCCCAATTATCATCTTCCAGGCTTGCTCTAGAGATTCTGCCCTAAACAGTAAGTTGTGTATGGCCACAATGACAATAAAGTAGCCAAGTGAAACGGCACGTGTCACCCGGTTTAGGAACTGGAGCAAACTTCTTTTGCCGAAGGGAAGGCGCATTCTTTCTAAGAGGATCATTATTCCGTCGAATAATCCGAGTACAATAAATGTCCAATTTGGTCCGTGCCATAATCCAACCAAGAGCATGGTGATTATGATCGCAAGAGGTCTGAGGACACCAATTGGCAGAAGTTTGGTTTTGATCAGCGGGAAATATAAATAGTCGGTAAACCATCTGGTTAGTGTAATGTGCCAGCGCTGCCAGAATTCGGACATACTTTTGGCTAAATAGGGGAGCCTGAAATTCTCACTTAAGCGAAACCCAAACAAGCGGGCCGTACCCAACGCGATATCCGTATACCCTGTAAAATCACAATAGATCTGAACGGTAAAAAGGAAAATACCATAGAAAAGCATGGGCGAATTGAAATCCTGATATCCATCAAATACGATGTTGGCTCCAATACCAGCATTGTCTGCAATCACGATCTTTTTAAACAACCCCCAGAGAATCCTTCTCAGCCCATCTTTCTGGCCTTCCTTGTCAAATGATCTGTGATTGGAAAATTGAGGTAACAATTTGTTGGATCGTTCAATAGGTCCAGCCACGAGTTGCGGGAAAAAACTGGCGAAGCACATAAAATCCAGCAGCTTCTTACTAGGTTCTATTCGACCCCTGTAAACATCGATGGTATAACTTAAAGTCTGAAAAGTGTAAAAGCTCAATCCGACAGGGATCAAGACATTCATTAGACTAAATGTTCCGGGCTCGAATTCCTGTCCCAACATCTGATAAAAACTTCTCAAAAAGAAGTCGTAATACTTAAATAATATAAGCACACCAATATTCCAAAAGACGTTATGCCAGAGATAAAATTTTCTCCACTTCTTCGATGAAGACTGGTGTATAGCCAATGCGCCATAAAAATCGATAAGGGAACTGGCCAGTAAAAGAAATAAGAAGCGCCAGTCCCATTGGCCATAGAAGAAGTAGCTGGAGACAAGAATAAGTATGTTCTGTACATTCCTCTTCTTGGTACCTATCAACCAATACAGGCTGTAGACCACAACGAGAAATAGACCGAAATCAAAGGAATTGAAGAGCAAGAACTAGTGCCTTTGCCGTAAAGATAGTAAAGTGTAGATTCTAGAGCCGAATTTGAGGGTTATTCGAAATAGCTAAAGGTATTTCCTGGCTCTATTTTTAGCAGGGACTCATAGATCAGTTTGATCACGTTCTCTACATCGCTCTTGTGAACCATCTCTACAGTGGTATGCATATATCTCAGCGGGAGGGAGATCAATGCGCTTGCTACCCCTTCATTGCTGTATGCGAAGGCATCCGTATCCGTTCCGGTAGCACGGGATAGAGCTGCTCGCTGGAATGGGATGTCGTTGTCCGTGGCGGCTGATATGATCAAATCACGGAGCTTTTGCTGCACGGCAGGAGCATAGGCAATGACAGGTCCATCACCAATTTTAGCCAGTCCCTGTTTCTTTTTATCGATCATTGGAGTTGTTGTGTCATGGGTCACATCAGTGACTATGGCCACTTGAGGTTTTAGTCTGGCGGCTATCATTTCGGCTCCTCGCAGACCGATCTCTTCTTGGACAGAGTTTGTTATGTAGAGACCAAATGGCAGCTTCATTTTGTTTTTGTGCAGCAGCCGCGCAACTTCTGCGATCATAAATCCACCCATACGGTTGTCTAAGGCCCTACAGACAAATTTATCTTTGTTCAAAATATGAAACTGATCGGGGTAGGTTATCACACAACCGACATGCACCCCCATCTTCTCTACCTCCTTTTTGTTTTTAGCTCCTATATCAATAAAGATGTTCTCAGGCTTGGGTGGTTCTTCCTTCGCCCGGCTCCTGGTATGGATGGCAGGCCAACCAAACACGCCAGGGACGATGCCTTTTTCCGTGTGGATATTGACCACTTTCGAAGGAGCGATCTGATGATCACTTCCTCCATTTCGAATGACATAGAGCAATCCATTCTCACTGATATAATTGACATACCAGGATATTTCATCGGCGTGTCCCTCTATGACCACTCGGTATTCTGCATCCGGATTGATTACGGCAACAGCAGTACCATAAGTGTCCGTCATGAATTCGTCCACATAGGGCTCGAGATATTCCATCCACAGTTTTTGACCGTTCCATTCGTAGCCGGTCGGTGCTGCATTGTTTAAATAGTTTTCAAGAAAATTTAGTGATTGTTTAGTGAGGATGGATCGGGCCATAAAGTAATTTTTTGATGATCAAAATTAAGTAATTCTTAGGAAGTCATCAGGGTGAAAATAGTATTTTTGGAACGGTTTTTAAGGGATACTTATCACGCCAGATTTTGATCCATGCGATTAGTTGCCTTCATATTGATTTGTCTTGGCTGTTACGTCATGAGCGCCCAGACGTTGACGGAATACAAGGAGCGTAAAGACTCTTTGGAGACTTTCTATTATATCATTGAAGGTGATACCATTCCCAGGGAGTTCATCGATTTGGAAGAAGTGGTATTGCTGAATAAATTGGAATTCACTTCGAAAGAAGACCGTCGAAGATATCTAATTCTAAGGCGAAAGACCAGAAAGGTATACCCATATGCCAAGATGGCTGCAGAACGGTTGCAGGTGATGAACGCCCGGCTCGAAACTATAGAAAAGAAAGGGGACCGTAAAAAGTATACCAAACGGGTCCAGAAATATATTGAAGGGGAATTCTCCGAAACATTAAAAAAATTTACACGAACAGAAGGGCAGATCCTCGTGAAGTTAATCTACCGTCAAACAGGTCAGACTGCCTTCGAATTGGTTAAGCAGTTGCGATCTGGATGGCGTGCATTCTGGTACAATACCACGGCTAGTATGTTTGACATATCACTCAAGGAAGAGTACAAGCCTTTTGATGTGAAGGAAGACTATTTGATAGAGGATATTTTAGAGCGTTCTTTTCAAGCTAGTTTGCTGGAGCGGCGAGCACCGGCATTTGATATAGACTTCCTGGACTTGAAATCCCATTGGAACGATCAGTAGTTTGTTGATAAATACGTAATTAGGGTATTGTCAGGAATTAATTATTCTCGTATCTTGCGTGTTCGCTCTTTTATTTTTTTCAGCATAATCGAGTAGCATCTGGCGTCCTGCAGAATAGAGTGTAGGAAGCGTAGAGTTGCGCGCTTGGGATTCAAGACCAATAGGATTAGAGAAATCAAACTTTTTTTGATCTGTAATTATTGGGTTCTGAGTTGTTTACGAATTGTTGATAACTAATGATTCAAATTTGCCATTTTTATTTTGGTAGAATCAAAAAAGCGATTGTATATTTGCAGCCGCTAAAAACGACAGGGATGTTGTTTTTGATAAGCGGAAAGATCTTTGAGATTATTGAAATTGACAGCGTATGAGCTTGGATTGGAAACGATCCAGCTTGTATCGAAAACTAAACTAAGTAGACGTTTCTGAGATTCTTTTGGGTTTGGCTTTTGATTGTTAGAGATTAAAATTATTTAAGATTTGACGATGAAGAGTTTGATCCTGGCTCAGGATGAACGCTAGCGGCAGGCCTAACACATGCAAGTCGAGGGGTAACAGGGATTGCTTGCAATCCGCTGACGACCGGCGCACGGGTGCGTAACGCGTATACAATCTGCCTTACACTGGGGGATAGCCTTTAGAAATGAAGATTAATACCCCATAGAATGTTAGTATCGCATGGTACATACATTAAAGGTTACGGTGTAAGATGAGTATGCGTCCTATTAGTTTGTTGGTGAGGTAACGGCTCACCAAGACGACGATAGGTAGGGGCCCTGAGAGGGGGATCCCCCACACTGGTACTGAGACACGGACCAGACTCCTACGGGAGGCAGCAGTGAGGAATATTGGTCAATGGGCGAGAGCCTGAACCAGCCATGCCGCGTGCAGGAAGACGGCCCTATGGGTTGTAAACTGCTTTTATACAGGAAGAAACACTCCCTCGTGAGGGAGCTTGACGGTACTGTAAGAATAAGGACCGGCTAACTCCGTGCCAGCAGCCGCGGTAATACGGAGGGTCCGAGCGTTATCCGGAATCATTGGGTTTAAAGGGTCCGTAGGCGGGCAATTAAGTCAGGGGTGAAAGTTTGCGGCTCAACCGTAAAATTGCCCTTGATACTGGTTGTCTTGAATTACTGTGAAGTGGTTAGAATATGTAGTGTAGCGGTGAAATGCATAGATATTACATAGAATACCAATTGCGAAGGCAGATCACTAACAGTATATTGACGCTGAGGGACGAAAGCGTGGGGAGCGAACAGGATTAGATACCCTGGTAGTCCACGCCGTAAACGATGGATACTAGCTGTTGGACTTTCGGGTTCAGTGGCTAAGCGAAAGTGATAAGTATCCCACCTGGGGAGTACGTTCGCAAGAATGAAACTCAAAGGAATTGACGGGGGCCCGCACAAGCGGTGGAGCATGTGGTTTAATTCGATGATACGCGAGGAACCTTACCAGGGCTTAAATGTAAGTTGACAGGGGTGGAAACACCTTTTTCTTCGGACAATTTACAAGGTGCTGCATGGTTGTCGTCAGCTCGTGCCGTGAGGTGTCAGGTTAAGTCCTATAACGAGCGCAACCCCTGTTGTTAGTTGCCATCGAGTAATGTCGGGAACTCTAACAAGACTGCCGGTGCAAACCGTGAGGAAGGTGGGGATGACGTCAAATCATCACGGCCCTTACGTCCTGGGCTACACACGTGCTACAATGGCCGGTACAGTGAGCAGCCACCCCGTGAGGGGGAGCGAATCTATAAAACCGGTCACAGTTCGGATCGGAGTCTGCAACTCGACTCCGTGAAGCTGGAATCGCTAGTAATCGGATATCAGCCATGATCCGGTGAATACGTTCCCGGGCCTTGTACACACCGCCCGTCAAGCCATGGAAGCTGGGGGTACCTGAAGTCGGTGACCGTAAGGAGCTGCCTAGGGTAAAACTAGTAACTGGGGCTAAGTCGTAACAAGGTAGCCGTACCGGAAGGTGCGGCTGGAACACCTCCTTTCTAGAGATGTTTCTAACCTTTAGAAGACAAATCCGTTAAGAGAGAGTCAAGGGGCTCTACTTAGTTTAGCTGTCAATTTTATTAAGATATATAAGGAACAGAAAGTCTCGTAGCTCAGCTGGTTAGAGCGCTACACTGATAATGTAGAGGTCGGCAGTTCGAGTCTGCCCGAGACTACGAAGAGTTCATTGAAAGAAC
>NZ_MQUB01000001.1:2842500-3041304 GCF_002943755.1 Aureitalea marina
TGAGGTCCAGATCCATTCCGTCCAGTTTATGAAGGGCCTTGTAGAGGTTACTGGCAGCCTCTGTCAAGTTACCACCAGGGGATAGTATTTCAACATGGGCAAAATTGCCCTCAGGTATATCCCCAGTGAAGCCTAGCAAGCCGACCCGCTGATTTTGCTCCTCTTTAAAGTCATCAATACTATTCAGAAGAAGGGTTTTCGTCCGTGGTGCGTAGTGTTTCGCTAGCATACCGGGTGCATCCGGGGCAGCTTCTTTTTTGTTGCGGACTTCAATATCACCGACGACCTTTTCGATATCCTCTTTGGAAATCGAGCCCAATCGGTAGATCACCGGCTGGTCTCCTTCAAACCCCACTATGGTCGATTCGATCCCGGCCTTGCAATTCCCTCCCTCTAGTATCATGGAAATGGAATCTCCAAAATAGGCCTCTACATGTGCCGAACTGGTCGGGCTGATCCGGTTGAATGGGTTAGCACTTGGAGCTGCCAAAGGGAAAGGCAATTTGCTAAGCAAATCCAAGGTTACCGGGTGATTGGGAATCCGAACGGCAACGGTGCCCTTAGCTGCTGTGATGAGGTCCGGCACCTCCGGCCTTTTCGGTAGGATCAAGGTCAATGGACCGGGCCAAAATGATGCCGCCAGTTGTTTTGCCACAGGCGGAATGTGGGTGGTGATCTCGATGAGTTGATCCGGACTATGCAGATGAACGATCAGGGGGTTGAATAGGGGACGTTGTTTAACAGAATAGATCTTTCGAATGGCCTTTTCACTAAAAATATTCCCTGCCAGGCCATAAACCGTTTCTGTGGGTATGGCCACCACATCCTGGTTTTGGAGAATTTCGATGGCTTTATCTATGTCTGAGGAAACTATGCTCATGGAAGAATTTGACCCCGAGGTATCACAACATTTTAGGGGTCAAAGTTAAGCCAAATTGCAGTGAACTCGAAGTCAAACGGTATTGATGGGCTTGACCGTGAACAAGGGAAGTCTGGGTCCAACTTAGTTCAGGCTAATGCTGTTTCTACTGATTAAATTTGGAAAGACGTCGATAAAGCTGCTTGTATCACGATCGAAAAAATATGCACCAATTTCAACCTCATCAACAAGCCAACCGGAAATCTTTGAATTGAGCTCAATCATTTTCTCCGCTAAATGATCAAAAAGAAATGGTGCTTTTTCAAACCAATTCTTTGAAAGCTCTTTTCTCATGTCCATACCCTCGTAGAAGCGATCAATTCCTTTGGTATTGATATACTTCTGGTCATTCAGTGCATCTTGAACAATTCTATTCTCCTTGGAGAGTACAAAATAGATTTCTCTGATGCCTTCCACCTCTATCAGTGCGTTGATCTCTTCCATGACCGCCGATTCCAGCACAATTGAATTGCCAAGCGAAGTAACAAAGTAATTCTTGCCCTGAAATCCTTCGTTGATCGGGGTTTCAAGATGATCTGTTGGGCAGATAAAAAAGAGTCGCTTCGGCATAAAAAACTGGCTGGACAAATTCGGCGGTTTTAAGTACGATTAACCTCCAAAAGGATTAAAGGCTTTTTAGGTCCACCACTTCAAAATTGCGCACATCAAAGTAGTCGTCCAGGCCATAGTCGGTGTTTATGATTACACCGCCCAATAGCGTTACTCGATCTACCGGGAATTCATCTTTGCAAGTCTTTAGGTACTCGTGGATTTTTTTATCGATGATTTCGTAGGTTGCTTCTGTGATTGCCTTTTCCTGATTGTCGCTTTGTAAGATATCTTCTCTGAACGGCAAAAGGCTTTCTTCTAGTTTCATTTGTTGGTAATCGTCCTCGTTTAAGATGGGTTGATAATCGTCCTCTTTCAGCCGACTTAAAGCCAACATCAAAGCTCCACATGAATTTCCTGTTTCTTCTTGTCTGGGGCGGTACATTTTACCCAAATCACCGTCAAGTGTAATCCCGATATGGGGGCCATAGAAAATAAAGGCACTTCCATTATCAGGGATATGGTGGGCAAAAGCCGTCATGCCAGTTTGACCAACAAATGGGATCCCGCCAAGGCCGCCCATGATAAATGGACCAAATAGTACGTTGAAAAACGTAGTGGAAGGAACATTGATGTCATCAGAGCAAACAGAAGTAGCCATCAGGACTTTGGAGATGTCAATTTTGTGCTCTAACTGCATTTTTCCTAAGTAATGGATGGAGGTGTCCTTAGCATCCATCGAATTGGGGTATGCCTGTTTTACTATTTCATCGAATTTTCTCTGTAACATGATTGTTTGTTTTTTTGAATGAATAGGTTTTTAATGCATCACTAATTATAGCGCATAAGCCCGTTGTATAGGCCAATCGTCAGAATAGCCATCTTGCCAAGAACCATCGGAGAGTTCTGCTTCGGTAGCGAGACAACTATTCAGGTCTGATCTCATTTGATCTTCAGCCATATTTTGACCAATGAAGACGATCTCATTCTTGCGGTCTCCAAAAGTCCTATCCCAGCCTGCCTCAATGGATTCCTGATTTTCTACAAAACCTAGATACTGTATCCGTTGTTCGAACGGCATGCTGCTCCACCATACGCCGGCACTATCTGCTTTTAGGGAGCCTCCAGCCTGACCCCAGACCAGTGCTTGATCCGGCCTAGAAGCCAACCAGAATAATCCCTTGCTCCTGATGATATTGGGGGGAATCTATGCTGTATATAGGCTCTAAAACGCACGGGGTTAAATGGCTTTTTACTGCGATATACAAAAGAAGAGATGCCATATTCCTCCGTTTCTGGCGTGTGTTCTTCTTTATTGAGTTCTTCAATCCATCCTGCGCTTTGTTCTGCTTCTTCGAAATTGAATAGGCCAGTATTCAGAATTTCTTTAGGATCGACCTTACTATAGGATGATTCAATGATCCGAGCCGAAGGATTCAGTTTTTTAATAGCTGCTCGGAGTACACCGACATGATCTTCGCTGACAAGGTCAGTTTTGTTGAGGATGATGACATTAGCGAACTCGATCTGATCAGTCAGTAGGTTAACGATGGTCCTGTAATCCCCTTCCATATCGGTCAGTTCTCGATCCAGTAGGGTTTCAGGGCTTCCGAAATCTTTAAAGAAATTGAAGGCATCTACTACCGTAACCATGGTGTCAACGTAGCTGAACTGTGAAAGGTCTATTCCGTTCTCTTCATCTACAAAGGAGAAAGTTTGAGCGACCGGTATAGGTTCGCTTATTCCTGTACTTTCTATCAAAAGATAGTCGAAACGATTTTCCTTAGCCAGTCGCTCAACTTCAATCATGAGGTCTTCACGTAGGGTACAGCAAATGCAACCGTTGCTCATCTCTACCAGTTTTTCCTCGGTTCGGGATAAGGTGTTCTCATTTTTGACCAGTTCGGCATCTACATTGACCTCACTCATGTCATTAACGATCACGGCCACCTTCAGGCCTTCTTTATTGTGCAGAACGTGGTTGAGCAGGGTTGTTTTGCCGGCTCCTAAAAATCCGCTTAAAACTGTTACAGGAAGTTTATCGTTCATATTTTAGTACTGTTAATTACGCAGGAAGCGCTAAGTTAACCAAATCCTTTGTTATTGCAACTTAGTTGCATTAAGTTTACGACATGGCAATAATCAGGAAAACTAAATCGGTTGCTACGCTACTCGAGGTATTTGCTCAAGCAGATCAAGCCCTATCCAGCGTTGATCTGGTTAATAGAATGCGCGGTATCATGAACAAGACCACTGTTTACCGCATCTTGGATCGTTTAGAAGATGAAGGGGTTTTGCATTCTTTCCAGGGAGTAGATGGCCTGAAGTGGTTTGCCAAATGTGATGATTGCTCTCCGTCCAGTCATAGCGATGTACACCCTCATTTTCAATGTCAGGACTGTGGCAAGACCACTTGTTTGGACATCCAACTTACTGTACCTGATCTGCCCAATTTGAAGGTTGAACACTCCCAATTGTTGCTAATTGGTCAATGTGAAGATTGTCTCCGTTAGTAGGTATCGAACCCTACCGATTTAACCAAGACTTAAAATCAGAGGTACGTGCCCTGCTTACGATAAACTGCTCATCCGTGTTCATGCTGAGGGTCACCTTGGAGCGGTGATTAAAATAGGGGTCAATTTTGTAAATGGCTGCTTTGGCCAAAATCTGTCCCCGATTGATCTTAAAGAAATGAGCGGGGTCCAGGGTAGCGGACAATTGATCGAGGGTCTCTTCGATCAGATAGCGTTTTTGTCGGGTCACACCATAGGTCAAGCTGTCTTTGGAGAAAAAGTATTGGAAATCTTGAACCGGAAGTTGAACCTGACTTTTCCCGTCCCGGACCAACATGCCGTTTCGGTATTCCTCGCGCTGCATCTGTGCCAACAAGGATTTGAGCAGGTCAGATTGAGGAATAAAGAGAGAGTGATTTTTTTGATATTTGGCCAAGGCCGTGTTGAGGTCTTTTTGCCGGACGGGCTTTAACAGGTAATCTATACTGTTCACCTTAAATGCCTGCAAGGTATATTGGTCAAATGCGGTGGTGAAGATGATCGGTGTCTGAACGTCCACCTTCTCAAAGATCTCAAAGCTCAAACCATCGGCCAGTTGTATATCCATAAAGACCAGGTCCACAGCTATTCCTTTGCGGAACCAGTTTACAGCCTCCTCTACACTGTCAATGACCTGTAGCAGGTTGAAGTCGTAACCTGAAGCATCGAGTAAACTACGAAGTTGGCGCACCGCCCTAGGCTCGTCCTCAATGATCAGTAGTTGCATAGGATGTGTTTTCTAATTGTCGCTCCAACAAAGGTAGTTCAACACAAAATTGGTGGTCATTCTGTTGGATGCTAAGCTTACGGTCAGTGATCAGGGCATAGCGTTTCTCAATATTCTTCAGTCCCAACTGGGTGGAGGCTACCTGGGTAGAACGCGGCTGGTAATTGTTGCATACCTTTAGAGCGTCATTATCAGTACTGATATGTATGCTCAAGGGTTTGGCTTTGGAGATCACATTGTGCTTTAAGGCATTCTCCAAAAGCAATTGCAGACTCATTGGGATCACATAGGACCTTAATGCTTCTTCCCGCACATCCCATTGCAACTTCAGGTTGGACTCAAAACGCTCCTGCTGAATGTGCAGGTAGGCCTTCGCAAAAGTGATCTCGTCGGCCAGTTGAATGGTATTGGTGCTTCCGGATTCCAGGATGTAACGATAGACCTCGGCCAGGGTGTCCACAAATTTCTTGGCGTCTTCCTTGGGATCCTGATCAATAATGTCCCTGAGGGTATTCAGGCTGTTGAATAAAAAATGTGGCTGGGCCTGGTTGCGGAGAGTATCCAGTTGTGCCCGAACAGCAATTTGCTTGGCTTGTTCCTCTTCCCTGATGGCATTCTTTAGTTTGATGAAGAGGTAAATGCCCTCGTAGATGGCTATGGTCATGGTACTCACTATGATCACCGGGATGACCACCTTATACCGATTTCCCCAGCCGTAATTGATCCCAAAGACATCTTCTATGAATAGACCTCCCAGTAGATCAACCAAATTGACCGTAAGGACTATACAGAGAAAGACATAGAGGTTGCGTTTCAGATTGTCTTTTAAGGAAGGGTAACGCTTCCGGAGATAGATTAGGATCTTCCTGATGGTTAGCCAATCTACTGTAGCAAAGAATAGGGACATGCTCCAGTAGCGAATGGCATCGGAAAAGGGATAACGTCCAAAGGAATTATTGAAGATCAAGTCCGTAATAAAGCTCAAGATCAGAATCCCGATCACACTAAACCACAGGTCGTCAAAGCCCAGGTAACGGATTCTTGCTTCTTTAGCTTTACTCATTGGTTCTTACAGTTTCAAAAATGGGAGGGCCTGTGACGCCTGGTAGAAGGTATATCCTATCCAGCTGGCATACAAGAGGCCAAAGATCACAGTTCCTCCGAGGTGTGACGTCTTAAATTGTCCATTCTTGGGCGTTAGCAACCATGCAAATAACGGAATGATTTGAATGCCGTGCAATCCAAAGAAGTGCGCCACCCTTAGATCTCCGGCTGTGGTACTCCAATTGAGCAAGGGAAGCCCTTCACCTCCGTCTACCACGCCAACTGCATGAGCCATTTGCCCGATCATCTGCCCACCGACCCAGCTTCCGGCAATGACCACCGCCCATCCTATGATAATCCCCCATTGGACAGGTCTGGACACCTTCATTTTAAGACGGATGGCATCAAAGAGAAACAAGACCATGATCAATACATTGATGGCGATCAATAAGCCCATCATGGCAAACATGATCCCGTCAAAGGCCGAGCTCTGATTGTAGTGCGATTGTACCCCTCTTGCGCCTTGGAAGAATATGATCAGGATCTCCAGTAGTAGGGTCCAGGCAACTACATTGTTGATGATCTTCCGTTTTGTATTGGAATAGGGGTAGAGGGTGGTCAGATAACCTACTGTAAAAATGTAGATCCCTCCCGAAATACAGAATTTCAAGGGTTTGATCCAAACATTGATACCCATGAGTGTGCGGTCGTCCACCACTAAACCGACCATGCAGATAATGGCTAACAGGAGGTGGATCAGTACCACATAATACAAGGCGGGGCTGCTTTGTTTTTCTTGCTGAGCAAGGGATTTAAGACGATTCATTTGTTCGAGATTTGATTGATTGAATGATGCTAAAAAGTAGGAAGCCTACCGGACCCATCATAAAGGTGGTGGCCAGGCAGGGTGCCATTAAAATGGGATGTATCTTGAGTTCACGATTCTTGGTGACCATCCACATTCCGATCAGCAGATCGAAAGCCAGGTAGTGGATCCAACCGGCCAGCAAGGCGTCCTTGATGGTAAATAACTCCATAACTGCCGCCAGGCTGCCAAAATCCAACCCGCTGCCACCTTGTATGGCCAAGCTCAGGTAAATGGCATAGAGCACAGATAGGATTAATGGGATGATCTTGTAGCGGATCAGAAACTGGGTAAATTTCCAGTATGGAGCAATGACCAGTAGTAACCACATGGGGAGTACTAGGGTGCCGGCCAGTGAAAAGACAGTTTCGTGATTGGAGAACATATTGAGTGTTTTATGGTTACGTTTATACAAACCTATAAAACCAAATTTGTACACATCCTCTGTTTCCGTTGAACCGTCGTAAAACACCATTCAAACATCTTTATTTGAACTTGGCCCTGGCTTTCGTATCTTCTGGATCGCTAACTAACCAAACTACCAATGATAGGAATACCGCTGAGGATACTGTTACTGCTTGTGTCCTATATCATCGTCAGAATTACCC
Organism: Aureitalea marina; assembly: GCF_002943755.1. Taxonomy (NCBI): domain Bacteria; kingdom Pseudomonadati; phylum Bacteroidota; class Flavobacteriia; order Flavobacteriales; family Flavobacteriaceae; genus Aureitalea; species Aureitalea marina. The sequence goes on from NZ_MQUB01000001.1 coordinate 2,849,765, forward strand.
GTGCAAAACTCTTTAAAAAGCTCAATCAGTTAATGATGGCGGAATCGGAGAAGGCTGCGGCAATGAAAGTAGAGGAGGAGCGTGTTCCGGAAAAACCGCTAATAGCTCCCCTGAAGATCAGGGAGATGGATGCCAGTACAGAACTCAGTGAGGCCAAGTCTATCAGGGAGGAGGCCGTGGCACAGGCCGAACGGGAATTCAACCGAACTATTTTTGATAGACCTGGGAATACTCGCAGTATATACTTTGATTCCAATGATCGGTCGTTTCTTTTCTATTCCGATGATAGACACCGACATGTACTCCTTTTGTGGGTGTAGTATTTTTTTGGACCCTGATGCGATTCATTGGCCACGGAAGCCAGTTTAAAGCCTACCGCACGGGAATATTTGGATTTCTTGGCCCTGTGCAAAGGGTGATCTTCATTCCGTTTCAAACCCTTTGGTACCAGTCCCTCTTCTTTTTCTTGATGTTCATTGGCTTGACCAGGGCCTTTTGGAGCTTTATGATCGGTGATGTGCTATGAAAATACCTGGAAGATCGGGCTGAGTACCCTGGTGGATGAAGCCTCCGTGATCATGATGGACCTGCGCGGTTTTAGCGAAAAGAATAAGGGATGCGAGTACGAGATCGACTTTATTTTGGACCATAAGGCGCTGCAAAATATACTGTTTGTGTGTAAACCAGAGGCCCAGCAATTGGTCAAACGTACCATTATGGAGCGCTGGGAAATGCTATCTGAAAATTCACCTAATCTGGAAGATCAAAGTCCGGAGGCTACCCTGTTTATATCTAAGGAAGAGAACGCCAAGGAGCTTCAACACATCATGGATCTACTCAAAAAGGGAGCGACAAATTAAAGGCTAGGTGATGGTTTTTACCATTTGAACCAATGATTTCCCCATCTAGGTGATCAATAAGATCAGATCCCCGATCAACAGGGCTTTCAATATAAAGTCCACTTTCCCTAATTTCTTGTTGTAGCGCACCAGCATAAAGATAGAGAACATACAAAGTATCGGAAGTATAAGGCCTGAAGCCAGTCGCAAAGAATGAAAGGACTTTCTAGCTGAAGGGTCAGATCGGTACCAGTTCACTTCCTTGAATACAGGAGAGATAGCATACTCAATGTTGTCTTGTTCTTCCACCTGAGCAGCAAAATCTTCCGAAACCTGGAATATGTCCTCGGGGGTTACCACCTTATACGAATAGTGGTAATTCCCGCCGGCATTATAGTATCGCTGAATCTCTTTTTGTACCTCGACTATGTCAGCGCTCTTTAGATTTCCTGGGACGATAAAATCTGCCAGGATAAATAAGGCAAGTATTACAAATGCCTTGTTGATGTATTGGTGCGTATTTTGCTTTTTGTTATCCACTCTATTGAAATCTCTGCTCCAGCGAATTTAAATTTTAATTTTGAGCTGAGACTTGCGATGGTGATGTTTTAGCGAACCTATTGTTTTGTGCCCTATAATTCAGGGTTACGAGTATGTCCGATGCACGATCTGATGTATCTCTCTTTACCTTTAAGATGAAATTAGAGGCCACTAACTCATTTCTGTTCAGTACCGATACATCCTGTTCTCTATCCCTGTTGGAGAACTTCAGTTTCAGTTGGTTCTCTTCTGTTAATCTGAAAGTGAGACTCATATCCAGTTCTTCGCTGGTATATGTGCCAACCAAGTCTTGCAGATCGGCTGGGGATGCCTGCTTCGGAATGTGTCTTTTGTAGACTAAAGTTTTCCCTGATGAATAGAACCGAACCAATTTATCGGCAAAGAACCGGATCTTGATCTCCGAATTGTAGTCCACAGAATAGATGTTGTTCTCCTCGGAAATTATTTCATACGGTGAATTGTTCGCACTTCTCCAAAGGAGTTTTCCTTCTTCCTCCTCAATCCTGATAAGGAAGCCATCTGGGGAAATATATTGCCCGACGTTTTCCGTTGTGTTGGAATTTGTACTGAGAAGTTCATCGTAATTCGATTTTTCATCCGTTTCGGGGAGTAATACCGCCGAAATTTCGTCGGCTATGGTACCGCTCCAGATGCGACCATTGTTGCTGACCACAAAGACCGAAAGATTTTCATCCGGGAAACGGTTGGTGTGGGAATGATAGCCAAAGGTGGAACCGGAATGATATTGTGCTTTCCTTCCCAGGCGACCATCCAGTTCCAGACCAAATCCGTAAGTCGTGATCTCGCTGTTGGGGATAGATTTCTGGCTTTCGATGAGCAAGGTGTTGTTGTCTTTAACCGCATTCTGGACTGCTTGTTCAAATATCAGTTGATCAGGAAGTGTAGTAAAGAGGAATCCGTCTCCATTGAATTTGGTTACGGCCGGGGTAGAAAGCCAGAGGCCATCTCCCCAATCGGAATAGGAATCTGCCCGGTTGGGGATCACCCCCATATATCGCCTGATAAAAGAGGTATGATTCATGCCCAATTCTTTAAAGAACCTTTCAGAGTAATCATTAAAACGCTCTCCGCTTACTTCTTCGATGATCTCGGCCAAGATGGTATAGCCCGAATTGCTGTAGGAATATCGGCTACCTGGTTTAAAAACCAGCTCTTGTTGTTTGGCTAATAGTTCGATCACATCGTCATTGTCCATCCCGATCTGCCGCCAGTAGGCGTCGTTCATCATTTCCAATATGAATACATAATCCCTGATTCCACTGCTGTGATTCATCACATGTCTGATCTTAATTTCCTCCTTGACATTCGGGTAGAGCGACGGTAAATAGTCTCGTATATCATCTTCCAGGCTCAACTTCCCTTGTTGGGACAAATCCAATATCATGAGGGCCGTGAATTGTTTAGCGGTGGAGGCAATGTTGGACCGAGTGTCTTGATCAAATTTGATCTTGTGCTCTAGGTTAGCCAGTCCACGATATTGCTCATAGACTATCTGCCCGTCCTTGACTATTCCAACTCCCAAACCAGGAGACTCATCGTCCGTGTATTGGTTCAAAATCTGGTCAATGGCGTCGGTGTCGAATTTCTGCTCGGTTTGACCGAAGAGATTAGCGACTAAAAACAGAAGCAAGGTTAAAAGGAAATTTTGCATAACTGGGATATTAGATTTTGAGCTAAACTAGGGTTGTTTCTTGCTCCCAACGCTTCAAATTACCATTTGAACCCAATATTAAAGCTCATTTTGGGAAATATATTGCTTTGGTGTAATGCCCGTGTACTTTTTAAAAGCCCGGTTAAAGGTGGTCTTGGAATTGAAACCACAATCCAAGGCTAATCCCAGAAAGGTGCTTCTATGATGTTGACCCTTTTTCAGTTGGTCGATCACGGCTTCCGCTCGCTTTTGATTGACATAATCATTGAAGTTCAATTTAAATTCCTGGTTGATGGCTTTGGACACCACATTCCGATTGGTATTCAGTTTATCTGCCACATCGGTTAAGGTTAGATTCGGGTTTCTGAACACCTCCTCCTGATCAAACAATGCAGTGATCCGATCCTTCCACTGGTCTAAGGCTACTTCCTCAATTGAACTAGTAATGGGTTCAGAAATACTTCTGCTATCTGAGGTGCTGAATTTGACCCCGGGTTTGAACTTGGGATTCAATGCAGATTTGAGCGTGCTGGAATATCCGGCAATCGAGATGTACATCAGCAATATCGAGAAGCAGAGGTAATACCAGTATTTGCTGCCAAACTGCCCCCATTCCGGATTGAGGATAAAGAAAAGCACCCTTAAGATCAAGATCAGACCAAAGGCAATGGCAAAGTGTTTGATCCATTTATGGGCAATTTCATCGGCAAAACTCACCTGCGCTAAGGACAATTTCCGATAATCGGAGTAATACTTTAGGCTTAGGTATAGATAAAAAAGCATGGAGATAAGTCCCGCCATCTGATACCAGAATGCCAGGTCCTTATCTCTTTGGTCCGCATAGAAATAATATTCGTCCAGGATCAGCTTGTCGACAACAAATACGATCAGCGTATAGATCAGATAAGCTATGGCCGGTACAAAATGCAACAGGTCCTTTCGGCTGAACTTAAAGTCGCTGTTTAGTCGTGTCTTGGTGTGGAAAAAGAACACCGGCCCAATCAGAAACAACTGCTGAAAGGGAAAAAAGAACATGAATGCCCGATAACCGGGTTCGCCATACCAATCTGCATAACCGAGCATAAATGGACAGATGTACAAGCCGCCCAAGAAGATGAAAGACGCCAACCAGAAACAGTCCTTCTTATTCTGTTCCAATCCCTTTTTCAACAATAGTGCGGAGAATACCACTGCATGGAAAAAAAAGATCAGCAGAATTGAGCTCTTGTCGTTATACGAAAAATAGATTAGGTCCTCCAAGAGCCTAAAGTTTAGGATTATTGAATTGGGTCAGAACTCCATTTCAGACAATGTTTGGAATCAAACCATGCCGCTCCATTAAAGTTAGGGCGAATTTTTCTACCAGAGCGTCTAATCGTATTTAGTCTTTCAACTCTTTCAGCCTCTTCATGGCGTTCTGATTTCCGGGATTCAATTTCAGCGATCGCTCAAAACTCACAATGGCATTTTTTGTGTCCTTGTTATACAAGTAAGCTTCAGCCAGGCTATCGTACAAATTAGCCGAATCCGGGTAAATATGAAGTGCCAATAAAAACACATTGATGCCTTGCTCAATTCGCATGGGATCAAACGACAGTTTTAGACCGAGGGTATTCAGCATGCCCTCCTTCAATTGCAGATCGGGATGCGTGGCCAATGACCTTTTGTACAAGGGGATCAGGTCCTTATAGTTTTGAGCCAATGCCAAGTCGTTGAAAGCTCGGTGATCAAATTTGGGAAGGTTGGATTTCTTCGTCTTCTGATCGATCAAGCTAGCTTTGAAACCGTTATCCTCGGGTTTTCTTTCAACGAAGCGTACGGCTTTGACATCATCCTTCAGGACCGCATTCAAAAACTGCAGCGTATATTGGGAAAGTGCCCGATAGGAAGCCATAATAGCTGCATCACTTTTATCCTGTCGCATATCCCGATTGCCAAATAACACCCCATAGGAGCTAAAGTAACTGTGAGAAAGATCGTTGAAGCGATAGCTGTAGACATCGCTATTGTTTAGCGAGTCGTAAAGTTGAAAACGATAGTTCAATTCGGTTGGGATCTTATCTTCTTTCATGACGGCATCGGGTATCAGTTTCTGGGCGAAGTGGATATAGGGAATAGTTAATCGGTCGGTGTCGAAAAAAGCAGATCGCTCCAGCACGTCATAGCGGTAACGTTCCGTTCCATCCAGGCTTACCAGAGCTTTGATATGTTGATTTTTCATCGCTGTGATCATATTGGCCAATCCTCCGAAGCTAAAGCCCATAAGCGCGATCTTGTCCATATCCACATTGGAGAATTTGTGCAGTTGTCCCAAGAGGTATTCCACATCCCGGGCTTGCGTTTCCATATCTTTTGGGATCCCACCTTCTAGCTGTCTTGTCTCTGTACCTCTGGAAGGGCTGGATATAACAACATATCCCTCACTCGCTAAATATTCAAAGAGGGCAAAATTCTCTATGGAAGATGCCTGAAAGCTGGACGCATAGACAATCACGGGGAATTTTTGGTCAATTGCCTTTGCCTCTGGAACGGCCTTGGTTTTTTCAGGTAAATGTGCCCTGTTCTCTGGGGTATTCCATAAGTAATGAAACCAATCCAGTAGAAATTCATTGGGGAGATTCTCCCATTCTTCCTCTTCTTTAAGAACCTCCAAGTAATCCAGGATCGTAAGCGATTCGGAGGTGATCTCCTTAGCTCGAGCTGGGTACCATACACTAATTGGAATTGGCCGGTATATGAAGTGATTATTCGCTTCATTACCGATGCGGTAAGTTCTGGTACTGTCCGTTGCAGTGTAGTGCCTGAATCCAACTTGATACTGACCGCCGGTCAAGTTTAGTTCCTTAAAAGAGGTCTGTCCCTGCATGGCACATAATTGAAAGAAACTCAGAAGAAGTAAAAGGGAAATTCGCATGGTGTAAGAAGTGTCGTCAATTGTAAATACTCATAAGTTCAGAAATTGTTACAGTTTCTGCTTGACTCAAGGGTAATTAATTTCTCTTGGTCCATGGAATTTGTTCTGATAGCTCAGGGAAATGTAACGTCTACTAGTTTGTTTATACAAATCTTAAATCGAAAGAATTTCGAGTCGCCTAAGGCTCGCATAGAACTATCGCTGATCCTATGGATCAATTCCTCGACGAAGGAGAAAATCACCTTGGACTAGGGTCAGTTTGATGAAACACTACTCTTGGATATACTCCAATTTAACCAGAAACGCATCCGTTAGCTCGGCCACTTCTGCCCGGGCAACAGGGTCCGTAAAGAAATGCCCAATCCCTTCAAAGATTTTGTACTCAAAATCATTGCCCATTTGTTCCATCTTGTCCCGGTAAGCTGTAAACTCATTGATGGGTGCCAGGTGATCCCTGGTGCCGTGAAATGAAATGGAAGGTGGTAGGTTTGGCTTGACGTTATGGTGGGTGGATATGCTCTCAGCGTCGCCATTGGACTGCCTTCTAAAAAAGTTACTCTTGGTCGTATCATAGGAAGCAGAATGGGTGATGTAAGCATTGGGGATGGAGTTAAAACCGGATGGATCTTCTATTGTCCACTGGTCAAGAATAGCTGTAGAAGCGGCAATGTGACCTCCCGCAGAGAATCCTGCTGAAATGACTTTATCTGGATCAATCCCCAAGTTCTTAGCTTCTTTTCGCAGCCACACTATGGCCGAATTGGCATCTTGTACACAGTCTATGATGTTGGATCCGTGAATATCGATCAGTCGGTACTCAAAAGACACGGCAACCATCCCTTTCTTGCTGTACCGCTTGCAATTGGTATAGCCCCATTCTGGGATGCCTGTTGCCCATCCACCCCCATGAAAGAATGCATAGACCGGTCGCATGTCTGCCGATTTATGACCTTCCGGATAGAAGATATGGGCCTCTAATTGGATGTCGTTCACATTCCGGTAAATCACTATAGTATCGGGCTCTGATCTTCTTTGTTGGGCCTCGTCATACATCTTCAGCAGCTCTTCTTTAAGCTCAGAGTCTTTGCTGCTGTCCTTGTAATTGGTCATAATATCACCCAAATAGGATATGCCATAGTTGCCTATGCTTTTTCGCAGGTGTTCATAGGTCAAATAATCCTTGATATCCTGCTTGGCATCCAAGCCTTGAATGGCCCAGTATTTGGGTTTAATTTTTTGAATACCCGCATCGTAAAAATTGCGGAACCGCAGATCTCCGGCAGACATGATATCGGCATAACGATCCAGGAACAGCACATAGTTATTGAGCTTTAAGAATTCAGGATCATCAAAACTTCCGGTAGTGATCTGGTCGTAAAAGGATTGATCGATCTGTATGGTGTCTCCCGTATACATTTCGTGTACAGCAGGGTAGATGATCTTGTAGAATTTTGAACGGTACTCGATCTCTTTGAGGATCTTTTGCTGGTATTCCTGAGGCAATTCGTTGGAAGCTTTAAAACGGTCGTTCATACTAAGGTATGCGGACCTTAAAGAATCGATATTAGCATTGTATCTGCCCAGGGTATCCGCAAAGAATACCCGTTGGTTGCTGACGATGTAATTTTCGATCTTGTCCACCTCAGCATTCATGGCATTGAGGTGGTTGTTTTGATCCGAATTGGTTCCGGAAAAGACTGTATTAGCTGTCAGATCGATGTGGATGGAATCCCCGGGACTAGCAATAAATTCTACCTTTTGATCTTGATGTTCAAACGAATAAAGCCGGGCTTGGTCCAGGGATACCTTGAGATGGAATGTGCCGTCTTCTTGTAAAGTAATGATAGAATCCCGGCTATCGGTCTGACCGGACCAGCTCTCTGCCAGGGAGATTGAACCATGTCTCAGATTGACTGTATTGGACCAGCCAGGCGATGTTTTACCTGTAATTACGAAAGTAGGGGACTGCTGTTCATGGTTACAGGAAAAAAAGACAACAGCAAATAATAGGATGATGATTGATGACGGGACCTTCATGTCGTTAATTAGTTGATGGTTGGATTTAACTAAAGACAAATGAGGGGAGTGTGTGTTACAGTTTTATTGAGGGGATATCGAGATTTACATTTTTTACTCCCGTAAGATCTTCTCCATTTTTCGGCCTTTGGCCAGTTCGTCGATAAGCTTTTCCATGCGCCGACAATCCCGGTATAAAGCGAACTCTTCCGGTATTTCCTCGATGCGATAGCCGCAGACCACCCCTTTGATCATATGGGCATTCTCATGGAGTGTTGCTCCCTCAAAAAAGTCCCCGAAGCTTCCATTTCCCGAAATATAGCCGTCTAATTTGGCTTGATCATATCCGGTCAACCACAATATGGCCTGGTCCAATTCTTCCTTGGTACGACCGTTTTTTTCTATCCTGCTGAGGTAGTGTGGGTAAATGGATCCGAAATTCATACTGGCGATCCGATTATTCTTTGCTGCTGTTACTTCTGGCATGGCTAGGTATTTAATAGGTATTCAACGAAGTTGTCCCTGTAAGTCCCTACAAGTTAGAGAATTCTTCTGGGATTCGCTCGTGAAGTACAGGTATACAAGACCGGGATTCTTTAGAGTCCCTTCTTCATGGCAATAAACTCAAAACTCTCCTTACCAATTTGGAAGTCGTGATCGCCAACTTTCTCAAAGCCATTTCTCTTGTAAAAGTTGATCGCCCGCTCATTGCTGCCCAATACGGAAAGCCAAATTGCATTAAAGTTTAGTTCCTTGGCCTTATCCAATAGAACGGTTTGCAATTGAAATCCAATCTTCATGGACAAAAAGTCCTTTAGCACATATATCTTTTGAAGTTGGCAGATGTTGTCGGAGTTAATGAATTGCGATCTGGAATTCAACTTAAGTTTGGCGTAGCCAACAGGTAAACGGTTTACAAAGGCAATCCAGAAGACATTTTCGGGCTTGGCAATTCCTGTCTCGATCTTTTCAACAGAAAATGTAGCATCGTAGTAATTCAGCAAGTCTTGTTTATCCCTAAAAAAATGCCCAAAGGTTTCTGTAAATGTAATCCTCCCCAGCAACGCAATGAACTGGGCATCTTCTTTTTTCGCTAATCTGATCTCTATAGTGTCCATATATCGTATAACTGTGGTCATATAATTGAGCTGACGGCTAAAATCTTAGAGCCTATCTTTCCGCAATTTCCTTGAGTTTATTCAACGCCTTAGCCCAGGTAGTACTCAGAGAATCCACATATTCCGCTGTGGTTTCACTATCTACTGTTACCGTAGTCATCCCATCCTGCTCGCTCAATGAATAGTTCTCCAATAAGCCGGTCCATTCTTCCACCATGGGGCCTTCCGTAATTTCATTGTCACCGTCCAACATCCCATAATGCCTGATGGAAATAAATTTGAAAGGGATGTTCTCTATAATTTCAGAAACCATACCCATCTTCTTGCCGCTATCATCAAACCCTACAAAGTATATCTTCGAGCCCTTTTCCCAGCTTCCCTCATAGGTTGAGGTCGGATTAAAAACGGACGTCCAATCCTCGTATGTTTTGATATTCTCTAACCCCAGCATGGTGATGAAGACCTTCTTGGCCGATGCCCTTATCTCTTTTTTAAACTGTATTTTCTCCATGGGTTTATGGTTATATTCATTTTTGATGAATCAAGAATCCGTCCAGAACGAAAGCTCGCTAATTCATTACTGTTGTTCGCTTTTAAACATTAACAATAGCTTCAACTGCTTTTTTTGCCGAATGTGCGCTGTATGTAGAGAAATCCAATCTTCTCCTTCATTACTAGCGCTAAGTTGTTCGAATTCAATAACAGCGATTCAATTTTTCCCAAAAGCCTTTTTAAGTTCCTTATAAATGGCCCAAAGCAGGAACAACCATACTAACCATGCCAGTATACTCAATATTTGCCAAAGCAAGGGGTACACATGATCTTGCTGAAAACTGTCAGCTGTTATAGAATACCCTTTAATTGCCCAGAAGAAAGCGCCAACATACTTAATGGCTTTGAATTGCTCGTGATAATATTTACCGTACATGAAGTTGGATTTAGTTGGATGCTATGCAATAAAGGATCGGTCCAATAATTGTGGCTTTCTCATTAAATTTTGGTATTTCTGTCAATCGCTGGAAATGAACTCTGCTAAAACTGAATTGGAAGTCCTACACCAACAATTCCGCACGTCCTGATAAACTCTTCTCTGGTCATGAGTGTTCAATTTAAGAAAAGATGGTGGGGTTTTTTATACGGGCGGTTGTCAAAGGACACCTACAGGTAATTGAAGTATAGCTCAATTAAAACACCTAGGATAACACTCAATATAGCTGCTGTACGAGACAAACGCTTTAATTGAAAGGTGTTGGCAAAAGCGAACCACAGACAGAATAACCCACAGACGGATAAAATGATGGTTCCGTACAAGGGCACTATGCTGTTGAATAGACCTATTTGATCAAATAGCGGATCTAGCAGAGCGGTAAACCCAAAAAGGGCTAAGGCGAAATTTGTTTTTTTGTCCCCGATAAAGAGGTAATACCCTGCAAAAAGGAGCTCCAAACTTATGGCTAAAGGGCCGAATTGGTTGTAGTACGCTCTTTTGAAATAATCTCCAAACCCTTGAGGGAATTCAATCCTCAAAAAAAAGGCAACACTTAAAGCAACCCCGACGAGTAACAGTAATAATGAAGTGATTTTTCTTTTTTTCATAAGGTGTTTGGATTGTCCTCTCACCCTACTTTTCATTTTTATAAAGTTCGATGGCCTTCAAGTATTGCATCCCCATACTTTCGTTTTGACCATTTAAGAACCCACTTAATTTCGGGTGATTATTGTCGATCCAGTTGATGAGGTCCTCTCTGTTCTTTAACCAGAGTTCGTCATTAAAGACCACATTGCTTCTTTCAATGTTTACAATTTTACCTCCGTCAAAATGGATGATGGCATTCCAGACCGTTGGCCCTTCATGCAATAGGCTGATTCGCTTATCGATCTTGGAGACCTGGGCCTTGACGGTTTGGTCTTCTTGCTCCATCTCCACGACGGTGTAAGTTGGGCCAAATACTTCGTCCCATTTCATCCACTCTTCAATGTACTGCTTCTTTGAAAAGGTCTGCACATAGTCGTAATCCGTCTCTGCCGTTCGCAGGCTGTCGGTTAACAGCTCGCTCATTTTAGCAGAATCTGAATCATTAAGGGCTTGGTAATAGTCATTGGCAATCTGAAGTTGGTCAACTTCCTCGGTAGCGGATTTGCAGGAGATCAGTCCGGTAGATAGGATCAAAAACGGGATTACAATATTACGCATTGGATTTTTTGGCAAAAGGCTATGTTACATCAGTTGTAGAGAAGATAACACACTATACTATCAGTAAGCAATATACTTGTTTAAATACAAAAGCGGTTTGAGGAAGTTCCCAAACCGCTATAGCTTATCTACCGTCTTAGTATACGTTCAATCGGCACTTCCAACCATTGGCTTACGTATCCTAGTTATTCCAATCCATAAAAACCATACCATTTGTCCAAGCCCAAATACCTCCGTAAATAATGAAGGCAAGGATATAAATAAGCCCCTCAAGAATGGCACAAGCTCCACCTATATCTTATAATTTTTTTTCATTCATATTTTCTGATCTATTAGGTGGAAGACGATTCAAAATATGTTTTGTAACCTGATTCTGTCAGATGTTAACTAGCCATTGTTCTTATTCGGTATTGGCGTAGTTTTATTTTTCTGCTTTAGTTGGATTAGTTGTGAAGATGTAGGCAAATACTATCACAAGAATCTAGGACACTAGGGTAAGCGAAATAAAAATTTCCAAATGCGCTATTTGGCATATTTATCATTGTGAACGGTGGAGTTTAATTTCTTTAATAATTCGGGATTAGAAGGCCTTATTTCTTCAGAATTAATAATTCTACCTGCTTGATCTAATAGAATAAATCGTGGTAAAGCACCAATGTCATAAAATTTTACAAAATCTGAATCTGCGCCAGAATAAAGCTGTATTCCTTCCATAGAATTCTTAGTGACGTACCTCTTCCACTTGTCAAATTCGCTATCCGTGCTTACGGAAATAATTTGAAAGTCATCATTATCAGAAAAATAATCGTCTAACTGTTCCAAATAAGTATGCTCTACTTTACAAGGTTTACACCAGGTAGCCCAGACATCTATGTAAATATATTTTCCTTTAAAATCTCTCAAGGACTTTTCGCGATTGTTTACGTCTTTGAAAAAGAAGTTATTTCCAATTTCACCAATTAGTGATTGCTTGTATTGGTGTTTGATGTTCTTTTGTATTAGAATTTCAGCGAACTTGTTGAATTTTCGGTCGACATAAGTACTCAGGCTATCAACTATATCGAGTGCTTTCCCTTTCTCATGTATTAATTTACTCCTTTCATCAATTGATATTTCTAAATCCTCTTGTTCTATTCCATTGCGAACCATTTCGGATAATTGGTTTTGATGTTTTTTGGAATAGGCCAAGAAATTATTGGGTAATTTAAAGTTGCCAGAATAACTTATTGACTCGAAAAGTTGATTTTCATCAATTGATAGAGATATTTTACTATTTGGGGAGATTAATAATTCTCCCATTTCTCCTTGGTTGCCAGATATAAACGAATAAATCTGATAGCGTTTTGTCTGGAGGATATTCAAGGTGTCAATCACCGAATTTGATTCTGTGAATCGAATAATCGATTTTACCTCCCAGGATTCATCTTTATCGTAGATAATTAAGCTGTCTAAAAATTGCTGGTTGGCAATATTTACCTCTAGAACAGAAAAAGGATTTTCTCTTTCCTCTTCACAACCTAAAATCAAGGTCGATAACAGAAATATAAAAAGTGATGTTTTTAAAACGTTAGTGAGCATGATTACTACTGTTTTATTGCTTATGAGGCGTTGGAACTCTATGGTTAGGCCAGCTATGCCTTGCATACATTGTTAGCCACTGTTTTTATTGGTTTTTGAAATGCAACATGATATTCATTATTTCAACATTTGTAGCTTCAATTACGTCATACAAGTTAGGAGTGCCTTTAGAATTAATTAATGGGTTAATCTCTGGCGCCGGCTTAATCGTCATCCAGAAGGGTAACTAACTCAATTTTTTCCTGTTTTCCTCGAAGACTAATGTTGCCAATAGACTTGACTTTTTTATCCAAAAAATTGAGATCTATGAGTGATATTAAATTTCTGGATACCAGAAGATCAGTCTTCATTTCATTGCAAAGTGATTGAATCCGCGATGCGGTATTTAAAACATCTCCAGAGTACACAATTTCTCTTTTTACTATTCCCATTTCACCTGTAATTACAGGTCCAAAATGTAATCCAGCTTTAAACACAGGCTGTGTTCCGTAGGTGTCATTAAAGTAATCCGATTTATCTTTCAGTAGCCCTGTCATTTTATAATAGCAGCTGATACAATTGGCCCTGTTGACACCATTTTTTGTTATCCAACTTATCACGATTTCATCACCAACATATTGATAAATTTCTCCGTGGGCAGATAGTATTCCTGGTGTTGCAATACTAAATGTGTCATTTAAAAAATTAAAATACCGCTCCTCCCCGAGCTCTTCAGCAATTGTTGTGGATGATTTTAAATCCATAAACATGAAGACACGCTCTTCACGTTTTGGCCTAAAGTATTTTCCTTTTAAAAAATTGACAAAGGTTATTGGTCCAAATTTATCTCTAATAAATAGAGATAAAATGGTTAAAAACGTAATGACGAACCAAAATATATAATTGGATAGTAGTGTTAAATTAAGCGTGTTCTCCAGGACTGTTTTTACTACACTGTTATCAACTAATTCACTGGAATTATTGACTATTTTCCACATGTAATCCAATGGATAGAATATAAAAAAACTAAAGAGTAGAAGAGTAAAATAAAAAACATAGCCTTTAGATAGGCCATTTTTCTGAGCCATCGTTCCCATATAAAAACTAAACTGGATCCAACAATTAATCCTGCAGGAACAATTATTACCAAGCTAGCCAAAATACCATCACTGAATTTTAATGTGTGTTCTTGACCTTCCGTATGAATTATGCTGGCATAGGTCTCAAAAAAGCGAAATAATGATATTAATGACCAAACTAAGGTTATCCATAGAACGGTTATTATTTTACCTCTAATCCTGTAATGAGAGAATTTTTGTCTTAGGCTTGGAAATAAATTCATTAATGTTACTGCTTACTATAATAAATAAATTGCCAGTCCATAATATATTGATTTTAAGACGATTTTTACGGTATTATTCTATTGTTTGATGCTGCTCTTTAATTAATTACAGTCAGCGATATTTTCTAACCCTTGAATTCTAGGGTTCTTTTAATTCAGTATTGTTTCTGTTATTTAAGTTGATTAGCGTAATAATGTATATCACTACGATTGCAAATGGAATAGCTAAAAACCTGAATTCGGGCAGGAGATACCAAAGGGTCAAAACTGAAACGATCCTTATCAATGAGTGAAAAGTTCCACCCAGAAGTTTTATGATCCATGAAAATTACAACCACATAAACCGGTTAGAATTCTTACAGTCATTGGAAGGGAAGAATAGTCAGCTCGGAAAAATGGGACTGCAATTGAATAAACGAGAATTGCTTAAAAGTAAAAAGAAAAAGAGTGTCGTATTCGTTTTTTGGTCTGCTTTTATTTAGGAAATTTTCACCCTTAAATTTTGAAATAAATAGGCCCAGATAAACAATACCAACCGTTCCGATAAAATTTCACCAAACTTTTATAAGGTCTCAAATGATTCCGTTAAATCCGATAAGAGTACAAATAATCAAACTAGCTAATGGAGTTGCAAGAAATTTTTGATTGATTCAATTCATTGCTGTTCAAGGGTGCTGCTCTTTATTTTCGCCCTGCTTTATTTCTCTATCCATTTAATGGAAGTTTCCGACATTTTTTTGTAATCATGTCCTGTGTTTTTAACGGTATCAATTGCCCAATTGAATACCCAGTTTTTTTGCTCACTAAGCTTCTTGTTTGTTATAAAAAAATTAGTTCCCCGTTCAAGTCTGTGCACTCCCTGTTCCATTGCCAATTCAGTTGTTCTAAAAGTTCCTAAACTTGGGTCATTGTCCTGTTCGCCTAATAGAATAATCAATCTCTTTTTGTGTCCTGCTTTGACGTGGGTGTCTAGTTTGATGTCCACTTTTTTCAATCCATAAGGAAATGCCAAATTTTCTTCAGGCAGGGTGTAAAATCCGGCATTTGCGGCAATGGCTGTTCCTATCCGTGATTCCGGCATTAACATTACCATCCGATGAACAAATTGTCCGCCAGCAGAATGTCCAAAAATGTCATACTGTTCGTTAGTGATTTTGTTAACTGATTTAATATGGTCAAAAATGTTCTCAACTACTGTGTATGCCCATTCGCTTTTTGGATTTTTACTTCCAAAAAAGGTAAATAAATTGCCCTCCTGATAGTCGTTCGTTGTGTAAGTTGAGAACTTATTTTCGAATTCAGGCGCAACTATTAGAAGGTTGTTTTCATCAGCTAGCTCAACCCAAGTGTTTAGATAGTCATATGCATTTCGTCCACCCCCGTGCATAACGAAAACTATTTTGTCTTTTTCATTCCAACTTTCAGGTTTATAAGTCCATACCTTAATTGATTTTCTCTCACTATTTTTATAAGCGTATATAACAAAAGAGTCTATTCCATTGTTTGTTTTTTTAATTTCTGTTATTTCAGGTCCTTTTGGAAGCACATAGAGGTATATGTAAGCTGCGGCTGAAATAAATATGAGAATAGAGAAAGTATATAGAAATCCCTTTTTTAATGTCCTAAAAACTTTGTTCATTTTTAATCTTGAAATTTAGGTTCAATTTAACCCTAACGGCCCTGGCTATGATTTCGCATTGATACGAGCGAAGCGAACTGCCTTAGGCAAATATAGTCACGCAAGCTTTTCGTTATTCTTTATTTAGAGCTTCAATTCGCTCTTTGTAGTAATCGTCACCACTTATTTCATAGGCCTGGTTTAAATATTTCAAGGCATTCTCTTTGTCGTTTTGAGATTCGTAATACTCAGCCATCGAGTCATACGTATTTGCACTTGTTGGATTGTACTTAATATTCATTTCAAAAAACATGAACGCCTTCTCCGGTTGTCCCATTTGCATATTCATGTAGCCATAGCCATTTAACATTTCGTCTATCATGGGTGCAGTGGGGACACCAAAATGCTGGGTATAGATTTGTTCCTGCTCCTTCAATAGCTCAACCAATTCTTCTACTGTCGTTTCTGGGTTATTATACTTTTGAGGGGATTTAAACTGGTACCACTTAAAAAGAAAGACCAATCCATCTCTCATCGTAGGGAGCGGGACGGTACCATGCAGATCTTCAGGATAAACCTTCCAGGAGAAATTTAGTCCACTCTGTTTTTGAGATTCGGCAAAAGTTGAAAAGTCGATGATGGAACGGGCAAACAAGGTAAACTCTGAAGAGTCGTCCATGATATTCTCCATGGTTATATCTTCATCCCACATATGTAGCTGCTCTGCTGCTAAAGAAACGAAAAGGGATTTGCCTTTGTAACTTTCTGAACTCAGCTTTTCTTTTGCCTCCATCAACAATTTTTGGTCATCCCAATCCAAACTTGGGTCTATGGCTATATAATTTTGAAAGAGATGTTGATGATTGACCAACATATGAACAGTAAACAAACCGGCATAAGAATGGCCAATCAAAGTTCGGTAAGAAGTGGCGGGATATTTACTGTCTATGTATGGGATTAGTTCTTTTTCGATGAATTGGGTAAAGTTTTCGGCGCCGCCAGTATCTTGATCCATAGCCTGTCCGCGCCTCATTTTTATCTGTGAAGTAGTTAAGTCCCGCACTCTGTTGGTTCTGTTGGAAACCCCAACCAGGATCATATGAGGCAGATAATGTCCCCAATAATTATCATAAACTGCTTCTAAATTTTCTTTCAATGAAAATCCATCCAGCAAATAGACGACAGGATATTTTTCAGTACCATCTGGGTTGTAATTGTCTGGGTATTTAACCCAAAACTCACGAGATTCTTTCAGTACTTCAGAATATACGCTATCAATAATTTCCGTTTCAATTTCATTAGTTTGGGCTCTAATTACTTGAAGGGAAGACAAGAATGATCCAATTGTCAGGAGGAGGAAGAGGTGTTTTTTCATTTGAGTTTTTCCGATGTTGTTTGTTACTATAGGGTTGCACTTTATCAATTATCAGGCCAGAACAAGACAGCTGCAATCACCTAATCTTTCGGTTCGCCCAGGTAGCGGTCAAAGTATTCGATCAGCTTGCCAAACAGGTAGCGATCGTAATACCGCTCACGGCTCCATCCGTGGGTCGCTCCCGGTGCAAAGGCAAAGTCGAAATCCTTGCCCTGTTTAATGAGTTCTTCCGCTAACACGGCCGTCGTCTTAAATGGTACCACATGGTCCTGTATGCCGTGGATGAACAGTAGTTTATCCTCCAGATTGGCTGCATAGTTGAGCGCTTTTCTTTCAAAGATCTCCGGGTGGGTCTGCGGTCGACGAACTATCGCAACGTCGTCCGTGCCAAAGAATACGGGGTCAACAGCTGCTGCTGCAGCAACACCCACCTGGAATAAGCCCGGCTTCTTTAGCAGCGAATAAACCGAGAGTGTGCCACCGTAACTGCTGCCCCAGATGCCGATGCGATCAGGGTCAACATAATCCAGAGACTCCATATAGGCAACAGCACTGGCATAATCCTCGATGTCCTGGTCGGCAAAGCCCAGCAGGAATTCTTCACGGAATGCCTGGCCATAACCGTTGCTACCGCGCGAATCCACCTGCACGATAATATATCCCTTCTTGACCAACAGCTGCTGTACCAGGCTGTAGTTACCTGCCCAGCGGTTCCTTGCCGTATTCGAATACACGGGCCCAAACAGCACAGGATACTTCTTGCCAGGCTGCATATTGGTGGGTTTAAGAATACGGGCATGGAGGGTGTAGTCATCGACAAGACTCGGGAAACTAACGTAATCCGCAGCTGTCCAAGATCGCTCCGTGAAGGCGGGCAGGGGGGAGTTGGTTATTCGGGTAGGGTCACCACCCTCGCTGCTTTGTACATAAAGCTCTGGGGGTGAAGTATCGCTGCTATGTATAAATACCAAGTGCCGGCCATCCGGTGAGGGGTAGCCAACGTTGCGTCCTGCAAGGCGCGTCAGCTGCTCGGGCTCGCCACCGGACAATTTGAGGCGATACACATGTTGTTCGTATGGATTGACCCCATTACCTGCATAAAACAGAGCGTCACCGGCAATACTGGGAGAGGATAGCACATCGTAGGATGGATCTGTCAGGAGCTGCGGACGGTCTTTGGACGGTGAGTTATCGATGGTATAAAGGCCGTAGCGATCACCTAGATCGCTTAAGAAAACGACCTCATTTCCATCCGGATGCCAAGTGGATCCAAAGGATGTGTACATGCGGCTCTCTCGAACACCTCGCCAAATCTCTCGCAGTTGGCTTTCTCCGGGTGATAGGACGAACAACTTACGCTCAACTGCCGTGTCGGATGCGGTATCGACCAGCAGCGCACCATCCGGTGACCAGTTGAAGTCGATGACCTGGTTGGCGTCTGGGTCTGGCAAGTCGAGGTAGGTAAGCTTACCGCTTTCTACATCAAGCAGACCAACCCGGCGAATCTCGTTTGGATCGCCCGGGTAACCTCGGCGCACCTCGTTGGGATTGGTTTCGACGGCGAGGTAATCCGGGAACGGCACCTTTCGCATCTCGCGTCGGTCAACCTCGTGAAAGGCGATTGTCTTGCCATCAGGGGACCATTTGTAGGTTGGCCCACTCCAGATGCCCGGGCCTATTTCACGTTCCGGACGGCTGTATCGTCCCTTGGGTAGGCTGGAGAGACTGGCAATACCGATCTCGGTGAGCTGTCGATTCTTTTTGGAAGGGAAGTCAGCAAGCCACAAGTCACCATTCACTAAATACGCCGCTTGGTTACCGCTTGGAGATATCGACAGATGATGTGCGCCTGGCTGGACGGGCATAAACTGGAGATCGTCTCCTTGGGTCAGCGATGTCTG
This sequence comes from Aureitalea marina, assembly GCF_002943755.1. Taxonomy (NCBI): domain Bacteria; kingdom Pseudomonadati; phylum Bacteroidota; class Flavobacteriia; order Flavobacteriales; family Flavobacteriaceae; genus Aureitalea; species Aureitalea marina. The sequence continues at coordinate 2,868,872 of NZ_MQUB01000001.1, forward strand.
CCATAGGTCGTTCCCTCGCAGGCTGACAATTGTATTCGCATCGCTCCAGACCATGTCACGCACTGACCCAGATGCCGGATTGGAAATCAGGCGCAGCTGCTTCCCACCGCTTGTGGAAACCCAGAGGCCACGCCCGGGATTTCCCGGTTCACTCCAGGAAAAGGCGAAGTGCTCGCTGCTGGGAGCCCATACAGGCCTGGAAGGGGTAGTTCCCGTTAGTTTTGGTGAGGCGAAGAGGTCATCAAGAGTGAGCTCAGCTTGTTGTGCTGTTACTACCCGGGCATCACCATCAGTAAGCCTGTCACTACCCAAGTTTGCCAAAAAGAGATCTGTTGCATGTGATTGTTTTATGTTGTGTTTTCACTTGATCAGTTGTCCTTCCAACAACAACTCACTGACATGAGCAAAGTGAACTGGCACATCAACTCATCCGCAGAGTTATTCCGCTTATAAATCAACCATCAATTTTTACAAAGTACATGTCTAACTCTCCTTTTCCCTTGGCATGGATCTTTCCTCTATACTCACATTTGATGGCATGCTTGACAAGCTGATAAGTGGGATCTGAAATATTTATTCTACCTGGCTCTCCTGAAGACTCCATCCTGCTTGCCGTATTTATGGTATCTCCAAAAAGATCATAGTTGAATTTCTTCTTTCCAACAACTCCAGCTACTATAGGGCCGGAATGTATACCAACCCTCATATTCCATTTTAGCTCATGTTCCTTATTTCTCTTCTCCAGGTAGGATAACATTTTTTGTGCGGCTCTGATACAATTAATAGCATGCTCTGCCGTCTCCTCCTCAAGCCCGTATGCGGCAACATACGCATCACCAATTGTTTCAATTTTTTGAATACCAGTCTCCTCAACGATTTCATCGAATCGTCCAAAAATGTCATTGAGTTCATCGACCAGAGTAATGGCCGGGACGGATGCGACAAGCTCAGTAAACCCTTTAAAATCGGTCATAAGAATAGTTACATTCTTATGTCTTTTGGGAATCACGCTTCCCGTTTCTTTTAGTTCTTGAGCGATTTCTTTAGGTAGAATATTGAGTAAAAGACTGTCCGATTTCTTTTTTTCTTGAATTAATTCATTGGTCCGCTCCAGAACGGTTTCTTCCAACTTCACCTTTTCAGCAATGAGTTTTCGTTCTCTGTATTTACTAAAGCTCCTGAAGCCAAACAGAAAAATAAGCATATAGGATGCATAGGCCCAGAGTGTTCTATACCAAGGTGGTAGAACAGTAAATGAATACGTTAATGGTTCCGACCAAACCCCACTTGGACTTTGAGAACGCACGTAAAATGTATAATCTCCCTCAAAAATATTTCCGAAAGTCGCAGAGGTCTGGTTTGATGGAGGACTCCAAGAGTCGCTGTATCCTTCCAACTTAAATTGATAATTAACGAGTTTTGGATCAGCAGGCTCGATGGCACAAAATTCAATAGTCAAGTTGTTATGTGAATAAGGTAGTATCAAATTTTGCGGAATGGAATGAAAAGGGCTAACAGCATCAAATGCCAGGTCCTTGTATCTTGACCTTAACTCCGATCTTTCTTTGCTACTCAATGGTTTCCCATAAGTGGTGATCTCTTCAGAAATTGATGCATCCACTGTATAAGCTGAATCGATGTTAGATTTTTGAGCGGTCGTAACTAACTTTAAACTTCGCCAGGAAATATTTTCGTTATTGATCTTAACGGCAGTGAGCGTATTATTGGGCGGACGTTTATTTTTTGAAAGCTCTTTGTAATCCATACGGACTAAACCACTTTTTTCTGAGCCTGTTGCTATCCAGAGCACACCTTTTTTATCTAAATAGATACCCTGTTGTCCCCGATTGACATCTTTGATCTGATAACCAGTACTAGTGTTGTAAATTTCAAATACAGGTTTATACTTGGATAATTCACTATTTGAAAGTGTGTTATGCACCTCAATATGAAGACTTACTGAGTTATTTTGAAAGTCATTTTGTTCCGGGTTGCTGTCAAACCCCTTAAGCATTGCAATGCCGTTATTGGTTCCTATTACAATATGGCCTTCTTCAGATAAAGCCACTTGTGTGATGACATCATCGGGTAATCCATCTTGGATTGTAAATTGGTGGAAAGAATCTCCATCAAATCGGTACAAGCCCTTCCCGTAACTGCCTAACCAGAGATTCCCTTCTTTATCCTCAAGGATGGATTTAATGTCTACGTCACCTGGTCCGTTCTCGCCATAGTAGTTGATAAAGGAGTGACCATTATATCTGCTAATGCCACCTCCCGTACCAAACCAGAAATCTCCATTTTTATCTTTTGTTATACAATATACCTCATTGTTTACAAGCCCATTCCTATTCGAGAAATTAGTAAAAGACTTTCCGTCGAATATGCTTATTCCTTTAGACGTAGCGATATATAAGGAGCCGTTTGGGTTATGATAAATGAAATAAACCGTATCAGATGGCAATCCTTGATCCTTGGAAAATGTCGTAAATGATTCTCCATCAAATTTCACAAGTCCATTGCCAGGGGTATTGCCGTAAGTACCTAACCAGACATTACCTTTGTTGTCCGCTTCCATAGACCAAAACATGGAAGATGGCAGACCTTGTTGTCTTCCAAAATTTAAAAAATGAAAACCATCAAATCGGCTCAGGCCATTCGAGTTTCCGGCAAACCAGAGATAACCTTCGTCATCCTGAACAATACTACGAACACTTTTATCAATGATGCCCTGTTCTTGAGTGAAATTGATGATGGCATCTCCTGAATATTTGCTTATGCCTGCATCTGTTCCAAACCAAATATTGCCGCTAGAATCTTCGATAATATTATCTATTTCATTATTCTTCACTCCTTTTGAACTATTGATTGAAATGAAGTTTGACCCATCAAATTTAAGTACCCCTTCACCCCGGACCACAAGCCAAATATTGCTTTGGCTATCCATAAATATTACAGTGCTCTCATCCGGAGTGAATTTTTTATCGATAGGATAATAACTGAATTTCTGGTCAATAAGTTTCGCAAGGCCTAAAGGAGACCCTATCCAGATAGCTCCATCTGGGTCAACAATTATTTTTCTTATCGGTTTGTACAGTGGATCGATCTCATCGGTTATATGAGTAAACGTTTGCCCATCGTAAATACTCAATCCATTTTCAGTACCTATGAATAATTTACCCTGTTCATTCTGGGCCAATGCATAGGCGCTATCACCCGAAAGACCGTTATTTTTTGAATAAAGAGTATTGCCATCCTCAGTGTGATGGATAAGTCCATTTTCAAGGGCAAACCAAAAAGTTCTATCCTTGTCTTGTAGAATATCATATACTCTGCTTTGATTATACACAGTTGTAAAACCTGCACCATCGAATTTGGAAACGCCTTCTATGGTGCCTATCCATATATTCCCTTGGTGATCTTCTGTGATGGCAAAAATTTCATTACTTAACAGTCCTTGAGCTTTTGTATATCTGGTGAAATCTTTTCCGTTGTATTTGGTTAGACCGCCAACAAATGTTCCGAACCAAAGGTTGCCTTTTGAATCTGCAAATGAACAAGATGTTACGTCTACGGCCACACCTTCTTCGGTAGAATAATTTCGAAATACCGTCGAGAATTCTGCCTTGACCTCCATAGGAGGTTTTAGCTGGGTTTCTGGATACAATGGATGAAAATCAGGACTGCTGGATGAAACCGTTTTTGGAATTTCAATCTTCAATGGTTCAGGCCTGTTTTCTAGCCATATGGGTTTAGGTCGCAGACTGTCCGATAGATCAGCGAAGAGAATGGTGTCTGGTGAGACTATATTAACCTGAATGGATTGTTGTTTACCTGCAAGTTCAAACTCTTCATGGTCTTGCTTACATCCTGCAAGAGCGACAATTGCTAAAGTAGCGTACAGACAATACGATAGCTTTGAACGAAAAGAGAGGACATCCCTCATCATGCTTACTAATATAGTTTTTGTTTTGCTGGACATTTATGGTGCGTAGAATTTAAGCATTATACCAGAAAGCCTTAAACAAACTTTTTTATGCCCAACGATTGATTAAATGACCTTGAGACATTGTTGGCCATTCGGAATTTTTATTCCACAAATACAGTCTCTGTTTGATTTTTGGTTTCCTTCTTCAATATGTTATTTATAAACCGCTCAATTTCTTCGAGATACTTCGTGTAAATAATAATGTTTTCTTCAAAAACCTTCTTTAAGTATAATGGGCAATTTAGTGCCCTTTATACATTGTGAGCAAACGTTTTCCCTTTGGAATCGGTCCGAGGGTGTAAAGACTAAAGATTTATCCTTAATTCACTTTTTTAACGTAATCTGTGGCTTTATACCCTTCGACATTATTGCGTACTTCACCGATAGGGCCATAGTGACTCATGAGTATGTAAAACTATCCTTTTCTGTTTGTCTGAATTTTTATTAGGAATATCAGACACAACAAGCTGTCGGAGATGTTTAACTTTGGGTTTTAGTGATTAAGTTCTTCATCTAATAATTCTATCAGTAATTCAATTTGGTCAATTGTAAGTTGGTATGCATATTCCTTATCCGAACTAATAGAAATGGCCGACATAAAATAATTTTGAAAATCGATCCCAAAAAGTTTGTCTGAATCTCGAGTGGAAAGATCATAAAACTTGATGGATTTAAATATATCAGGCCCAAAGAAGCTAATTATCTCAAAATGAATTTCTTCAGTTCTATTTACAAGTATATAGGCCTCTTCTAGTTTCTGGATCTGCTCCAGAATAGCTGTATTTTTTAATAGTTTCGATTCTCCACTATTTAATAAATTTTGATAAATGGTACTGCTTCTGTTAAAATCAGAATATTTTGAGAGTTCAAATACTATTTTTCCGAGAGTATCAATTTTCTCTCGATCATTTTGTTCTATAATATTGGACGCATACCAATACTTTTCGATTAATTCTTTATTTTGAGTGGTGCAATGATTTAATGTGGTCATATCATTGACAACCTGTTGTTTGATATTTTCGTATACAGAAATTGCCGCTTTTTCTTCAGCACGCTTACTATTTCTGTCATTGAGATATAGGGCTATTAAAATACCTAAGACTACTAAGATAATTTCTCCAATTGCATATTTCAAGTACTTGCCTATTTTTCCTTCTCCTAGTGAGTTTTGTCTGTTTTTTCTAAAGAGTTTGATCATTGATTAGCTTTTGTTTATCATGAAGCACAACGTCTTGTATGTGAACCGTTTTAATGGCTTAAATCCCTTGCTGAAAATAGTGTTTTTATTTCCATTTTGAAGCTTATTACAAACCTCCAACCTAATGAATTTTGAAACTAAGTTGATTTCAATTTAATGACTTCAACAGGCTCCGATCTGCCTTTGAGTTGTATTGGACCAAGCGATTCAAAAGTGTAGTTTTCAATGTCCTTAAGATCATTAAGCACTTCTTTAGATAGAAGTAATTCCGATTTAAACTGCTTGTTCAACTGCTCGATTCGCGATGCTAATATGACCGTGTTTCCGGTCACGGAATATTGCCTTCTTTTAGCAGTACCCACATTTCCCGTTACGATTTCTCCTGTATGTAATCCAATACCAATTTTGGTATCAAGTAATTGACCAGATGAACATCGCTCCTCGAGCTCTTTGAGTATTTCCAAGGATGCATTAACTGCATTTTGGCTGTGATTTCCCGGGGAGGCTGGGGCTCCGAAGGATGCTAAAAATCCATCTCCCATAAACTGGTTGATGATGCCATTATGCTCGCTAATTATATCAATCATAAAACCAAAAACGTCATTTTGATATTGGTTAATTTCTGCAGCATCTCTTGTTTCAGAAAAGGGCGTAAAATTTCTGATATCCAGAAACATGATACAGGCACGCAATTTATTAGCTCCAGATTTGTAAGAATCGGATAATAGCTCTTTGGCTACTTCTGGAGAGACTTGCTGACTAAACAAGGTCATGGCTTTTTTCTTATTTTCTATTTCGAAGGCATTGCGCTCTTTTAAGTACCTGTTGGCTGTTTGCTTTTGTCGGTAACCATAATAAATGACACCAAGTAAAAGGATAAGTAATATGGCGCCTATGATCAATGCATCCTTGGTGTTTTCTGATTTTTCTAATTTTATTTTATCGATCGCTTGCTTTTTTGAGAATTCCAGGCTGTCCGCTAATAGTTCTTTTTTAAACTCCATTTGTTGAAGTTTTGTTGCGGTTTCTTTGAGATTAAGACTATCATCTAGAAGTCTTCTTTTTTCCAAATAAAATAAAGCTTCATTTACTTGGCGTGTCTTTTTAAAAGCATCATACAGACATTTACAAGCATCTCTTTGCGCCAAAAGATCATTGATAGATACAGCCAATTGGTATCCTTCTTGGCAGTTTTCTATGGATTTAGAGTAGTTGTCTTGGGCAAGATAAACCACTCCAATATTGATTTTGGACCGAGCCATGCCATTTTTGTCATTGACCGTGTTTTGAATGTTTAAGCTTTGAGTGTAATACTCCAATGCCCTTTTATGATCACCAAGATTATTGTAGACAAGTCCAATGAAGTTAAGGTCGTCCGCAATACCAGTTTTATTATCGAGTTGTTCATTAATGGCTTTGCTTTGTTTAAAATAGTCCAGAGCTTGATCGTAATCCCCTTGACTTTGTGATATACGTCCAAGATATTTGAAGATTTCAGATCGCCTGTACTGGTTGCCTTGGTCTTGATAAAAATTCAACGCGTCATTAAAATACTCCAGCGCTTTAATAGTATTACCTTGGTCAAAATAGATCGCTCCAATATTGATTTGAAAATCTGCAATACCACTTTGATCTCCCAACTGTTCGTTAATCCTTAGCCCCTTATTATAACAATTGATCGCTTTTGGGTAATTACCTTGAATGTTATAAATGAACCCAGAACCTGCAAGAGAATTAGCAATACCTTTTTGGTAATTAATCTGCTGGTTAATTTCGATGCTTTGATTGTAATACGTCAGTGCTTTTGTGTGATTGCCAGTTCTCCTGTAAATAATGGCCATATTGTGAAGCGTACTGGCAATATTTTTCTTATCGTTTTGTTTTTTATAAAGCTCTAAACCCTTTTCCTGAAATTCCATTGCTTTGGAATACTCACTTTTATTCTTATATACAATACCTTGAATGTTATAGCCAAAATTTTTGGCTTTTGGATATTTATTATCCTCCCCATATTTCACAAGATTTTTTGCTAAAACAAGGGCAGAATCTGGTTTCGAGTATAGATATCCTTCCCAGATATATTTATAGTAAGCTTTTGCACGAACCGAGTCTACTTGAACTTTATCTTGCCATATTGCGTACAATGAGTCGAGTCGGGTTTGCGCATTTGCGCTGATCCCTGAAGAATAAAATAGTACTATTAAAATGAGCCATTTAAGACTCACATAATAATTTGTGGTTTGAAATAATATCGGTATTCGAATTCGAATATCTAGTAGTTCGGTGGTCATGGTATTAAAGAGCTTTTTCTGCAATTTAATCTATGTGCATTCGACAAACAGAAGAAATTGTGATTTCAATTCAAATCGGCCAAAGTCACCATCGTGTTAAATTTGATTTCTCGTTTTATTCAATTTTTTAGTGGAGATTTTTAAGATTTATTGCCAATGGCTTGTGTTGTGGCTAGTACCGTTTTTATTTTTTCTTATCGTAAGTCAATATTTGAAGTCCGTCCGAAAAGGATTCTATGTCAGTTAACTTCCAACTTTCATTGGCAGTTGAAGAACCGAATAACTTCGTCCCACTTCCGAGTACAACAGGGTTCAATTTGAGTTTCAATTGGTCAATCAGACCGTTCTCCAATAACCAACCAGCAAACTGTCCGCCACCACACAGATAAATGTCAGTTTTTGCGTTTTGTCTAATTTCATTCACTCTATCAACACTTATTTCCTCGATTTTTACAGATTCAGAGAGGTTATCAATTTTTAATGAATTCGAAAAAATATGATGCCCCATCTTAGGATAGGCAGGTTGTCCTGGTTCAAGTCCGTATTGAAATCCAAATTCATAAGTTTTTCGTCCCATTATAACTGTTTCGAAATTCGCGAGATCTGATAGATATTTCTCAACTCCTTCACCTTGTAAAAAGAATTTACTTATATCGTCATTTTCTCCTGCGATATATCCGTCTAAGGAGCTCGCAACGTAATAAATTATCTTTTTCAAAAAGTTTGTTTCTTTGGTTGCCTGACTGTTTTGTGTATTCGTCACAACGGTTTGGCTATGACTTATTCGTGAAATGTCTATCCGATCACATGAATCTCGTAAACTCGATTTCGGCGGGCCACATGGCCTGGTAAACGTTTTCCGTTTGGAATCGGTCAGGCAGTGTAAAGACTAACGATTAATCTTTAATTCACTTTTTTAACGTAATCTGTGGCTTTATACCCTTCGACATTTTCCCGTACTTCATCGCTAGGGCCATAGTGGCGCATGAGTATGTTAAATTTTCCTGTAGTATTTCCTTCTCTGATGGGAATATTGTTGGGCATATCGTCACAACCAAATCGTACGGTAATAGTCCCATCCTCGTTGATCACAGGATCCATTTCGCTAGAAATATTAGCCACATCATTGAACATATAGCCATTGGCGTTATACACCGTTACAGACCAAAAGTATTTGTTTTGCGGATCGAGAAAAGTCATTTCATAGCACCCCTCGGTATCCATGAAACCGGAAGTTTGATAAATATTATCGACCACCATGGCACCACCCCAACCACCGGCAGCACCTATATAGTTCATATAAGTTGTTTGTCCGCTTTCTTTATTTCCAAAAGCTTTTGATTGGTCATAACCCTTCACAAATACTGCATTTCCTTCGGCTTCTAATTTTTTAAAGCTATCCAGATCCCATTCCTTCATAACGAAGGGATTGTTACTTACAGCTTCTATAGGGAGATTTTTTCGGGCATTGTCTTCGAGGGCCCTGACTATAACAAAAGCATGATCCGTTTTTGCTGTGATCTTATGCTTTCCCGGTCCATAGATCATAGGTTGTGTTTCGTGATTTTCATCAACAATCTGAATACTGACGTAACGCTCTGTCTCTGGTATAGTTATAAAAGCATCTTCTGATACATCAATAACTGCAGAAGAATAATAAGTATCCCTGTTCATTCTGACCACCAACTGTTCGTCCGGATTACTGCTCGGAGTAGGCATTTCGATAAATTTGTTTACTCCACCTGCTCTCTCTACGATCATACCCATACGCAAATTGCTGTAAGCGGTAGGGAAGTTTTCCTGAGTTACAATTATTGCCGTTGGCTCGTCATTAGTTGACTGATTTGAGTCTTTTTTCTCGGTAGAATTGCAGGAGATCAACGTTCCTAAAACCAGTGTTCCAATTAAAATGTGACTAAATAGTTTCATTTTTCTGTGTGTTATAATTCATGAATAGATTTTTGCAAACGTGTTCGTTTATGTTTCTTTAAGCAATCATGCGCAGTGATATTTCACGGTGAACATAAGCTGGCAAATTACAGCTGATTTCCTCTGAGGAATTGAGCTGTAATGAACTATGCATAGTGTTGTGCCTTGTGCTATTCGAGTTCAAGTTTCATTTGTTTTTCTTTCATTTACAATAACGAGGACTCCAAAAAATAGCTCAATGATTCCACCTGTGATCCCACCAATATGAAAAGGTTGGTTTGAAATCAAACAGTACATCCCGGCTATTGTTAAAAAAAGTCCCAAAATCCAATAGAGCTTCATTCCGTAAATGGATTGAAATACAAAATATCTTACGCCAATTATCATCAGCATAATTGGGAAAAACCACAGTTTTTGTGTCAGGAAAACTGAATAGGCTATGAAGAGACCAATAAACAATATTGCGGTACTTTCGATGGCCAACTTTGCGAGAGGATTATTATTTTGGTGTTTTCCACTTCTATTCAAGAGCTTTGCAGAAATTACTCCCAAAGGAAAAATTAGCATTCCACCTATAAAGAAGATCAAAATACTGGTTTCTCGGGTTAGATACATACCAGACAAACCCGAAATTAGCCAGATTAAACCTGAAGCTAGAATTCCTGTTCCTCCACCTAAATAGGCAATTCGCATATCTTTTTGAAATTCTTTAAAGTTCATATAATTTCAGTTTCAGTTAATTCTGTAATTGATCTGCATAAGCCACAACAGTTTCGTTTAAGAACGCCCTTGTTCATAGTAAGATGAATGGTTTACTTCTTCTCAAATTTGACATTGATCACCCGGCCCGAATCCAATTCCATTCCACTCACTTGCCCGATAGTGCGTTGAAAGCGATAGGTCCCCATTCGTCCTGTATAGATGTCAACATCACTTAACGTACAATTGTGTTCCTCTCCATTCCCTACACGGGCGACCAACTGTCCGTCTTTCAATTCGAAGATGTAATTCACCTCCAACTCCGGACTGAAGTACGTTCCTATATAGTCATTTGGATTGACACCGCTGAGGTCTTTTTCTTCTTTCCGCTTTACTTGAGTAGGCCGATTACCTTGCATCACAGTCAACTCTTGGGCCAGCCCGTCTTTCAGATCCGTAAACGTAAAACTAAGACCGTCCTGCCCCTTCATTTTAAATCGATTACCAGTTTCCCGATAGAGGTTGTATTCGGATCCGTTCCATTTTTGCTTGGCGTGTAGGGAATCGTTGGAAATACTGAAGACCACTTCCACACCAGGCTCTACCTCGTAGGTGCCAACCAACTGGTCCAGTTCCATCTCCGCCTCATCCATGGGCGGGTTTTCTACCTCCGCCACAGCTTCGCTCGGAAGGTCTTTGAATTGGTCTTTCAATATAATATCGGCAATCTCTTGTGCCATAGTAGACGGGTTGGCGTCGCCTCGGTTGGCAAATATGGCAACAGAGACCTTTTGATCGGGAAAGCGCAGAAGTTCGGCCCGGAATCCCACAAAAGCACCACCGTGACTTATCGTTCTAAGTCCTTTGTATTCTTCCATGAACAGACCGCCGCCATATTCGGTATCTTCTCCGTTGCTGAGCTTGCCTGTGGTGGTCATCTCTTTCCAGAAGGCATCATTCAGCAACTTCCGTTCATAGTATTCATTGTCCCATTTTAGGATGTCCTCAATACTGGTAAAGATGCCGCCATCTCCTATCATGTCTAAGGTAGTCATACTGATCTGGTAGCCACCATCCGTTGTTGGGGCATAGCCCGAAGCTCGATTTTTGACGATGGCCTGGTGATCATTGTGAAAGTGGGTAGCGGTCATCCCCAAGGGCTCAAAGATCTCTGCTTGTGCAAATTGGGCCATATTCTTCCCGGAAACCTTGTTCACCAATTGCCCCAATAGCCAGTAACCGGAGTTGCTATACGTGAATTCGCTTCCCGGCTCAAAATTCAGATCGGTCTGGTTGACCAGCCACCGCATGATCTCCTGGTCGGTATAGAAATCGTCCTCGCTCATCCCTCTCAAATAGGAGATCTGTAAATAATCTCGAATTCCACTGGTATGATTCATCAGTTGCCGGATGGTGATCCGGTCTGCATAATCCGGAAATTCAGGAAAGTGTTTACTTAAAGGATCTTCCAGACTAAGCTTTCCTTGTTGCGCGAGCAACACTACACAGGCGGCAGTGAATTGCTTGGAGGTCGAACCAATTCGAAACACAGATTGGGTGTCATTGGGAATGTCGTATTCCATGTTAGCCAGTCCGTATCCCTTACCATAGACCAATTGTCCATCTTTAAAAACGCCCAATGAAGCTCCGGGGGACTGCGGGCTGATCAATGTGGTAAATACTTCGTCAATGGCTTTTGCTTCAGCAATTTGCCCAGAGCAAGGGATTGAAAGGACAATCAATCCCAAGGCTAGTAGAAGTGTTTTCATAGGGTTGGTGAAAATGGTTAGTTCGCTAGTTAGCATCTCAAAGGTGGTGACAAAAGATAAATTTAGGTAAACCATTTGCCTTTACCAATGAAAACAAGGGTATTGGTCAAATAAACAAGATGCAGGATTAGGAGAGAAACCTGGTTTTTTCAATGCTTTCAATGAAGATCTGACTGGGCTTTTCGCTTAAGAAACTGGAATAATCTGTTGCAAACCAGTTCTCAAAATAGAAATGATGGGTGTAGTCTTTACCATCGATAATTTTCTACCCTCTAAGCAGCCCCCTTTTCAGAAATAAAATCTTGTTCGTTGGTTTATCGGGATGAAATATTAATTGATTCCTACTTACTTCTTTTTCAGTTGCAACCTTAATCAAGAGATCATAACTCTCATCTGAAAATTCTAAGAGCGACTGAATTATTTCTTTCATTTTTCTTGGAGAAGATTTTGTTTTAATTGATCTCGGCTTTTATGGCTTGCCTCCCGACAGCTGTCGGCACTTGCAAGTGTATTGCGTTTAACTTAAACGTCTTTACAAGTTAAAGATTTATCGCCTTATTCTTATGCGACTTCCTGTAACCCGCAAAATCTTGTATGCGTTGTTACTGCAAGTATTTGTTACACAGGCTTTGGCCTTTTGGAAACAATCATTCGATTCAGTCTCAAAGGATCATTTTTCCCTCATGATACCTTAATTACCAAACCTGGTCAGTCTACTTGGGAAAGTGATTGGGAGAGGAATTGTGATGGAGCGCCTAAACAGCCTAGTGTTTGCAGAAAATAAACAGAATTCCACTTATCTAAGCAGAAGACAGTTTTATCGAAAGATACGTGCTATTGGGCTAATTGTTTTCAAAAAGCCTTGTAGCCTCTTTAACTTCAGTTAAGAACAAATATGGGTTAAATCTGTTGAAAATCACAATTTCTAAAATTAGTGACCTATGAAATATTTTTATCACAACAAGTTCACTTGCTCCCTAATATCGGTATTATTTACGTTTATAACTGCAGGTGCAATTGCTCAAAAAGAGAAACCAAATGTTGTTATCATGCTTGCTGACAACATGGGTTATGGTGATTTAGGGGTTTATGGAGGTGGTGAAATACGGGGAATGCCAACTCCAAATGTTGATCAAATTGCCAAGGAAGGCTTCCAGTTAACACAGTTTTTTGTAGAGCCAGGGTGTACTCCAAGTCGTGCAGCGCTAATGACAGGGAGGTATTCCACTAGGTCGGGATTAAATAGCATTATCGTGGCTGGTACTCCAAGTACCCTACAGGATAGTGAATTGACCATGGCTGAGATGTTTAAATCTAAAGGATATGCCACTGGTATGGTGGGTAAATGGCATTTAGGTCAAGAAACGCAAAGCCTCCCTACCAATCAAGGGTTTGATGAATACCATGTAGGTATACTCGAAACAACGGATGGCACACTTTACCCAGAGACAATGAGAAGGTCCAGACTTCCTGAGGAGTTTATACAAAACGCACAGCCCTACATATGGGAGTCTCAAGAAGGAACAAACGAATTAAAAAAGGTGCGGGCTTACGATTTAGAATACCGCAGGCAAATCGAAAAGGACATTGCCGATGCTTCTGTAAAGTATATAGAAAAACAAGCCAAATCAAAAACACCATTTTTTTTATATGTGGGTTGGTCTCATGTACATTACCCCGGGCTTTCGCATCCGGATTTTGTGGGTAAATCGAGTTCAGGTCCATACGGTGATATGGTAATGGAACTGGACTACAGGACCGGTCAAGTTATGAATGCTATTAAAGATGCAGGTATTGAAAACAATACGATTGTCATATGGCTTTCTGACAATGGACCTGTACAAGCGCAAGGAACAAATGGGGACTTTATGGGTAGTTCTGCTGGGCCTTGGCGAGGTGAAATTGGGGATGCGCTTGAAGGATCTCTCAGGGTTCCTGGAATAATTAAATGGCCAAATAAAATTAAACCGTCTGTGAGTAATGGCATGGTATCTATTCATGATTTTATGCCTTCACTTGCTGCTGTTATTGGTGCAGATATGCCTCAAGATAGAGCTATTGACGGGGTAAATCAAATGGGGTTGTTTATGGGTCAAAATAAATCAGCTAGGGAAAGTTTAATCACTTTCATTGATGGTGAAGTGGCTGCAGTACGTTGGAAACACTGGAGAATCTACCCCAGACAGTTCACAAACTCTGACGGTACACCAAGCCAATATGGGATTGGGGCCTATCGTGTGGACGGTGTGGGTTACCCTGCAATTTATAACATAAAACAAGATCCTCGGGAGCAATGGAATCAAGTGGGCTTTGTAGCCTGGGTCATTGCTCCATATTTGAAAACCGTGTCTGAATATTATAAAACGCTCCAGCAATATCCGAACCCCAAACCATTGTCTATGACCAGGTTTGGAAATCGAAATTGAGTTGCACTGTGACAACTAGATCAAACGGGAAATCCTATGATACTTTTTAGACATCATAAGCGATGAATTCTTACAGTATAAATACGTGTTTGCTGGCTATAAGATGCCTAGTAATACTTACTGTATTTTTAAATCTTTCCAGTACAGTGGCGCAGCAAGCCTCTGCTTTTCAGGCTGGTCATTATTATCCGGGCCTTATCAATACAAGAGACATGGCCCAACCGCCTTCTTCTGGCTTGTTTATTTTGTGGTATAACTTTTATGCTTCCAGTTCGGCATACTTTGACCAAAATGGTAACAAATTCGATGGCATTAGTTTAAGCGATCTCAATCCTGTCTTACCTGATATAAATGCATCAACTAAATTAAATGGATTTGGTAGTGCACCCGTAATTGCTTGGGCCTCTCCTAAAATAAAACTGCTTGGAGATGCCCGCTACATTGTTGGAATAGCTCCTAATTATGTAAGTGCAGATGTGTCCCTTTTAACAGAGGGGCCAGGAAACGTTTTGGGTGTGCCTTTAAGTAATGAAAGTACGGCAAAAGTTTCAGGGTTTGGGGATTTTATTTTTATTCCTTTTGGATTGAGTTGGGGCGGTCAAAAAATGGATGTCACAACGGCATATACCATTTATGCCCCAACAGGTAGATACACGACCGGAGCATCGGATAATATAGGTTTAGGGTATTGGACCCATCAAATGCAGGGCTTCGGATATTACTATCCAATTGAAGATAAATCTAGTACCATCATGTTAGGCCTAACCTATGAGGCCAATTCAAAAATTAAGGATAGTGATGTGCGTCCTGGATCTCGTTTTACTTTGGAGTATGGTTTAAGTCAATTTTTATCCGAAAAACTGGAAGTGGGTATTGCAGGGGCTCACAACTGGCAAGTAACCGAAGATACAGGTGAAGATGTGTTTTGGAATACCGCTAATTTTGATCGTAAAAGCTCATTGTTTTTTAATGTAGGATACTGGCCTATTGCACAGCGATTAAATATAAATTTCAAATATGGTTTTGATTATGGATTGCGCCAGCGGTTTAAGAATAACATGGTTGTGCTAAACCTTCTTTTTAATCCTAACCTTCTGGTTTCCAAAAATTAATGTGATGGGAGGTGCGTGTTGTGATGCTAAAATTATTTGAAACGAAAATGCGGCTAAGTTTACTTCTGCTAGCCTTCCCATTTATGATCTGTCATGGTCAAAATATTGAAATGATAGATAGTTTAAGCACTTCTATTATTCAAAATGTATACATGGAAAGTCCTGATGAGGTGAGTTCAGATAGCTCCCAGGCTAAAAAGAAGTCGTCATTAAAGGCATATCCTTATGTGTTTTACACCCCGGAGTCCAAATTAGCTTTTGGAGCTGGTGGTATTTATATTTTTTACACAGGGCAATCTCAAAACTTAAAACCTTCAAAAATAGGTTTTGGCGGATACTATTCTACCAATAAACAATACAAGATTAGTATGAATAATGTCTACTATTTCCTTGAGAATAAGCTGTATTTCGAATTGCCTTTAAGTTATGGCTACTTTATAAATAAATTTTGGGGAATTGGAAATGATGTTCCGGATAGCGACACTACTAATTACGCCCAGCAAACCTTTTCGGCCACCCTAACAATTCAGGTGCCACCTGAATTATTTTCTGCAGATAGAACAGGTATTATTGTGGATTATGATAATACAACTATAAGAGATAGGATGGGGAATCCACAGTTAGAAGATCCTTCAGTAATCGGGGCCAACGGTGGCCAATTGATTGGTCTAGGAACGGATTTATTATGGGACAAGAGAGACCATCTCTTCTACCCCACAGAAGGTAACTATCAATATTTTAGAGCGATCGTTTACCCCGAGTGGAGTGATTTTGTTTTTGCACAGTTTCAGCTAGATGCTCGTGTCTATTATAAAACCAATAAGAGAGGTGTTTTGGCAGGGAATTTTTATTTAGAATCTGTGGTTGGTGATGCCCGTTTTACAAGTTGCCCTCTATTGGAGGTGTACAGATGCGAGGCTATTTTTATGGCCGCTACAGGGATAATTTCTTTTCAATGATTCAGCTAGAGCATCGGCAATTCTTTGCCGAGCGATGGGGGTTTGTGGTTTTTGGAACATTAGGGAACGTGGCAGAAGATATTTTAAAGTTTGATTTTTCTAACTTGAAATACAGTCTTGGCACAGGGCTTAGATTTAAATTTAATAAGGAGGAGAGTGTTAATCTAAGGGCTGATTTGGGGATTGGTATTGATGGAAGTACTGGGATCTATTTTGGTATTGAAGAAGCTTTCTAGAAGGCTGGGAGGTATGGTGTTTAGTGGATAGCTAGGTAATTTTAACTATAAGTAAATGTTAATCAGCTATTTAATATATGTGAAGTACATTATACATGATTTAAAACTTAAAAAATGATCAGATGAAAAAGCGAAGTATTTATTTAGTGTTGGCCCTTTGGGTTGTTTGTGCCTCAAGGCTAATGGCTCAGGCTGATTCTGCTGAAACAGCCTCTAGTGATTTGGCAAACAAAATTCAAAATCCCATAGCCAGTCTCATCAGTATTCCTTTTCAAAATAACCTAGACTTTAATGTAGGCCCTTTTGACAGAAACCGTAATACATTGAATATTCAACCAGTAGTACCTTTTTCGCTCGGTGAAAAATACAATCTTATCACAAGAACAATTATTCCCATTTCATCACTACCTGTTGGTATGGATGATCGTTCTACTGGCATCGGGGATATCAATTTAAGTCTGTTTCTAACCTCAGCTAAGCCCAAGAAATTAATCACCGGTTATGGTGTAGCCATAGGCATACCTACTGGGAAGACAGGCATAGGCCTAGAAAAGTGGACCGCTGGGCCATCATTCATTGCGCTCACCCAACAAAATGGCTGGACCATTGGTGCTTTAGTACAAAACACATGGGATTTTGCAGGCTCTGATGATGTAGTGTCTGATGTGAATTTTTTCTATTCTCAAATATTTGTGGTTAAGAATTTACAAAAGGGATGGTATGTGAATACAGCACCTATCATCACCTCAGATTGGGAGGCGGCAAGCGACAACAGATGGACAGTACCTTTAGGCGGTGGCTTTGGTAAACTGACCCGTTTAGGTAAACTACCTGTTAATGCTCAGATAGGTTATTACTTCAACGTAATAAGACCAGATTTTGGCGCCTCATCTCAGTTTCGATTCCAAGTAGTTTTCCTATTTCCGAAATAGTATGAGGGTTTTTCATTAATGGTAAATAGTACTTAACTGTAATAAAACCAACGGCTTACAGCTATCTATACTCTATGGGGGTTCATTGTCTTACAATTCGATCATTAGGCCTATTTGTGCCCATCTCAAATTAATTGAACCTTGAGTTTTTTGCTCCTTTTACCGAAGCTTTTCTGAGGACCGAACGTTTCGTGTAAAATGAGTTTTCAATGCATTTTTACATGGTGTTTGCAAAAGGTTTTTCTCAAGTCCTACAGAAAAGCTTTTTACTTCGGTAAACAGATTTTTTTTGAATCTTGTTTTCCAAGAATAGATTATTATCTCTTACTTCCGATTTCATTTTAATTTATTGTATGTATTTGATGTGAGTATCTCGTGTTTTTTAATCTAGCCAATTTTTTATTTTTGCAAAATATTTTTTAAACAAACTACTTGTTTTAACGTGTGTTAACCTGAAAAACAAACTATTATGAAAAGATTGCTATTATTGGTTTTAGTATTGCCTTCGTTTGTGATGGCTCAAGAAAAAATTGGTAACAAAATTTATAAATACGGCGACGTCTACCATTCAATAGTAGGGGCCACGCTTGTTTCCTTTGATGAGGCAAAGGCAAAAACGATGAGTAAAACTCTGGAATACTTCTCTGATGCTGGAGCAAAAAATATACAATCTTACACTTCTGTTTTCCTTCCAGGCACTGAGGTATCTGAAAATACCTTTATAGGTACTCTTGACAAACGTAATATCCAAACCTTAATTGTTATTGATATTATTGATGCTTCCCAGGCATCGATGAGCAGAACCACCACCAGTGGATTTGCTTCGGCAAACCAAAAAAGAGAAAAATCTATCTCTTCAACTGACAATGGATGGTCCTCAAAATCTAAAGGAAAATCTACCTCTTCATCTACCTCTATAAGTACCACAAAAAACGTTGATTTCGTCACTGAGTTGAATTTGCGGTTAACTATTTTTTCCAAAAATGATGGCTTTAGTGCCCCTGTTGCTGTGGTTGAAGGAAGGGCGACAAATGAAAGTCCAGATACAACGCCCGATCAAATGGCTAGGCGAATTGTGAGAAGGATGGTCAAAGCTTTAGATAAGCAAAGAGCATTTTAGCATTTGTGTTAGGTTTTACCAGTTGCCTAAAAAGGTTTGTGCTCTCCAAATAGGGATACGAATAGCTGTCTTTTAGCAAAATAGTAAAGAGGCTGCTGTCTATTTGAATAAATCCAATTACCCTACTTCATTGTAGATGCTCGCAGGCGGAGAGATTGTCAAAGAAACTGCAATGAGCAGACGGCTTTAATAAGCTTTGCTCAGGGTCGGTTTTAGCCGTCTCTTAGCATAGATCATTGTTCAAATTGTTGCTAACGGTCTCGACCATGATTTCGTCGTTACACGGGCGAAGTGAACTGGTGCGAGCAAATCATCCGCAGGATTATTCCGATTAGAAATCGACCGTTGTTCTATACTTTATATTTTGGTATGGCACAAAACCACAATGAATTTTAGCCATTGTTGGGCACACTTTTATTAATCAAATAGTGTTGGTTCTAAGACAATTCGATCTACATTTAATTCTTTTCCCTTGAAAAAATCAAGTACCATATCACCAATCAAAGGCGATTGCATATACAAGTCGTGTCCTGCATTCTCAATAATAACGTGACGACCATTCTCAAACTTTTTAGCGATTTCCATTCCGCTGGTTAAATACGTTCGCCCGTCCAATGAACCACTTAATAATAAGGCATTTACCTTATTAGGTTTTAAATCTCTAAATTCTTTGGGTAATTGTGGGAATTCTAAATTTGTCATCCATTCATAGAGCAGAAAGTTAATTGAACTACCCAAAATACATTCATCTATTTGCTCTTCAATTTGTTTTTGTCGCTGTCCTGAAATTCCACTCTGCATATCCATCGCAAATGGCATAGGGCGAATACCATTAAAGATATAGCGTTTCAATACCAGAACGTCTGCTGCGATTCCTGTAAAATCACCGTTATACATTTCTGTATAGATTTTAGGAAGCCTTTTAGAATCCTCCGGATTTTTTAAATAGAATGTCGCGATTGCCGATTGCAGCTCGAAATTTGAAATTCCTACAATATCTCTTCCACCACGCCTGTTGTCATAAGAACTTGTGACAGGATTCTTCTTTATTCTTTCATGAACCTCTGTGATTTTCCGTTTTAAGTCAGGATACTTTTGCTCAGAACCGTAATTGTCTTTAGCTAATTCTGCTAATTGAAATACAAAAGTCTCAGTGTTTTTCGGAAGTTTTATCGTTTGATCTGATCCCTCGAGACTCGCCAATACCATTTTGTCAATGTTATCCTCAAAGAGCCTTGTATATTCAAAGGCAAGGTGCGAACCATAACTTATTGCCCAAACCGAAATTTTATCTGTATTTAGTACCTTTCTCAATTCGTCAATGTCTTTTGCACTTTCGGTCGTATTGTAGGCTTTTAAATTTACATTCTCTAACTCCCAAAACTCCAAACATTTTGAAATGTTTTCAGTCGTCTTTTGAATATATTCGGCCTTATCGGTTGGCTTTTCTGGTAAAAACTCAGCATAGTATTTACAATTCGGTAGTCTATCAGACATTCCAGTTCCACGCTGGTCAAAGGCAATGACATCTGCAACTTCCCTTAATTTCATAAACAATTCAAACCTGCCACCTTTTGCTGTTCCAGTTCCAGAACCGCCGGGCCCACCTGAAAGGTAGACTATCGGTTTTCCAGGATTTGGATTTGTGCTTTTAAATCTGATGAACGACAGTTTTATTGAATCTTGTGAGCTATTAGTCCTATCTTTTAAAACATAAAATGTACCCAACTCTGCTTTAACGGTATCCTGAGCTTTTGAAATAAATTCATAAGCTTCCATTTTTAAATTTTGTCCAAATAGGATAGTATTTGAAAGGATTAATATCAGAATTGTTATTGTTTTAAGCTTCATAGATTAGGTTTGTCAAATTGTGCCCAACGGTTTTGTGTATGAACAGTGGCGGGCTTTAAGCAACTACTTTTCAGATTTTAATATACATTATATAAATGAAAAAGCGATTCGAGTTAGAACTCAAACCGCTATTGTTTATAAACCTTTAGCTGTAGTTATTTTAGTTCTTCAAAGCCGCTACCTCATTTGCTTATTAATTCAAAGGAAATTCTGTTTCATTAGAAAACGGACACTTTTCTATGTCTTGGTAATTCATCGTCTAAGTAACAGAAGTTATTTTCCAATTTTCGTTAACCAATATTCAATTCCCCAGTTTTGAATTTTTGAGTCAAAAGAAAAACTGTAATCAAAGGAAATTGTTGCAAAATCTCCTCGAGTGTCAACTTTTACACGATAAAATTTTTCTTTAGTCTTTCCCTTTAAATTATTATTGAACGTTTCATAATCCCCTGAATAAAAGACAAAATCGGGCATTTGCTTTAAGGTCATTTCCTTTGTCTTTTTGGTGAAAATTACTGCCCAAGTTATAGAATCGTGTAAAAAGAGTTTGCTCAATTTTTCGATATCATTATGTGTGATATTGGATACCCTGAAATCTTCAATTATCCGATCTAGTTGCTGTTCTGAATCTTTATTTCGAGCGTTTCAAAACAGTATATGCTCATAATAGTCTTAAACCTAATAGTGCGTATCTCATAGGCTATAGGTTTATTTTCTTTTGAACATCATCTTTGGCTATTTTCCTTAACAAAATAAGACCAATGACGAACAATGGTATAAAAACTAAAAGTGGTGCTGTGGCAGATATTATCTCTTCTAAAAGTGTCATTGCAACAGTAGGTTCTGTATTACTATTTAAACCCGGAAGTAATCCAAAAAGGAAGAAAAAATTAATAAGTCCATGTGTAATAGCAAGTGGAATTAACTTATTAGTTTTTAATAAGACCACTCCAAAAAAGAACCCAATGAAAATTG
The DNA here is from genome assembly GCF_002943755.1 of Aureitalea marina. Classification (NCBI taxonomy): domain Bacteria; kingdom Pseudomonadati; phylum Bacteroidota; class Flavobacteriia; order Flavobacteriales; family Flavobacteriaceae; genus Aureitalea; species Aureitalea marina. The sequence continues at coordinate 2,890,357 of NZ_MQUB01000001.1, forward strand.
CATAAATCGATTGACCAATTACTTGAGGGACATTGTCATTTACAGTTAAGTTTAACAAGTGCGAAGCACCAAAGAATATCGCCGGGAAGAGTACTCCCAAGAAGATTCCACCATCACGTGAAATATATTTTTTTAGGAAAACAGGCTGTAGGTAACCTCTGAATACAAACTCCTCTGCAAAGCCAACTAATTGGCAAGCAATTAGTAACAGTGCCATATTAGAGAAATCTATTGATGACAAATCCTTATTTATAAAACCCAAGACACCTAGCAAGAATAAATAGAAAGGTATTAAATTGAGGTATTTAAAAGACCATTTGTATTTTGAACTAATCCCGGATAATGCTTTCTCGTTTAGCCTTTTTATAAGTAAGAGACTGATTGAAAAAATCAACAACATCTTAATTGCTAATATTACATATTCAACTTGAAAACTGGAAAAGTCTTGCTCAGTAATTAATTTGTCCAAAGGGAATAGCATTATAATACCTATGACAATAAGGATTGCTATACCTGATAAGAATGGGCTTAACTTTTTAATCATATCCATATCTTGTCTGTTATGCATTTTTACACAGATGACGATATGGTTTGATTTTTGTTACTCAGGTTATGAAAATATTGCATTGGTAATTAATTATTCCATAACAAATCTGTTTTAGGATTTTGATTGATTCTAATTACAGCTAACGTCAAGTATAAATGGCGTTTTTATGTCCTTTATACAGTGTTGGCAAATGTATTATTGTCTTGCTTTTGCCTTTAAAATTGATTCAATCGCCTTATTGATATCTAATGAAGCTGCAGCTTGTCTAGGAGGGTAATTTTTAAATGTCATTAAATGGTCATTAAGTATTCCAATTGCGGGCTGCATAACCCATGATTTTTCCATAATTAAATGAAATCCTGTTATGTCATCGTACCTTTCAAAAGGATCTTTTCTCAAGTTAAATAATTGAGGCATGGTATGTTGAACCATATCGTCAAAGTAGCGCTCTTTGGTAGCGAAATGCATTTTCCATGGACCAACTCTCATTGCGGTTAGGCCACTTTCATAATAATAGAAAAAGTGGTTTCTAGCTGATTCATCTGACTTTCCAGTCCAATAATTGAGATTATTATAGCCGTCAATGTAGACTTTGTATTTCATATCGCCTACTTGCTTGCCATTCAATAATTCTTCACGAATGTTTTCATTGCCAACAGCAGCCAATAGTGTTGGTAAAACATCTTCATGAGCTGATATACCATTTCTGATTAATCCTGCGGGTATTTTTTTTGGCCATTTTACCATAAAGGGCGAGCGTAGGCCACCCTCCCATGTAGTCATTTTTTCACCTCTGAACATTGTTACTCCCGCATGTGGAAAAGAACTTTGTTCGGGACCATTATCTGTCGTATAGATTATTATTGTATTTTCATCAATACCTAGTTCTTTTATGTAGTCGAGTAATTCACCCACTTGTCCATCATGCTCCATTAGGCCATGTCCAAACAGATCTAAATCAGTACTAACGCCAGTTGCTAAATTCTTTGACTCATCCTTTAAACGAGTATAAACATGCATGCGGCTTGTAGCGTGCCAAATGAAAAAAGGTTTCTCCGCTTCTTTAGCACGCTTCATGAAATCTTTAGTTTTAGCGACTAACTCATCATCAAATGTTTTCATTCTTTCGGATGTGAGTTGTCCAATGTCAGTTACTTTTTGCTTTCCAATAACGCCAAATCGCGGATCTTCAGTTTTATCAAAGGTGTTAGTAGCATAAGATTCAATAATTCCACGGGGGCCATATTTATTTGCAAATTCTTGACTTTTTGGATAATCTGCCTGCTCAGGTTCTTCTGACACATTGAGATGGTATAGGTTTCCGAAAAACTCATCGAACCCATGAACTGTTGGGAGGTGTTCATTTCTGTCACCTAAGTGATTCTTCCCAAATTGTGCAGTCATGTAACCTTGAGGTTTTAAAAGTTCTGCTATTGTCGGGTCTTCCTTTTTCAACCCTAAGGGATTCCCAGGCTGTCCAACTGTAGTTAGACCAGTTCTAACCGGTTTTTGTCCCGTGATAAATGCTGCCCTTCCTGCCGTACAACTTGGTTGCGAGTAATGATCAGTAAATAAAACACCCTCTTTAGCTATCTTGTCAATATTAGGAGTTGGATATTGCATTCCCATGGAATAGCAACTTAAGGCATTAGGTGCTACATCGTCCACCATAATGACCAAAATGTTTGGTTTTTCCTGTGCCATAGCACTGAGGAAATTGAATAGAAAAATAATTAGAGCACTTTTTTTCATGACGTTTGTGTTAATAATCTTTAGTTTATAAAAATTTCGTTAACCAATGTTTGCCAACGGTTCGGCTATGATTTCGGCGTGGATAAATCCATCGGATTTGTCCAAAGTAGAAATCAGTTAGAACCTAGTTAGTCGTTTTGTTTAAAGATTGTGTGTATCGCTGAATTATAGCCATTGTTGGCAACTGGCTTTCTAAAGTCTTATATTCCTTTTAAAAATTCCATTAATTTCATTTTAGCATCTTTCTTGGCTTTGTAATCTCCACTATCAGTTCCTCCAAATTCATATTCGAAGTCCCTCCCTCCAAGATTGATTTTTCCAGTTCTATTATCTGTTTTTTGTTCGGGATTTCTTGAAATTAAATGCCCTGCATTTTCAAATTGAATATTATTAAAGGTATACGTGAAATTGTTTTCTTCTAGTCTTTTTTCAATCATATCAGCCATTTTTGCTGATGGCCAAACCTTATCATCACTACCAGAAAAGAGTAAGATAGGTCCTGATATGTTTTCTACTTTTATTGAAGCATATTCAACTAAATCAACTTTAGATAATCCCTTTTCCCAATAATCTATCATTTCAATTTTGTTAGACATATTTCCAGATAATTTTTCCATAGGTATATATGGAATATCAATCCCTTTATATTTCCAACTTGGTTTAAGTTCATCCGAATTATAGGGTAGAACTGTGTTTGACCAAGAAACAGAACTAGGTGAATAAGCAATAACTCCTTTTATAGTATTTGTGAAAGTTGACGCAATGACTAAAGCTAATTCAGCGTTGCGTGATGCTCCCATTACAATTATCTTTTCTGAATTGACTTCCTTTTGTGACCTTAACCAATTTATTGCATTTTCAAAGTACCCCAAATCAATATTTTCAGGTAATTTTGGTAGTCCCTCTATTCCATTATATGGCAATGATAATGCTACCATTTCCTGGGTAGAAAATTCATTTGCCCAATAATCTCCCCATTGTCCACCCCCAATTAGAATAATTGCAGTTTTATTGGTCAAGTTATCTTTAGCGAAGTATTTTGCCTGAAAACCATTTGCATTTATAGCTTTCGGTTTTACCCCATCGAATAAGATGGAATCAGCTATTAAATACCCTACCGTTAGAATTATAAGAATTACGAAAGGGAGAATATATTTTCTTTTTTCCGACATCTGTATTCAGGTTGTTCCTAACGTTTTGGCTATGCGCAGTGTCCCGAAGGGCATTGTGTATAGGTTTTGTTGTAAGCAGTTATTTATTCTGTTTTAAATTCTGGCCCTTTGATTTGTTCAAAACATTCTGGTTTCGGTATCGCAGTTGGATTGTTAAAAAAATCATTTGCTGCCTGCATTGCACATGTATTACTCCAATTGGTAGTAGGCCCATGTTTCCAGCCTTTAAAAATCAGATGGTAGGAATTTGTCAGATTATTGGTCATTGATTCAGCCCATTTGACAGGTGTCAATTCATCATATTCTCCACTTATTAAAAGAACGGGTATATCATTCTTTACAGCCATATTTTCAATTTCAGGTACTTCTTTAACACTCCAAATTTCACAAACCTTTTTATCAAAAACTGTTGGTGATAATCCTTTAACTTCTGGATATTTATTTGTTTCGATAGTGATTTTTTCTTGGGAATTAAAGGGGTTCTCTTCTGCACACCATACCGATAGACGCATCCCTTTCCCAATGCCATCTCCGGGTTCTTGGAATAAAGATTGTAATTGTTTTTTTACCGAAGACAAATCATTGTTGAGTATTTTATTTATTTCATAAGGAATATTGGGTACACTTCCCGTTGAGGCTGAAGAGAATACACTTATCAAGTCTTTTCCTTTTAGGTAAAACGTTTCCAGTTTGCCATTTTTTGGATTTTCTACTTTTACTTCAAGTGGATTGTTTGTTTTTTCTTCTAAATATTTGAGGAAGCGACTTTTAATATTCGGGAAGGCATCATTACAGACATCATCGGTTTCACAATCAGAGAGTAGTTTATCCATAGACTCTAGCAGATTGTTCACGCTTTCTTCATCATAATTAACTTCTAATGGAAGAGGTGAATCCATTACTACACTTCTAATTTTATCAGGATAATCTCTAATTAAGACCTGCCCAATCTTAGTACTGTAAGACATTGTAAGCAAGTTATATTCTTCAATTCCTAATATATTTATTAAGTCGTTTATATCGGCTGCAATTTGGTTTGTTGTGTAATAGTTTAGGTTAATTCCGCTTTTTTCTAATCTTTCTTTACAGGCTGTAGCCGCTTTTTGAAAAAGGCTATCGGTTTTGGTTGCGTCAAAATTTGGAAGATTGGATTGATAAACCGCTCTTGACCATTCAGGGCAATCTAAACTTGGCTTTGCATATTGCGTTCCTCTTTGCTCGAATAAAATAAAATCTCTATCATCAAGATACTTATAGTATTGCATATACTTTGATGCACGCATAGACGTATATCCAGGACCTCCAACCGTATACAGAATAGGGTCAGATTTAGGATTCTTGCTACGACTTTTAAAAATGTAAACAGGTAACTGTATGGTATTGCCATTGGGCTTATCTCTATTTTCGAGTACTTCTAGGTAGCCAAAAGTATAGGCTTGTTCTTTCTTTATTTTATGGGTAGTCTTTTTTGACTCAGTAAAAGTTGGGGTAAAATGCATTGTGTTTTGGCCATAGCAACTAACAGAAATCAGAATAACGATACTAATTCTAATAATTTTCCTTGTCATTTCCTTGGATTGTTTTAATTGCTTACAACGGTTTCGGCTATGAGTAGTTGCGTGGGTTAGCACTTAACTTTGCAAGTACACACCAAACTGAAAATCCGCGAGACACGAGCACGAAGTGCGAACTGGCGCCAGCAATTTTCCGAATAGGCTTGTACCAAGCAATTATTTTTACACGGTGTTGGGCACAGTTTATTTCTTTTTCTCCTCTAACCTTAAAAACCTTGCAGCATTGTTATAAAAAATATCGTCTTTTTGCTTCATTGAAAGAAAAGGAGCCTCATCAATCACTTTAACTGCACGATCAATTATTTCTGGCCAAATGATCATATCTGTCCCGAACATAATTCGTTTACCCAATCCTGCACTTACCATCTTTTTTAAATGATATTCATAAAAATATTCACGTGGATAGAATACTTGCATTCCACCTATATCAGCGTAAAGTTGTGGATAGTTTACCATCATTGAAATGAGCTCATCAATATATGGTTCACCATAATGCATAATTGAAATACGCAACTTTGGAAACTTTCTAATAATTGGTTCTAATTCCAATGGATTAGATAGACGTGGTGTAAGTCCCGGCTCAAAATAAAAATGCCCAGGTAATCCAGAACCTAAATGAATTGCTATAGGTATATCGAGTTCTTCAGCAACTGCGTAATATGGTTCCATCCTTGGATCTGAAGGAGCTATACCTTCATATTGATTAGAAATTTCACCCAGAACTCGGAATCCATTTTTATTAACTAAGATTCTTAAACTATCCGTGGTAATGTTATCCCTCCCAATCCTAAATTGGCAACTTTTGATTATCCTATCACCAATTCTATTATACATATTTTCAACTGCTAAAGGAGGTCCACTAGTTACAGCTGTAATATTATGCTTGTCAAGTTGGTAAGTCAATCTTTCGATGAAATTTTCGTAGGAACTTGGTGACCATATCGGATCATCACACTCCGGATCATGAAGCTTATTATTCCATATTTCTAAATAATCATCTTTCGGGTCAAAATGCTGAATGATACTGGTAATTGGAAGACAAAAACCCAAGGTGTCAATAGTAAACTCCTCATTCTCGGCTGAATGAATATGCATATCAATTATTGGTCCTTCATATTTTAATGCTTTTTCATGAGTTACTTTTGATTCCCTATTGGAATTACAGCCACTCAGTAAGGAAAATATGAAGAATGTAAAAATTAATCTCATTTATTCTAAATTGTGCCCAACGGTCTCGGCTATAAGTAGTTGCGTGGGTTAGCACTTAACTTTGCAAATACATTACAAAGTAAAAATCCGCGAGGATTTTCAGAAGTATGTGGGAACAAGTAATTACTTATAGCCATTGTTAGCTTTAGTTTATTTTTCTACAATTTCATTTAACTTATTGATAGTCAAGGTTTTCATTCTAGTAATCAATCCGTTTAAATATTCACCTTCCGAATTAAAAAGCGCATAGCTTGGAAACCCATTTAAAGATAACTCAGACATCAATTCATTAACTACTTTCTGATTTGCATAAATATGAATACCTTTTTGTTCCATTTCCAATATTTTATTTTCCCATTTTTCTTTATTTGAGTTAGAGTTTGTACACAGATAAATAAATTCTATTTTCTCTTTATCCACTTTTTCATACAGTACTTTACTATATTTCATTTCTTCAAAACAAGGTGCACACCAGGTTGCCCAAAAGTCTATGAGATTATATTTTGAATTATTTAAAGAAAGAATATTAGAAATTAATTGGTCTTTGGTTTTTATATGCTCAAAATCATAAAGTGTTGCACCAAATTCAAATGTTTTCATTTGAGAGTTAACCTCGGTAGCATTGCTTTTGATGTAATGTATATCACGTTTATTTTTTGACAATTTTTTCTTTTCTTCACTCAATACATTTTTTGCCCAATTCGTCCTTAAATGTTTATAAATTTGATTGTATTCATACTCATAATATGTCAAATCATTAGACCAAAGTTTTAATTTTAATAAGTCACTTTTTTTAGGTTCATAAATACTATCCAAGACTTTTGATAACCCATCAATATCGAGTAATTGCCATTCCCTTAAAAATGAATTCGTTAGTTGGAATTTTAAGTTATTAAATAACTCATCGTTTACTGGGTTTCCATTCAATTTTTCTTCCCAAATAGATAAAAAATTGTCAAGTTGATTATATCGCCTACTGTTTCCCTTTTTGAATTGATATAGTCTTTTCCAATAATCAATAGTATATTTTTGTAGTCCGTAATGGCTATAAACCTGATTTCTTAGAAATTGATCACTAGCGTTTGTTACGCCATAAGATTGCCGATTTTTAATTAAATTTAGCGTTGTGCTATCTATCGAAATTTCGTTCAATTGGGCATAGGTAAGAAGTTGGCTATAATATTCATTTTCTCGTATATGACTGATATACCATAAGAAGCTATGGTTATTTTCTTTTGAAAAATTTGTTTCTGTTTCAATTAATATTTGATTCAATGAGTCTAATGATCTTTTAAAGTGAGAAAAGTCAGAAAACTTTTTACCGCTAATTTCTAATAGATTTTGAAAAACTTCTTGTTTCTCATCAATATTATAAACGCTATATTTTGCTAGCGCATAATTCAGACTTGAATCATCTCCACTAAAAGTCAAAGATTCATCATAATTCCATATGAGTTCTTTTCTAGCTATTTTGTAATCAATTGACATTTTCAGACCCTTTGATAAAGAAAGACTTCCATAATATAGCTTTCCGACTGTTAAAAATATTTCTTGATTAGGAATTGAATAGTCTAATTGCAATATGAATTTACCTTCTTTATTAAGTGGTATGGTTTTAGAAGGCTCCATTTTTTTAAACAATGGTGCTTTAACGTAAGAAACATTAATTTTACTGAAGCTATCTTTTGGGATATTTAATATTTCAATCTCAAGCTTTGGTTTGCTGGCTTTATAAAAATCTTCCATTTTAGTAGAATCCAATGCAATTTTATCAGTTGTGCTGAATTCAGTACAACTCAAGAACAAAAGAAATGAAAGTGATATTAATACTATTGTTTTCATTAAATTAAAGCTAACGGTTTCGTATAAGAGCCGTACGGCTCTAGGACTTGTCTTGCGCTGGGTTTTGGCGGAGCCAAAAAATTGGCCCGAAGGCGAGGCAAGTCTTTGCGTTTGTTTTGTTAGTTAATGTTCGGTTTTTGTTTCAAATGATCTTGCTTTGATACTTACCACACTGAGTATGGCTTGCTTCGCAAGGTCCGCTCATCAGAAGGTCTACCAGACCTTCCTCTTCCCGGAATATGCGTTGTTGTAAAACGTTTGGTAGGCAAATACTATTCCGGTAATGATTGCAATTACCACAATAAACCCTATCCATGTATCAACCACCATTTTGACCTCAGTGCTATTTTCTTTGGTTGGATCTTCATTACCCCGTGCGCTAGAGACCTTTCCCCAAAACCCTGTCAATCCCTTTCGAACGAAATAACCGATTGAATTAAGCAAACCAAATACAATTTCTTCCATGGTTACTTACAAGTAATTCGTACTACAGCTTGGTTGGTCATTGATTCAATGTTTTACAACGTTTCGGCTATGAGTAGTTGCGTGGTTTAGCACTTAACTTTGCAAGTACACACCAAGCTGAAAATCCTCGCGGATTTTCAGAAGTAGGCAAGAACTAGCAATTACTTATAGCCATTGTTAGGCCTAGTTTTTTAATCTTCTATTTCGTTTAGTAAATTTTTTATTTCATCAATGACCAAGTTAGGTTCAGAATAATGAATATAGTGACCACTTTTTGTTGTGCTAATAAGTTTAGTTTGTGGCGCACTCTCAACCCAATTATTAAATAGTTCTTTTTTGATTTTTATGTCGTCAGGACTGAAAGGTGGTGGTGGCGCTTGATAAGAGGCTAAAATTGTTATAGGTATTTCAGTTGGTAGTTTTAGTTCTTTCATTTCATTGTCCATACTGGATACTTCTTTGTACTCATTTTGGATTCCAATTGGTTGACTGGCATAGAAGCCATCCATTCCTTTGGTCATCATATTCGACTCTTCTTCAGTTTTTGTTGCCAATATTCGTTCCATAAGTCTTTCGTGAGAAGGGTCAACAAATAAAAGTCCAACGACTTTTTCTGGATAGGAATTTTGAAATTTTCTAATTATAAAACCACCCAATGAATGACCAACAAAAATTATTGGACTGTCAATTTTTTCATTTTCAAGAAATCTATTTAATTCAGATGTCAAATTTTCTAATGTTCTTGGATTTTCTGTTGCAGAAGATTTACCAAGACCAATTCTATCATAGCTTATGGTAGTAGTAATTTTTGAAATACTGTCTTGAATAGTTTTCCAACCCCTAAAGTTTCTCCGAGTCCTGATTCAAATATTACGACAGGACTTCCATTTCCTTTTTTAACGAAATTGAAATTTAATTCATTAGTATCTGTTTGCGCAAAAGTTGTAATTGTGACTAAACAGATAATGCCAAGTAAAAATAGTTTGGTTTTCATCTAATTCTATTTTGGTTTTTAATTATGCCTAACGGTTTCGTATAAGAGCCGTACGGCTCTAGGACTTGCCTTGCGCTGGGTTTTGGCGGAGCCAAAAAATTGGCCCGAAGGCGAGGCAAGTCTCTGCGTTTGTTTTGTTAGTTAATGTTCGGTTTCTGTTTCAAAAGTTCTCGCTTTGATGCTTACCATACTGAGTATGGCTTGCTTCGCAAGGTCCGCTCATCAGAAGGTCTACCAGACCTTCCTCTTCCCGGAATATGCGTTGTTGTAAAACGTTTGGTAGGCAAATACTATTCCGGTAATGATTGCAATTACCACAATAAACCCTATCCATGTATCAACCACCATTTTGACCTCAGTGCTATTTTCTTTGGTTGGATCTTCATTACCCCGTGCGCTAGAGACCTTTCCCCAAAACCCTGTCAATCCCTTTCGAACGAAATAACCGATTGAATTAAGCAAACCAAATACAATTTCTTCCATGGTTACTTACAAGTAATTCGTACTACAGCTTGGTTGGTCATTGATTCAATGTTTTACAACGGTTTCGTATAAAAACTTGGTGCGACTCAGGTACTTGCCTGCGTCGATTCCGGCTGTGCCGGAAAATTGGGGCAAGGGCAGGGCAAGTGGACTGCCGTGTGTTTTGTTTACCTAGACAAGTTAGTAATTTCTTGGAGCGAGTAAATACGTGTTTCCCGCAATTCGCACTGGCTTTTATGCGTTGTTACTGCAGGTATTTGTTTTATAGGCTTTGGCCTTTTGGAAACAACCATTCGATTCAGTCTCAAAGGATCATTTTTCCCTTATGATACCTTATATACCAAACCTGGTCAGACTATTTTGGAAAGTGATTGGGAGAGAAATTGTGATGGAGCGACTAAACACCCCAGTATTTGCAGTAACGTTCCGGCTATGAGTAGTTGCGTGGGATAGCAGTTAACTTTGCAAGTACGCAACAAACTGAAAATCCGCGAGACACGAGCACGAAGTACGAACTGGCGCCAGCAATTTTCAGAAGTAGGTGAGAATAAGCAATTACCTATAGCCATTGTTGTTACCAGTTGTTTTAGAAACTAAATGTACGTTCGTGTCTTTTCATTCTAATATCCATTATTATTCCAATTCCAATTATTACTAAAGCAACTGAAACTACTCCAATCTTAATGCTATTATCTAAATTATTTTGAACAGCAAAACCAACAGCAAACGAAAGTCCAAAACTAGCTGTCCAAGTTGTGTAATAATTATTTGGAACGAAATGTAATTTGTTTTTGAGGTACTTTTTAAATTTAGTCAGTTTCTGTTTAAACATTTCGTTGCTAAATGAAGGTATTTTTTCAAGTTCCAGAAATTGAATGTAGCTTTCAATTCCATCAATTTGTTCAGGACTCAAATCCTTTTCTTTTAGGCTCTGTAAAATAGCTATGAATTTTTCAAACGTCTTGATTTCTGATTTTTCGTTGGTTTTCGAAAGCTGTTTTTTTAGAAAAATTATAGTTGCTTTTAAATCGTTTGTTTCAGCGACTAAATCAGAACCAGTCAGTTCTGTTAATTGCACATCTAAAGCATTGGCTATTCTTTTAACTGTTTCTCCAGTAGGTTCGGATTCATTATTCTCAATTCTTTGGATTGTTCTTAAACTTACTTTCGACTCTTCTGCCAAATATTCTTGAGACATTCCTCTGATTGCTCTTAATTCTTTTAATTTTTGTCCTAAATTTTTTGTTTCCATTATTCGTAATATTTGATGTTTCAGCAAATGTATATCGGAAACATATTCACTGATTACGTCAAGTTAACGTCATCTTTGCGTCAATTGGTTACAACGGTCTTGGCTATGAGTAGTTGCGCGGGTTAGCAGGTAACTTTGAAAGTACAAACCGAACTGAAAATCCTCGCGGATTTTGAGAAGTAGACGAGAACAAGCTATTACTTATAGCCATTGTTGGCAACTGGCTTTTAGATTTTATAATTCGGTCAAACCTTTTTTAAGTAATTATTTTTTCTTTAGGCCATTTCCAAGCATACCAAACAATTAACCCAGTAAGTATACTTTCTAAAAATGCTAGAAAGACATAAAATAAATACCATTCGTTCGTTGACATAATTCCGATAAATATCATCATTATTGTAAAAATGATTCCAAATATTATATTAAGGGTTCGGTTTATTTTTGGTTTGAGAAAAATTGAAAGACAGACCATAATAGATGGGATTGCTAAAATTACAGAAGCAATTAGCAGTGTAGTCGGACTATCCATTATATTGTCTCCTGAAATCAAGCTATTTACTTTATTAGGTGTGTATAGTTCAAAATAGTCGCCATATAAATAGCAGAATGTCGCAGAAGCCCACAATGAGGCAAGTTTTATTTTGATGTTTACTTTAGGATTTTCTAACATTTTGGTTTGGTCTTTTTAGTTTTAAGAATCAGTTCATTCATTAAGACGTAAAAATCCTTTCAAATGGTTGCCTGAATAATAAAATTAGTTCGATTTTCAGCTTGCTGCCAACGGTCTCGGCTATGAGTAGTTGCGCGGGTTTGCCACGAACTTCGCAAGTACACACCGAGTTGGAAATTCCGCAAGAATTTCCAAATTAGGTGAGAACAAGCAATTACTTATAGCCATTGTTAGCAGCTGGCTTTTTATTTTATTAATTTCTCCATTTCATTTTGTAATCTTTTTTCTGCACCCATTATATCTAAAATCATCATCTTAAGAATCTCCTTTTTTGTTCTATCCGTTTCCTCAAAGTTTTGGAATATAAACTCAGTATGTTTCTCGATTCTTTTGGTTAAATTTTGTTTCCTATAATCTATGTCGGCAAGGGCAGATAGCCTATTGTATTCAATCAATTCGATTTTGGTATTCGCTATGGCGTTCCATCCATTGGTTTTAATTGGAGGCGAGTGAATTCCGTTTGCTTTTATTATTATTTGGTACAATGAAATTCGATCGTTATTCAAGTAAACATTGATTGTGTCGACAGAAGCTTGGTGTTTGGGTAAAACTTTTTTAATGTTATCAATGTTTTCTTTCAACTCGTTCTGAATGGAAGAATAAACTTGATTTAGATATTTTTCTTCCTTTCTTTCATCATTCCAGTTATTTATGAATAATGCGATTAAAATTCCAATCATAACTATCAAAATCTCCTTTATTAAGTGCTTTATTCCTTTCATAAATAATTCCTTCTTTATATTCGATTTTTTCGCTTGCTGCTAACGGTTTCGGCTATGACTTCGGTGGGCCACAGGGCCCGGCGAACGTTAAGCGCCGGAAGTTGGCCCGGGCCAGTGAGCCGGGTTTTTGCGTTGTTGTTTGGTTTACGTTGTTATTAGTTTTCACTTGATCAATTTTCGGTCCAGAACAATAGCCCACTGAGTTATAGCCGTTGTTGTGGGTAGTATTATTTGTTCTCTTTACCCATGAATATCATTAACTCTGCGAACAATTTGTACCGAATGTCTTTTGACCTATTCAGAATATCAGTATAAACTTGAGAAGATCTATTGTATTCACCCATTTTTTCCAAAGAAACAGCTTTCAATACCATAGCTCGATAATCTGTTGAATCTTCTCGCACTAGTCTGTCAAAATCGGCTAAGGCTGAATTATAATTATCCTCTCTGAGATATAATATTCCTCTTTCTAAAATAAACTTGGAGTTAAATTCATATTCCTCAATATATCGGTTCAGTTTTTCAAAACTTGTAGATTCAACTTGTTGCAGGGAGATTCTAATGCCTTCGTCATATGCAAACTTTAACGATTCAAAATAACTACCACAATTCTCGAGGTAATACTGTTGATATTCGTACAAGAAATACTCGAAGAAGTCCGATGGATAATGGAATATACCTCTATCGTCTTCTGTTACAAATTCATCTATTTCCTCGGCATATTTCTCAACTAAAGGTTTAAAACATTGAAAATCTTCAACGTTTTTTGAGAATTTTTTTCCTAGGCATTTACAAACTTCGTCACGAAACTTTTCCTCCAAATTCTGACTGTAAATCTGCGATGTTACAACCAAGAAAAAAATGATTAACTTTTTGATCATACCTCATGATATTACCCACAACGTTCCAGCATAAAGCTAGTGGAACAGCCCGAAGGGAGCAAATTTACACTCAGAGAATCACTCAGAGTAATGAGAATCTAGCGAGAAGTTGAAACGAAGCGGAGGTTCGGTTGTGCGACGAAAGGCTAGCGGAGTGAGACTTCCGTTTATGAATTTGCTCTCTGCGGAGCAGAGCTGTGGAATTAGCCTTTATGCATTGTTATGGTGCGTTAAATCTAATTGCTGATTCACCACCTTGCTGATTTCATCAGCTTTATCATAGATCATAAAATGTCCAGCATTTTGTACTGTATAGTGGGATGGATGAGAGTTTAGTGGAATTAATCTGTCCTTTGTACCATTAATCTTGTAAGAGTTTACTAACCGGGATTTATTATCCCAACTGGTTAAAGCACCAATAGCCCATTTAGTGAAGCTTGGATCGGTGTCATCTAGAATCTTCCCAAGAAGTTCCTTCTCATCTGTTCCAAACATAAACGAAGCCATTCCTTTTGGCATATCATAAAGCTTTGAAGGAATGAGTTTAGATAGATTTGTCTTTCCGAATGCGCGATAATGCAGAGGTAACTCATCGCTGATCTCAGCTGTAGATATTAGAAATACTTTAACAGGGTTGAGATGTTTGCCTATTTCAGTCGCAATCATGCCTCCAAAGCTTACTCCCATTAAACAGAATGGCTGAGATTGGTCGATCTTCTCAGAAAGTCTAAGCGCGTAGGATTTTAGATCTTCGTTTTTGTTTGGTTCGATCCAATTCAGATGAATCATTTCCGCATCAAGTTTGAGCTTTTCGAAAACTCTCTCATCAGCACCAAGCCCACTTATACAGTAAATCCTCATGAATTAGCACTTGTTAATGCACCATAACGGTCTCGGCTATGATTTCGTTGTGGAATCATCCGCAGGATTATTCCGCCGAAATCCAGACCTTTCATTTATAAATTAAACTTTGTTTTAACTCGTTGCCACAATGAATTATAGCCATTGTTGGCATTTCGTTCTTATTCCACTTTTAATTTCATTCCATAGTACGCATTGATTAGATAAAGCACATTAACTAAAGGTCCTATCATCAATGCTTGTTTCCAATCAATAATTCCAATAAACGTAATTAAGAAGGTCAAAAATGTAATTCCTGAAAGTGCTATTGCAGTCCATTTCAACCATTTTTTCAGATATTTATCTGATGAGTATAGTTTTAATAGTCCGCCTAAAAAAATTAAGTTTCCAAAAACAAATACTACGGTTGCTATTTGATTTGCCATTTGAGACAATTCAAAAGATGTATTTTCAAATCCGCCAAGCATTATTGGATAGGTTGATAGCAGAATCAATTGTCCAACTGAAATTATTGTCCAACTTATTTTCTTAAGATTAAAAGCAAAGTATAACGCACCTATCGCTATCAAAGTCATAAATAGAAATTCAAATTTCCAGTGCGTACCGTATGAATCCCAATTTTCATTCACATAATCATGTCTTTCTACTGGGTCAAGTGGTGCCTTACTTGATAAATAGATATAAATTCCTATTGTTACGTTTATTAATATCGAACCTGAAGTCCAAAGTAGTTTTCCAAGTTTCATAATGTTCTATTTTAAATGAATGCCAACGGTTTGGCTATGACTTCGGTGGGCCACAGTGCCCGGCGAACGTTAAGCGCCGGAAGTTGGCCTGGGCCAGTGAGCCGGGTTTTTGCGTTGTTGTTTGTTTTACGTTGTGTTTAGTTTTCACTTGATCAATTATCGGTCCAGATCATTAGCCCACTGAGTTATAGCCGTTGTTGGCAAACGTTTTTGTGCTATTTATCCACATTCTTGAAATAAAAATATCCAATTGCTAATGGTAAAAGAAAAAATGCTGCACCAATTATCTTCATCGAAACCCCTAATGCGTAACCGATTATTAAAACAAGTATAATAAATATGAAAAGGCTAGATCCCAGTATTTTAGGGATTTTACCATTCTTATTCAGTGTTTCTAGTAAAAACGCAACTGCAAATACCAAAAGTCCAAATCGGCCAAATTGATAAAGATATCCAATGCCACCTCTAATGGTTTCAAATATTACTGGCTCACTATTATATATTTCTAAGGCTGGATAATAACTTCCGAGAGTAAGCCCGAAAGCAACTACAACCAATAGGCTGCACACCACAAGTATGGACCATAGAATTCGCATAACGAGGATAGCGGTTTTTAATAATAAAAGGTATCCTACTATGAAGATAAAATGACTACACATTTGCCAAGCCCAAATACTTTTTAAGTTTTCCCAGTTGCTTATTAGAAATTCAATCGTTTCGTTATCAGTTCTAGAATTGCCAATCCAACCAATACGATATTCAAAGTATATGGTCGTCAAAAGAACAAGCGTACCAATAATTAAGAATAATCCTCCGATACGATTCTCATTTGTCTGCTTAGATTCAGTCATTTCATAATGTTTGCCAACGGTCTCGTATAAGAGCCGTACGGCTCTATGACTTGCCTGCGTCGATTCCGGCTGTGCCGGAAAATTGGGGCAAAGGCAAGGCAACTGCACTGCCGTTTGCTTTGTTATTAATGCCAAGTTAGTAATTTCTGGGAGCGAGTAAATACGTATTTCCCGCATATCGTACTGGTTTTTATGCGTTGTTATGTACCGTCTTAATTATCAGTACCCATTACCACAAGGCCAACACAGACATTTGCCATTATTCCCAACAATCCCAGTAGAAATTTACGTTTTGGGAGTGCCAATAGAGAAATGAAATACAGAATGAAGATACCTATGCCCCAAAGGGAAGGCACTATTATATACACAAAACCTCCATGTCCAGAACTGGCTGGGATGTCCGCTTGAAGTGCGATTGTAATTGAGATGATTGTTGAGAGAACTAACGCAAACAAAAGTTGATAGCTTACTGAAGTAAATCGTTTTGTGGGTTCTTCATTTTTCACTTCAGACCATGCGTTAATGATCAAGTATAGAACGAAAATGGATAATACAATTCCTATGATCATGGAAAGTAGGTTAAACTAAAGTGGATGGTACATAACGGTCTCGGCTATGAGTAGTTGCGTAGTTTAGCACTTAACTTTGCAAGTATACACCAAACTGAAAATCCGCGAGGATTTTCAGAAGTAGGCAAGAACAAGCAATTACTTATAGCCATTGTTAGCGGTAGTTTTTATTATTTCGTATTCTATATGTTCTTATTATATTTTCTAATTCTCTGTGTGTTACATTCAGAGAGTCAATTTCTATTTTTTCAAATTCTTCTTCATCGTAGAAATAAGTCAGATAGGATTTAGCTGACTTTCCATAACCTTCTTGTACAACTTCCTCACTTTCTATATTTGACCAGTTTTTAAATTCCACGTTTTTGGTTTGAATACCTTTTGAGTCAATTATTATTTTTGGTTTTCTATCAATTGCTTTCCTAAATTCCTTTATTGTGCTGTAAAGTCCAATTCCAGTCATAATTACACCCAAAATATATTGCTTAGTCTCTCCTTTAGTGAAAAAATAAATTCCAACTCCAATTATTAAAATTGAAACTCCGAGTTCAAAATAGTTATAGGTTTTCGAATAGTGAATTTCCATTTTAGGCGGAAGAGAATAATCTTCTCTATATTCATCTTCTTGCTCAAATTTCTTTTCAAGTTTTTTTAGTTTACTCTTATCCTCGGTATTTCTTATTTCCGTTTTTTCAAAAATATTTCCGTCATTCCAAATCAATTTTTCTTGGATAGCTCTTTTCTTTAACTCGTGTACGTTTCTCACATTCTCAAATGCCCAAATTCTCCATTTGGTAATCATAAAACTCCAAATTAACCAAGCTAAAACAAACCCTATCAAAAAAGCTATTCCAATTCCCCAACCAGGAATTAAATTCTGTTTTTTTAAGTATAAAGCCAAAGCTGGACAGCCAATAATTGCGATAAATACAGGAACATTTACAATTAAATGTCCTCTTTTTATTGCTTTATCAACTGTTATTTGTTCTCTCATTCAGGTTTTGGTTCAAATTACCGCTAACGGTTTGGCTATGACTTCGGTGGGTCATAGGACCCGGCGAACGTTAAGCGCCGGAAGTTGGCCCGGGCCAGTGAGCCGGGTTTTTGCGTTGTTGTTTGTTTTACGTTGTTATTAGTTTTCACTTGATCAATTATCGGTCCAGAACAATAGCACACTGAGTTATAGCCGTTGTTAGCTGAAGTTGCTTATCAACCACTTAATTAATAAAAAAGTCAAATACAATCCTGCGATTGTCAAAACTCCCGCAAATACACCACTTATTATTTGTTTACGTTGCTCTTGGAGCATAGTTTGCTTGACTTTTCGACGAATTTCTAATCTTCTTTCTTCAGTCAGTTCTTCAACCTTTATGCCTTGTGTTTCTGGAGAGTCATTGCGCTCCAATTCTTCTCCGTAGATCGCCTTAATTTTCTGAAAAGGCGATCGAGCTTTCCCAGTAATAACAGAAAACTTGTTTCCGGCTCCGATATAACCGGATCCGACGATAAAGTTTGTTCTGCGTTTACGTTTCATTTGGCAATTACAGCTAACGGTTTCGTATAAGAGCCGTACGGCTCTATGACTTGCCTGGCGCCGGGTTTTGGCGGAGCCAAAAAATTGGCCCGAAGGCGAGGCAAGTCTATGCGTTTGTTTTGTTAGTTAATGTTCGGTTTTTGTTTCAAATGATCTTGCTTTGATACTTACCACACTGAGTATGGCTCTTATGCGTTGTTACCCACTGTATTTTTATCTCGTATTCTTATCCACTAAATTCACTATGCTGAAATAACACTCCATTGAGATTACTACTTTACTCAATTGGTCATCAACTTCATTATTATTGAAGGCTTCCTTAAGAGCGCCAGCAATTAAATTCGGACTTAGACTTAAACCTTCTGAGAGTGAGTTTAGGATCTCTATGACTTTGTCATTTTTTGAATGCTCATTTAAACATTTCAAGTAGTCGCCTTTAGGATCAATATAATAGATTGATAGATCTAATTCTTTTGATTCTTCATTTTCTGGAAGAACCGCGATAGGAATCTCAATTGAGTCCTCTTCTTCTGGCAACTCCAATGTCCAGATCTTATCGAAAGTACCCGATTCCTCAAGCTCATAAAGTAGTTGAACTGAAAATTCGTTTATAAAGAAGTCTTTCTCAAAATTTGATATAAACCCTGGAGAACTAAGGTCGGTGAGAAAGGCATAGAAATTTTCATTTGAATTCGAATTGCCATAATGTCCATCTAATAACAACTCAACATAAACTGTTGCATTATTTAATGCGAGAATGTCTTTGTCTTCTAGGCATCCGCTTAATGATTCTGCGAAGTTCATTTCTTCTTGAGTCGAGCAGGAAACGAGAGAAAATGCTAGAAAGAAAATGAAGTATAATTTGGGCGAGATATTCATATAGTGGGTAACGGTTTCGTATAAGAGCCGTACGGCTCTCTGACTTGCCTGGCGCTTGGTTTTGGCGGAGCCAAAAAATTGGCCCGAAGGCGAGGCAAGTCTTTGCCTTTATTTTGTTAGTTAATGTTCGGTTTTTGTTTCAAATGGTCTTGCTTTGATCTTTACCACACTGAGTATGGCTTTTATGCGTTGTTGTGGGTATGTGCTTTTTTATTTTTCATTGTCTTCAAACCATGGATATACATAGTTTTCAGTTGTCTTTAATTTCTCTTTTAGTTGTTCTCTATTCCAATCAATTCCTGAATATTCAGACCGCTCAAATAAGAGATTGTAAGCTGATTCATGAAAACCTAATTCCTTTAGTCTTTCAAAATGATTCATTGCCATTTCAGTCGTTAAAGTCTGCTTTGGATATTCAATTTCAAGCAGTTGAAGCAAAGTGTCATTAACCAATTTTCGGTCTGAATTCATTGACAGATCTTGAGAAGCAAGCTTTGATTTATAAGAATATTGAATGTCTTTTAATATGTTATAAACCACAGAATCATTTTTTTCTTTTTCTCTGCGGAGCCAAAATTCTCGATAATATTTAACGTCAACTTCTTTATTCTCAAATGCGATAATCAGACTGTCAATCAGATTGTATGGCTTGTTTTTAATGTAAATCTCTTGAAGAATTAGAGGATTGTCATTGAGCCGACTTCCAATTAAGTCTATGTATCCAAACTTTTTGAAAGTCTCATGAATCATTTTGAGGTTTTCAGGCTTTCGAATCCAATCATTAGTTGTCCAATCTCCATGTTTTAGTTCAAAGAATGTAGGTTGTGATTCGACATAGTAATCTCTTGTTTTCTTGTCGCTCTGTGAACAACTGAAAAGTGTCAGAAGACTTACTGTCAATATGTAGATTGTCGTTTTCATTGCATTACCCACAACGGTTTGGCTATGACTTCGGTGGGCCACAGGGCTCGGCGAACGTTAAGCGCCGGAAGTTGGCCCGGGCCAGTGAGCCGGGGTTTTGCGTTGTTGTTTGTTTTACGTTGTTTTTAGTTTTCAATTGATCAATTTTCGGTCCAGATCTTTAGTCCACTGAGTTATAGCCGGTGTTGGCAACTGTAAACTATTTTTGCTTTACAATTACATATGTTTTCGCAATGAAATCCTTAAGTGACCTTTGATTTTTGTTTACCTCAACCAGATAAACAATGATGTCGGCAAGGACGATCCAAGATATCATACTGGCAGAAAGAGTCATCAAGGGATAAACCTCACTTAGACGAGTTGAAAAATCGAATACTCCGGTGGCTTCCATCATATATGAGTTATTAAACGCTAAGTAATGAATGGGTATATATATTAACGAGGACAGAATTAATATTAGGCTCCTTAAAAGAGCTCTTTTGAATGAGATATAATTATAATTCCAATCGGTTACCTGAAGGTTCAATACTAATTTTCCTAGTGTTGCATTGTATTTACTTTCAAAATAGGGCTTGTACATTAAACCAATAACTGCCACAAGCAGATAAATCCAAAAGCTCTTGAAGTAGGCAATATTAAGATAGTTCATTCCGAAAGAAAGGAATCCTATGATTATTCCGTCTAGTAAATAGGCACCAACACGGTCCCAAAATTTTGCGTGCTGTGGAGTCTCATTCATAAATTTAAAATGTTATAGTTGCCAACGGTTTCGTATAAGAGCCGTACGGCTCTAAGGCTTGCCTGGCGCTGGGTTTTGGCGGAGCCAAAAGATTGGCCCGAAGGCGAGGTAAGTCTATGACGTTTGTTTTGTTAGTTAATGTTCGTTTTTTGTTTCAATTGATCTTGCTTTGAGCTTTACCACACCGAGTATGGCTTTTATGCGTTGTTAGCTACAGTTCTTGTAGTTTTTCAGTCCGTTCTGCAATTTTTTTAAAATAATAATAATCAGCAGTTATTTCTGCGTCATTCTTCCCAACAATTTCTCTTCTATTTGTATCGTCATAGATTGTACTGTTCTCAATAATCGATTGTAATCTCAGTTTTTCAAATTCATCCGTCCTATTATTTTCAATAGAGTAATGTTTTTCAAGAGAATCAATGAGTTTAGTTCTGAACTCAATTCTATCGCTTGACTCAAAATATTCAAGAAGAGCTGATCCAACTGAAATCTGCTCTATGTTATCAGAAGACAATATTATTTTTATTAGAAAATCTGTTGATATTCCAGTTTTTTTCATCATCACAGGATAACCACCTCCGTGGTATTCAGAACGCAATCTTAATTTCAGCCACTTTGAATCATCCTCCGGATTTATATATTCCGTTGTCCAATCAAATTCGGTCTTATCAATTCGAATAAATTTGAGTTCAAGTTTTTTGATTATTTCTATATCAGAAGTGAATATCATTTTCAGAATTGTAGCTAACGGTCTCGTATAAGAGCCGTACGGCTCTATGACTTGCCTTGCGTTGGGTTTTGGCGAAGCCAAAAAATTGGCCCGAAGGCGAGGCAAGTCTTTGCGTTTGTTTTGTTAGTTAATGTTCGGTTTTTGTTTAAAGTGATCTTGCTTTGATGATTACCAAACTGAGTATGGCTCTTATGCGTTGTTGTAAAACGTTTTTTATTCATTTTTTAAGTCAGTCCATAGTTTATATGCTCCGAGAAAAAGTCCGAATGGAAGACAAATTCCAAACAATCCAACAAGTTCCTTTTCAGAGACGGCTTTTTCAATGAACACATAAATCAAAATGAACGAACAGATTATTCCAAATACTGCAAAGAGCTTTAACATTGCCGTTCCGACAATTTTATTAAAACTGTTGAGCATTCGAGTTGAGTCTTTTGAAAGAGTTGAAAAAAACCAATAGAGCATATGAAACCCAACATTTATTCCTATTAGGGCAAAAAACCGTTCTTTAAGGTCAATATCAGTCAAAAAAATGACCAGAAGAATGCTGAAAATCAGGTTCACATATCCGAAGATTTTGTAATATTTTTTTATGTAAGATTGACTGATTGTTAGCATTCAGATTGCGCTTTGTAAATGTTTTACAACGGTTTCGTATAAGAGCCGTACGGCTCTAAGGCTTGCCTGGCGCTGGGTTTTGGCGGAGCCAAAAAATTGGCCCGAAGGCGAGGCAAGTCTTTGCGATTACTTTGTTAGTTAATGTTTGTTTTTTGTTTCAATTGATCTTGCTTTGAGCTTTACCACACCGAGTATGGCTTTTATGCGTTGTTGGCAAATGTATTTAATCATCATTCCAAGACATTCTGATTTGACTTTGGCCACACCTTTTCAAGGAAGAAATCAGGCCTTCTTTATTGTGATACATTTGAAGCTCTTCGGGGACTAGATCGTTTATCACTTCAATTGCCAAATCCAATTCTTGATGATAATAATTTTGGACTTGAATTTGTTTTGTTTTGCCATTTTTTGTGAATTTATAAACTTTAATATCACCGTCGGCAATACATGGGTTGGAATAAAATACTCCCAGGCTATCCAGATTAATACCTGACAATTTTCTGATTTCTTTCACCGGTAAGTTTGTCTTAGTATAAAGGATGCTATCCTTTTCGTTTTCTAATTCTCCACGAAAAAGAACTGTTAGTTTTTGGTTGGAAACTTTATATAAAATTGAGTAAGCTCTAGAGTAATCGTAATCAGCAACCGACAATTCAAATGGTTCAATGGGCTGCGAATCGCATGAACACAATAGTATTGCTATGATTAATAAAAAAATGGCGCTTATGTGTCTCATATGTTTGCCAACGGTTTCGTATAAAAACTCGGTGCGACTCAGGCACTTGCCTGCGTCGATTCCGGCTTTGCCGGAAAATTGGGGCAAAGGCAGGGCAAGTGCTCTGCCGTTTGCTTTGTTTGTCTAGCCAAGTTAGTAATTTCTGGGAGCGAGTAAATACGTATTTCCCGCATTTCGCACTGGTTTTTATGCGTTGTTGGGTATTGTTGTTATCACGTTTTCAAATATGGTATTTTGTGATTATTGCAATTAGAAGAAAAATTGCCAGAACATACCTCATCCAATTTATGTCCTTTTTCTTGACCAATAAATACCCGTAGCCCACTCCAAGTAATCCAATAAAGGCATTGACATAGAATATCCAAGCTCTACTTGGATTGCAAATTTTCCCTTCTTGAAGCTCAAAATATATCGAGTAGAAGTTGAATAATGATCGTAATGCACTCGTTAACCAGAGAGCAGAAACTGTAATAATTAATATAGCTAAAACTCTACGTTTCAATTGCGTTTTGACAATGATACCCAACGGTTTCGTATAAGAGCCGTACGGCTCTATGACTTGCCTGGCGCTTGGTTTTGGCGGAGCCAAAAGATTGGCCCGAAGGCGAGGCAAGTCCTTGTGATTGTTTTGTTAGTTAAAGTTCGGTTTTTGTTTCAATTGATCTCACTTTGATTCTTTCTAAACGGAGTATGGCTTTTATGCGTTGTTGGGGGCAGTTATTTTTATTTCATCTTCATTGGGGAGTGACGTAAGAGGACTAAAGTCTACTTTCCAAATATCTAACTCATAAAGAGAGCCTTGTTTGTCAATTGTCAACTCGAAATCAACGTGAGTGCCATCGCTATCTGTAAACCAACCTGCAACTAACTGTTTTGCCCTAGATTGCTCACCCGTGATGTCGAACGAAATTGACCCCATATTACCATCCTTCATTGACAACACCATTCTCGGTATCACAACGTCTGAATTTGAATGTTTCAATAGAGTCGAAACGAATTGCTCTTCTTTATCGGTTATCTCCCTCATACTTTAATTGCCCCCAACGGTCCTGGCTATGACTTCGGTGGGCCACAGGGCCCGGCGAACGTTAAGCGCCGGAAGTTGGCCCGGGCCAGTGAGCCGGGTTTTTGCGTTGTTGTTTGTTTTAAGTTGTTATTAGTTTTCACTTGATCAATTATCGGTCCAGAACAATAACCCGCTGAGTTATAGCCGTTGTTGGGCATAGTTTTTTATTTCACTTTTATTTTCGGGTCGCTTTTTCGTCCACGTTTATTTTCGTTCTGATATTTTCGTCTCTGTTTCGCAATTTCGTAAAGTACAATTCCAGATGAAGTTCCTAAATTCAAACTTTCAATGATTCCGAACATTTCGATTTGGATACAAGCTTCACTATTTTCAACTGCCAATTCACTAATTCCGCGAGATTCATTTCCAAACCAAACCGCAAGTCTTTTTTGCGTAAAATTTCCCTCGTGTAGAATCACGTTTGTTTTTCCTTTTATGTGTGGTGAAGTCACAACTGAAGTAAATCTGTTATTATTCAGATGATCAATGCATGCTTGAGTGCTTTTAAATGTCTTCACAAAACTCCATTTAATTGCAGAAACAGAAGGTTTAATCAAAGAACGTCTTTCACGCATATCTTGCCAATCTTCTGGAAGTCGTCCTTGACTGTCCACAACATATAGCTTTTCAACTCCAAGAGCATTTATATTTCGAATTACAGTTCCGATATTTTTAATCATATTCGGTTCTTCCAGAACTGCAATCAGATTTTTACATCTATGTTCTTTTATTTCATCCGCTCTTTTTCTTAAAGAACTTTTTTCCTTTATTTCGGTTTCTTCGCTCATTTCTCAAATTATGCCCAACGGTTTCGTATAAGAGCCGTACGGCTCTATGACTTGCCTGGCGCTGGGTTTTGGCGGAGCCAAAAAATTGGCCCGAAGGCGAGGCAAGTCCTTGCGTTTGTTTATTTAGTTAAAGTTCGGTTTTAGTTTCAATGGATCTTGTTCTGAGTCTTACCACACTGAGTATGGCTTTTATGCGTTGTTAGCTACAGTTTTTTTCGGTTTCCGTTTTGGTTTAATGTCAGCCAAAAGTCTCTTCTTGTCGAAAACAAATCGTTTGGATTGCCTGTCAGATATAAACCCGTAATCAGTCCACATTATTTCAGCTCCATCCTCAATATTATCATCATAGATTGGTAAAAGTTCTCCAATGCCAACGAAAGTCCATTCCATTTCGATTTTATCAGAATTAATGAATTTATATTCAGCTTCTTTTCCTAGTTTAACGGCTTTGTCGAATGCCTTTTCAGGAGAACTTGCTTTGATCAGATGATAATTGCCCCAAGTCGTAACTCTTCGTAAGTCTTGTTTTTCATTTCGATCGACTGGTTCACATTTCTCAACAATTTCAACTATGTACCAATCTCCGTTTTCGTTCGATATTTTTTCTTGGGTTTTCATTCTTTATAAATTGTAGCTAACGTTTAGTATATGAAGCGTAGCATCCCGAAGGGTGCTATGATTTCATATACAGTGTTAGCAGTTTTTATTTTTTTCATTTTGACGATTCCACACGCGTGTTACATTTTCCACATTCTGGTTGGTCATTTTTTGAGTTCTGATAAGAGTTCTCACACCATGAATCATAATCATTGATGCTTTTCCAGTTTCAATGAAATATTTCAATTCATTACCATTTTCAAGTTCAACTAACCCAAATGTTACTTGGTCCTCTTTGTATCCCTTAAAATCTCCATATCCTTTGTCTGTTGCTCCTGATAAACTTTCAGCTCTTTCTTTTCCGTTCTCTACTGTAACAAATTTCTGGGTAGTTAAAATGCTATAGTTTTCTCCATCAATTAAAGTCGAACAGATTATCAGTTCATCTTCAATTAAGTTTAATGAAAGTCCTTGATAGGGAAAGTCTATATTCGATTCATAAAACTTTGTCCATTTAAAATCATATGGTTTCATTGTACTTCTCTTTATGGAAGCAATAGAAATATTATGTATCGATTTATCTGACTTTCTCATTTCTAATTACTGCTAACGTTCAGTATAAGCGGTCGTTTTAATGCCGCTTATACATTGTTAGGTACAGTTTTAAATGTGTTTGGATAACTACCGATATCGAAATCAACTATTTTACTTTCGCAAACTTGTTTCAGGACTTTGTGGTCGTCCGAGGCTTGCTTTCTATCATATGTTTGAGAGTTGCTTTCTGAATCCGTGCAGAGTTTTATCAATTGTTCTTCTGTAAAATGACGTAGATTAGGCTCTATTTCATAAGAAAATACAAGATCAGCGTCATTGTAATTTCTAGCACTTGAATATCTCCAAACAAGATAATCACAAACTTCATTGATATATCCTTTCGACAGACCGATACTAATAAATCTAGCTGAAGCTGTTGATAATGGCCTCTTGACCCAAGTGTTATCATAGTACTCACCAATTATAGCCTTTACTACATTTAGGTGTTCTAAATAGGAAGCACTTAAAAACCAAGCTACTAGCTTTGCACTATTGTCGTTTTCCACATGCTTATTTACTAAAAGATGAACGTCATCTCTAAACTCCTGATATAAGAAGTGACTTTCAGCTATGAAGCGAATAAATAAGTTAATTTGCTGTGAAGCATTATGAATATTACTAAAATAGGTTTGCTCAGACTTTATTTTTTCAATACAAGCTTCTGTATTGCGTTTAAATAATAAATATAATACCCTGTAATTAATAATTCTATTTTCATCAGCATCAGGATTGTCAAGTTTGTAAATAAACTTCCATATCTCTCTGAACAGATTAACCTCTACAGCACTTGAAAGATTATTTAGATACTTTGATATAACATACTTCTCTAAGCTTTCTTCATCAATTAAAATATCTTTCTTATCTGCTATATCAAGTAATATTGTAGTCAATATCTTTTTAGATAATAGAGGAGGTTTAAGAAATAGCATCTCCAACATGTTACGAATGTGAGAAGCTACAGTTTCTTTATTAGGTGTGTACAGCTTATTTTCTTTGTTTATGACAGGATGTGCGCACAAATGCCTCAGACTTTGAAGTGATTTTATTAATGTATAGTCTGAATTATCAATTATGCTTGTTCTCGTTTTTATTTTCTCAATAATTTCTTTCTCCCAATCAGGATTAGTTGGGTGATCATCCTGAAATTGCTTGGTTTCAGTTAAGATACTTTTAGCATTACTGTCGGAGTAAATTTCATCCAGCGTTTCCAGCTTTGCTATAATATCACAAATTACAACAGAATATAGTGTGACAATAGCAGCTCTATAATTACCATTGTAATAAGAATTAGCTACTTCTTTAAAATATTCACGGGTTTTGTCAGAATGAATATCATTAATTGAATTTTGTATACTAAAGTCGTTCATGTCTTAATTGTACCTAACGGTTTCGTATAAGAGCCGTACGGCTCTGTGACTTGCCTTGCGCTGGGTTTTGGCGGAGCCAAAAAATTGGCCCGAAGGCGAGGCAAGTCTTTGCGTTCGTTTTGTTAGTTAATGTTCGGTTTTCGTTTCAAGTGATCTTGTTTTGATACTTACTACTCTGAGTATGGCTCTTATGCGTTGTTGTGCATAGTTATTTTTCACTCAATTTTTTCCAATCAGCGAGTCTATCTCTTTTTTTGTAAAGTTATTTTCGCGGTAGAATTTGTCCAACTGACTTTGATAATCAAATCTTGCGGAGTTTACTCGAGCAATTCCATCACTGATTCTGTCCCTAACTTCGAAATGGTTATTTTCGATTGAATCAGTTATTAATTTTAGAAATAAAGGCATATCATTTTCATAATCTGAAACTCGATCTAAATATTCTACAGTGGTTTCAATCAGTTTTGAATTAGGCAATTTGTACTTTAAATTTTGTAATTCTCCTATACTTTTTTCGATACTGTCATTTAAATCAGCGGTTAGATTTAAAATTTCATTCATATCCTCAGTATAAAGGTTGGTTTTATCCTTTTTCGCGCTATTTAAAAATTTTCGTAATAGTGGATTTTTTTTGTCATAGATTATCTCTACGCGATCAAATGCTTTGCTCACGTTTTCTAATTCTAACATTTTTAAATTTCGTTTGTCGTCATTCTCGCAAGAAAATAGGGCACAAATAATTACAATTAATAAGAAAGCTCTCTTCATTAAGTATGGTTTTCCATAATTATGCACAACGGTTTCGTATAAGAGCCGTACGGCTCTAAGACTTGCCTGGCGCTTGGTTTTGGCGGAGCCAAAAAATTGGCCCGAAGGCGAGGCAAGTCCTTGCGTTTATATTGTTAGTTAATGTTCGGTTTTAGTTTCAATTGATCTTGCTTTGGTTCTTACCAGGCTCAGTATGGCTTTTATGCGTTGTTGGCACATGTTTTCGTTTTACATATTGTGATTGATCAAAATTACCAGTTGCTTTTCTGGAACGATTAAGTAGAAGTTGGTACTCCATTCATCTTGGTAGGAGTAATACGCCCCTGGTTGATTTGCAATTGTTCGAATAATTTTTTGTTGTTCCACTATTTCACCTTCCCAACCTCCATAGTTAGGGGTGACGAATTCCAAAATGCGTTGTTCGTCTTCTTTAACTGGAGTTTTCGTCCATTTTATGTCAGCCAATTCATTCTTTGGGTAAATGTCAAAAAACTCATGACTTGGATTTCTAAAATAATCTGCAGTTTCCTCATTGAACTTATAAATGTCCAACGAATATCCTTCGCCACGAACACTAATATCTTCATAATTAAACTCCTCCCAGCTCCAGAACTTTTTCCCTGTTAGTTCTGTAGTTCTACCCTTGATATGGAAGTTTTTTGAGAGAGGAAAAATTTGAAGCTCCCAAGTGATAAAGACTAGCAAAACAGTTAAAATGGATACTTGAATTGCAAATGATTTCTTCTTTCCTTTTTTATAAAGGCGGAATAACCGTATTACCCATACAAGTAGGCCAATTAGTAACCCAATGAGAATTATTAATATGAGTAGATAAAATTCCATGCTTTAAATATGTGCCAACGGTTTCGTATAAGAGCCGTACGGCTCTATGACTTGCCTTGCGCTGGGTTTTGGCGGAGCCAAAAAGTTGGCCCGAAGGCGAGGCAAGTCTATGCGTTTGTTTTGTTAGTTAAAGTTCGTTTTTTGTTTCAAGTAATCTCACTTTGATGCTTACCACACCGAGTATGGCTTTTATGCGTTGTTGTAACCAGTTATTAATTTACACTTAAGAATGCCTTAAGCACTTCCTCATCGTCCAATGGGTTTGCACCGCAATTGCCAAAACTAAGCTCAAGTATGCTCGATTCTTTCTCTACTACACAGAAAACTCTATCACATCCAACAGATGCGGCATAGTACCAAAACCAACCCGATAATACGGGTTGACTGTTGATCATAATAACGAATGGTTCACCAGTATACCGATACGTTACATCACTTAATTTTTTGACTCCACTTTTGGATAATGATATTTTTTTTGAATCCCAATCAAAGAAGTTAATATCATTTTCGGTTAAGAAGGCCTTTTCTTCAATCTCACATAGTTGGATATTGATGTAGTTTCTGCAATAAACATCTGGTATCGATTCTGTTGAATTATATTGATTTATTAATTCATCTCTTTCAGATTGATCCATTTTAGAATATGAGTTTTCATTTAAGCATAACTTTTTTAGTAAATGGATTTCGAACCCTTTTAGCTTAGTCAAGTCAACGACCTTTTGACCAAATACAAAACCGGTAAAGAAAAGAAGTACAACGGTGAACAGAAAGTTTCTCATAATTGGTTACAACGGTTTCGTATAAGAGCCGTACGGCTCTGTGACTTGCCTGGCGCTTGGTTTTGGCGGAGCCAAAAAATTGGCCCGAAGGCGAGGCAAGTCCTTGCGTTTGTTTTGTTAGTTAATGTCCGGTTTTCGTTTCAATGGATCTTGCTTTGATGCTTACTACACTGAGTATGGCTTTTATGCGTTGTTGGCAACTTTTTTAAGAGAGGATTTTATCTATCGATTCGTAATCAACTTTAAGGGACTTCAATATGAACTTGGCAAATTCCTTGTCGGTCTCTTTATATTTCTCGAATAAATCCAATAATCCAGTAAGATACAGTCTCTCATTAACCGTCGTACCCGTAAGACTTTCCGTTGATGATATACCTTCGTTTACTCTTTGCTGTAATTCAAACCACTCGATTTGCCTTTTGATACGATAGATAATTTCATCATCACTATCATTGTAAATGTCCCTTAAAGTATAATTTGGATTTCTTGGGTCTGTGGTTTCTTGAAACTGATTCACGCCTAAATTGAAAATTGCCTGACCAAATCGTTGATCTGGATGCTTGTCCAAATAAGTCTTTAATAACTCCAATATTTGACGATGCTCTTTATTCATTAAATTGTTGCCAACGGTTTCGTATAAAAACTCGGTGCGACTCAGGCACTTGCCTGCATCGATTCCGGCTGTGCCGGAAAATTGGGGCAAGGGCAGGGCAAGTGCTCTGCCGTTTGCTTTGTTATTAATGCCAAGTTAGTAATTTCTAGGAGCGAGTAAATACGTGTTTTCCGCAATTCGCACTGGTTTTTATGCGTTGTTGTACACAGTTATTTTACCGTCCAAATGTCATCTACAAGTTGATTTCGATAAAATGATACTCGTATAGTATTTCCGTCCTGTTTCTTAATTATTATTGGTGGGGTCCTGCCATCTGAAACAAGCAGAATGTCAAATTCGTGAAAATCTAATCTCTTGTACTTCCAACGTTGTTCATCCTCTCCTGGAAATGAATATGATACGATTGAATCATTAATAAAGTGTACGGAGATTTGATTATCAATTTCAGATCTAAACTTTCTTCCAGTTAACTCCACATTCTGGAAATCGTCGCTTTTTAAGGAGTCAGGAATACGTCGAAAAATGATTGGATTAAGATTATTCGTAGGATTTTGAAATGAAATGCTGTCAATATTTTTACCAGGCTTTGAAACTAAATTAGTAGTCTCGTTGCCAAATGTGATCGTTTTGTCTGTGAAGGAAAAGGTTCCTGACTCTTCTTCAATCATGAGGCCGTCAACATGATATTCTCCATTTTTAAGATTGAACACCTTAGGGTAGGATATAGTTGATTGGGAACCATGAGTACTGCTTTCAAAGGGGCCTACCCATACTCCGTCAATCTCATCTCTTTGTTGATCAGGGAAAATGAGGAAGGATAATAAAGCGAGTAATAGGATTCTCATAATTGTGTACAACGGTCTCGTATAAGAGCCGTACGGCTCTAGGACTTGTCTTGCGTTGGGTTTTGGCGGAGCCAAAAGATTGGCCCGAAGGCGAGGCAAGTCTATGCGTTTGTTTTGTTAGTTAATGTTCGGTTTTCGTTTCAATTGATCTTGCTTTTGAGTCTTACCACACCGAGTATGGCTTTTATGCGTTGTTACCCACTGTATTTTTATCTCGTATTCTTATCCACTAAATTCACTATGCTGAAATAACACTCCATTGAGATTACTACTTTACTCAATTGGTCATCAACTTCATTATTATTGAAGGCTTCCTTAAGAGCGCCAGCAATTAAATTCGGACTTAGACTTAAACCTTCTGAGAGTGAGTTTAGGATCTCTATGACTTTGTCATTTTTTGAATGCTCATTTAAACATTTCAAGTAGTCGCCTTTAGGATCAATATAATAGATTGATAGATCTAATTCTTTTGATTCTTCATTTTCTGGAAGAACCGCGATAGGAATCTCAATTGAGTCCTCTTCTTCTGGCAACTCCAATGTCCAGATCTTATCGAAAGTACCCGATTCCTCAAGCTCATAAAGTAGTTGAACTGAAAATTCGTTTATAAAGAAGTCTTTCTCAAAATTTGATATAAACCCTGGAGAACTAAGGTCGGTGAGAAAGGCATAGAAATTTTCATTTGAATTCGAATTGCCATAATGTCCATCTAATAACAACTCAACATAAACTGTTGCATTATTTAATGCGAGAATGTCTTTGTCTTCTAGGCATCCGCTTAATGATTCTGCGAAGTTCATTTCTTCTTGAGTCGAGCAGGAAACGAGAGAAAATGCTAGAAAGAAAATGAAGTATAATTTGGGCGAGATATTCATATAGTGGGTAACGGTTTCGTATAAGAGCCGTACGGCTCTATGACTTGCCTGGCGCTGGGTTTTGGCGGAGCCAAAAAATTGGCCCAAAGGCGAGGCAAGTTCTGGCGTTTGTTTTGTTAGTTAATGTTCATTTTTTGATTCAATTGATCTTGCTTTGATACTTACCACACCGAGTATGGCTTTTATGCGTTGTTGTGCATAGTTTATTTTTTAATTACTCGAAATTGCTCATAGAATGAATCGAACTTGCTAACATTCTTATCATAAGTTCCTTCCGTGGCCATAAAAGTTATTATGTATCCTATACCGTTTTTGAATTCATAGAAAGTCTTCCCATAATATTCAATTCCATTATCAGAATGATATATTCGTTGAAACCCTCCGCCGTCCTCGTCCCAAACCATTGCAGTTTTTACTGGGTCAACTCTTAACCTCTCATTCAATTGTAAATCAGATAATGAAGATATAGAAGGTCGATTATAAGCTTTAATCGAAATGGAATTTTCTACTTCCTGATTTAAAATAGTGTCTTGAATTTTAGGAAGTCCCCAAGAGATAATAGATAATTTACGAATAGTATCGTTCTTATTCTCATAGTACACTGACCAGTCCGATGGAATTGCAACCTGATATTTATATAGCTCATTTGAGTATTCAACTAATTCATCATTTTGCCCAAATAGTATAAATGGAAATAGGACAAGTAGGAGTATAGTGATTTTTTCTTTCATTTACTTTAAATTATGCACAACGGTCTCGTATAAGAGCCGTACGGCTCTATGACTTGCCTGGCGCTGGGTTTTGGCGGAGCCAAAAAATTGGCCCGAAGGCGAGGCAAGTCTATGACGTTTGTTTTGTTAGTTAATGTTCGGTTTTAGTTTCAATGGATCTCGCTTTGATGCTTACCACACTGAGTATGGCTTTTATGCGTTGTTACCTGCTGGCTTTGATCATTCAATTACTACAATTTGCTCAGATGTAGTAGTCATTTTCATTTTCATGGTCATTTTTTCATTTACCTTGATAGTCACATTCATTGGTAATTCGGAATTATACTTGGTTATATGGTTCTCTTTGATATCAAATTCCGATGTTCCAGACCCAGTTCCGTTTGCTTCAACATTAAATTGCTCTTGACTCATATCAAGTCCAACGTTTTGTTTGATGTCAAAAAACGCTTTGCCGTCTTTGATTTCTTTGAGCAAATATTCCATGTTTATTATCACAGAAATTGGACTCATTCCTTCCATTGGAATTGACATCGGTATTTCTTTATTAAACTTGTCTCCAACCTTCATTGGCTTTTCTGGAAAATTGATAGTTGGTTGAACACTTTCTAGAGTTGATCTTAACATAGTCCTCATTTGCTGAGTCACTGTGCTGCTAATTATTGTATCAATTTTGAATTTATTGTCAACGTCATATTTCCCTATAATTTTCATTCCTGAATACGGCTTTTCTTCTGACGTTGACTTTCCTGCGATTGTTGTTTTAGACGTCATTTTACCATATTCCATTGTTGCAGGAAACTCTCCGTTTTCATCAAGGTTTTGAGTAATAATGTCAGTAGCCAAATTTGTTTCACTTTCTGTAATCATTGGCAATTCAATTCCTTGACTTTTAAATCTATCCAATATCTCTTGGTCAGCAATGAATTGAATTTCCGCATAGGATGTTGATTTGAGTTGAGTGAGATATTTTTTGTTTGGTTTGAATTTCGTTTCGAAAACAACACTTTCTTGAGTGTAACTGTTCATTGATATTAGAATCAACAGAAGTAAAGTCAGTTTTTTT
Source organism: Aureitalea marina (assembly GCF_002943755.1). Taxonomy (NCBI): domain Bacteria; kingdom Pseudomonadati; phylum Bacteroidota; class Flavobacteriia; order Flavobacteriales; family Flavobacteriaceae; genus Aureitalea; species Aureitalea marina. The sequence continues at coordinate 2,924,090 of NZ_MQUB01000001.1, forward strand.
ATCATGGTATTCTGTTCAGCTTGCAGGTAACGTCCCCGGCTATAACTTCGGTGGCATCACGAGCAAAGGCGAGCGAGTTGTCTCCGTTGCGCTAGGGCGAAGCCTTTGCGGGCCGTTTCTTTTTAGTAAGCGTTTAGGTTTGTTTGTTTTCAAGTTTTTGATTTGGATCTGTTAGGCCACTGAGTTATAGCCGTTGTTGTACCACGTTATTTTTGGTTTTTATAAACATCCTCAATTTCGTCCATAAAGTAAAGTCCGTCCAATTCCGAATTGATTTCATCAAAGTCCCTTTTGAAAAATAAGTTCAAAAACTTTTTGGTATAGCTGGATTTTCGGATTCCGTCATATAAAGTTTGACTTTACGATTTGGGTTGTTCGGGTCGTCTGTCTCCAAATGAGTTCCAAGTCCGATTGTATACTGATAATTGTCCTCAGTGTCGGGGGCGATACTTACCGAAAGATATTTTGAGTCATTTTTGCTCAAAACCTCTAAGTCCGGCATATTGAAATTCATAGAATTGAACTCTTTTTTATAGTCCGCTTTCCAATCCACGTTTTCAAAGTCAGAAATATGTTTTTCCAAGGAGGTTTTTCCCAAAAGTTGATATAAATCCGTCTCTAAGTCCGTTGTGTGGATTCTTGATACAAACTCGTTTTCCATTTTATTTCTGTTTGGCTTTTCCGCGTTTTTGTCCTTACAGGAAAGCGCCATTGATAACAATATTAATATCCAAATTCGAGAGTTTTTCATAATGTGGTACAACGGTTTGGCTATGACTTCGGTGGGCCACAGGGCTCGGCGAACGTTAAGCGCCGGAAGTTGGCCGGGCCAGTGAGCCGGGGTTTTGCGTTGTTGTTTGTTTTACGTTGTTTTTAGTTTTCAATTGATCAATTTTCGGTCCAGATCTTTAGTCCACTGAGTTATAGCCGGTGTTGGCAACTGTAAACTATTTTTGCTTTACAATTACATATGTTTTCGCAATGAAATCCTTAAGTGACCTTTGATTTTTGTTTACCTCAACCAGATAAACAATGATGTCGGCAAGGACGATCCAAGATATCATACTGGCAGAAAGAGTCATCAAGGGATAAACCTCACTTAGACGAGTTGAAAAATCGAATACTCCGGTGGCTTCCATCATATATGAGTTATTAAACGCTAAGTAATGAATGGGTATATATATTAACGAGGACAGAATTAATATTAGGCTCCTTAAAAGAGCTCTTTTGAATGAGATATAATTATAATTCCAATCGGTTACCTGAAGGTTCAATACTAATTTTCCTAGTGTTGCATTGTATTTACTTTCAAAATAGGGCTTGTACATTAAACCAATAACTGCCACAAGCAGATAAATCCAAAAGCTCTTGAAGTAGGCAATATTAAGATAGTTCATTCCGAAAGAAAGGAATCCTATGATTATTCCGTCTAGTAAATAGGCACCAACACGGTCCCAAAATTTTGCGTGCTGTGGAGTCTCATTCATAAATTTAAAATGTTATAGTTGCCAACGGTCCTGGCTATGACTTCGGTGGGCCACAGGGCCCGGCGAACGTTAAGCGCCGGAAGTTGGCCCGGGCCAGTGAGCCGGGTTTTTGCGTTGTTGTTTGTTTTACGTTGTGTTTAGTTTTCAATTGATCAATTATCGGTCCAGAACAATAGCCCACTGAGTTATAGCCGTTGTTATGCAAAGTGTTTTTTGCTTGGTTTTAGTTTCCAAACCACCCAGTTAACCACAACAAATAGGATTGAAAATATCAAAAACCAGATAATATCGTTAAGTGGCCAATTATTTTTTGGGATGTAATCTTTATGGTATTCAATAAGGATATTTAAATGAAAGAATTGCCATAATGTCCATATTGAATAGATTGAAACCAGACCAACTATTATACCCCATATTACTTTGTTATTGAACACTATTTGTGCGGTCAAAAGAGCTGATGGAATTGCTATAAGCCATAAATATTTAATCCCGATTGAACTCTCTGAATTGTAATATCTGAAGCTGTCGCTGAATACCCATAACCAAAAAATAAGTGCAATACCATACAGTATTCGCTGAACGATTTGCTTGCTCAAAAACTGCGATATGTTTTTAATGATTTTCAATACTGCTGCTTAATGAATGGACATTTTGCATAACGGTTTCGTATAAAAACTTGGTGCGACTCAGGCACTTGCCTGCGTCGATTCCGGCTGTGCCGGAAAATTGGGGCAAGGGCAGGGCAAGTGCTCTGCCATTTGCTTTGTTATTAATGCCAAGTTAGTAATTTCTGGGAGCGAGTAAATACGTATTTCCCGCAATTCGCACTGGTTTTTATGCGTTGTTGTGGTGTGTATTTAATTTTTATGTTCTGGTTCTGTGATAACATCAATTTTCGGCCAGAATAATATCTTCAAGCCATTCTTTGTTCTTAATGAATCGTATGACTCTGTAATAATTTCAAGGTGATTTTCAATGCCTTCGATTCCTTGATTTTCATATATCTCAAATATGAATAATACCTTATCCGGACTCTCAGCAAGATCTGGGTCTTTTCCGAAATTTTCGAAATTCGCGTTCAGTGAATATTTCAGATCGTGATATTCGACTAAACATTCGTTCTTGACAATCCGATCTTTTTGAACGAAAAATGTATTTCTAAATCGAGGATGAAAGAATGGTGCATTATCACAATATTCCAATGGATATATGTGCTTAGTTTTTTTATCTGATTCTAAAACAACTCGGGGGATACTATCATCACAGGTGATATCTTGAAGTCTCTGAAGAAAGTCGCCGTAACTATTAAAGTCTGAAATATGGACTGATACGCTTGAACTATCGCTATTTTGCATAATAAAGCCATATTCTTTGACTTCTTTCTTTGATTTCATGCAACCTGCTAAAATCAGCAACAAAATCAAACTCGAAAAATTCACAAACTTAGGAGTCATTATATTTTCAACTAGTATACACCACAACGGTTTCGTATAAGAGCCGTACGGCTCTATGACTTGCCTTGCGCTGGGTTTTGGCGGAGCCAAAAAATTGGCCCGAAGGCGAGGCAAGTCCATGCGTTTGTATTGTTAGTTAATGTTCGGTTTTTGTTTCAAAAGTTCTCGCTTTGATTCTTACCACACCGAGTATGGCTTTTATGCGTTGTTGGCTACTGTTTTGGTTTAAAATCCTCAATTAACCTATTCATTTCGGACCAATCCGGATCTTCATAAAAGTTAATCTCAATTGGATAGCGTTCATGTTTTGCCAAGGCAGAATTAAACCTTGACATAAATTTATCTCTGTCACTTATATAGTAGTTGAATTCTTTTAGACTGTTTCCTGTTCTGTTATAGGCATGATGAGTTATTTTACCATTTCTGAAAGCTTTGTCTAATGCCTCTTCAAGTAAGAGCATCCTTTGATTAATGGCTTCGGGAGGCATTCCATTATTTTGACTTCCATCATAATTCCATGATATAACAGTAAACCATTTCATTTTAGAAACTATTCCTTTGGCAGGTAATTCACTCACGAATTTTACTATGACTGGGAAACCATTTTCAAAATATTCACCTACGATACCCTTTTGCTGGTCATCGTGATTCTTATTCTCACTTCTCTTTTTAAATAGATTGAGCATATTCCTAATAGTAGCCAACGGTTTGGCTATGACTTCGGTGGGCCGTAGGGCCCGGCGAACGTTAAGCGCCGGAAGTTGGCCTGCGCCAGTGAGCCGGGTTTTTGCGTTGTTGTTTGGTTTACGTTGTTATTAGTTTTCACTTGATCAATTATCGGTCCAGAACAATAGCCCACTGAGTTATAGCCGTTGTTGTGCATTCGTTTTTATGCATTGTACCATTCATGTGACCTTAAGTTCTCGAGCTCAATATTCTTTATATTTAATTTATCCAGGACTTGCTTAGCCCTTTCCGTGCAAATGATCATCATAGTTGATTCTGGTATAAAAAAGTCGCTTCCATCCCATGTTTCTATATCGAATTCGTAACCTGTGACAAAACCACTTTGCTTTGGTCTAACTGGAAAACCACATTTACCAGTACATTGGAAACCTCTGTAACCTACTAATTCGATATCTGATTGTACTCCGTAACTTTTCCAACCTGATAGTCCGTTTAATTCTAGGGCGGCGAGTACTTTAGGAGACACTAAAAAGTTAAACACATCTTGAAGGCGAACTATTTCATATACGTTTCTTCCCTGACTTTTTTTGACCTTCAACTCTGATGGATTATACTGCCCGCTGAATAGGTCCTGATCATTGTATTCTACTATTACCTCGACAACCAACTCCGAGTTGTTTGAGTTGAAACTTAAAGTATAAAAATTGTCTTGGTTCATATTAAATGATGCACAACGGTCCCGTATAACCGTCAGTTACGGTTTTTTTTGGTTTCTTTTTTTATTGTTGTTAATGTGGTTGACATGTGAGAAGTTTCATTCACTTAACCAGTTTTCGCCGTAATTGCGGTTATACATTGTTGTGCATAGTTTTTTTATTCATTAAAATTTTTATCACATATAGAATTGGAAGTCCAATCAATAAAATTGGAAAAAGAGGTCCAAGAAATTTATCAAGTTCATTTTCTATTCCAAGTCCATCTAAAACTGACATTAAAGTCACCGAAAGACAGAGAAACCCAATGAGTAAGTTCAAAATACGTAGCATTTGTGTCGCTTGTCGGTAATTATATTCCGCATTATTTTCATCTATTTCAGATGGATAGTTGAAAATCCACGGATATTGATTCAGTTTATAAATTCCGATTCCAATTATTCCACAAATTATTGGGCTTGCCCAAAGCAAGTCTTTTGTCCCAAATCCATTTTCGTCTTTAGATGGCCAATTAAAATGTATGGGTAGCTTTTCGGGTAATTGGTTGTAATAAATTCCGATTAAAATTCCCGAACTCAAAATCAATAGAAAAGTCACAATCTCTATTAAATTATCAGCAACAGTTTTTTCTATTTTAATTTTCGGACGATTCATTTTTCAAATTATGCACAACGGTTTGGGTATGGTGCGTGTCCCGCAGGCATGCACTATACCCGTTGTTGTGCCTAGTTTTTTCTTTTTAAATAATCGTTCCTACAAGTCGTTGTTTCAATCCGTTTTTATCCAAGACCCAAACAATTTCATAAGCACCCGCTCCATCACTATTCCATTGATGAGCGAAGTAGGTTTCGCCATTCTTGTAGATTGAAATTTCGTTATCACATTCATATATGTCGGAATAAAATACTTCGTGTATTTCAATTTCTTGTCCGTCAATTATCACTTTGATATTGTCAACTTGAGTCTTCGGAAAATTTCCGTCAGTTCCCCAAACAGGTCGTCCGTCAATAGCCGAAATCCATTTTCCGTCTTGTTTGTCGATTATTCGATTGGTGGAATCGAAGTCACCTAGTTCATATTTAAAGGTAAAGTCATTACCCGTATATCCTTGAAGTTTTTCCAATGGTAGAAGTCGCGACTTATGAATGAATCCTACTATATAACCTGGTTCGCTTTTTCCAAGGCTATAGTCGTTTTTCGGAATGTAAATTGAAATCCATTTTTGTTCTTGGTCGGTTTCTTCAGAGTCGTACCAAAACACTTCATTTTCATAAACCCTTTGAATTATCTCCGATGTTCCGTCAGGCGATTTTCTCACGTTTGTCCAACCGTCAGGGTCTTGGATAGTCGCTACTTGTCCAAATGAGCTTTGGATGGTCAAAACGGTCAATATGATTGATAGGACGATTTTCATTTTTTCAAATTAGGCACAACGGTTTCGTATAAAAACTCGGTGCGACTCAGGCACTTGCCTGCGTCGATTCCGGCTGTGCCGGAAAATTGGGGCAAAGGCAGGGCAAGTGCACTGCCGATTGCTTTGTTATTAATGCCAAGTTAGTAATTTCTGGGAGCGAGTAAATACGTATTTCCCGCATTTCGCACTGGTTTTTATGCGTTGTTCTACGCAGTTTTTTTTGAACTTTTCTCAAAAGCTTTTCCATGAAAGTAAATACCAAACCCTAAAAAACCAACTAAACAAGGGATGCCAAAAAAGGTGAATAACATAGGAGGGAAAAGCCAAGCAATTCCAAATAATCCAAAAACACCTAGGGCCCATTTATTTATGCCAAGATTGTCAGCAAGGATCAAGTTAGATACGACACTTACAATTCCTAATATCCAGGCTAAATAGAAAAGAAAAATATTCTCGCCGTTTGGGCTATCGAGCACGAAATTAAGTATCAAGAATAGGTGACTTAGTACCAGGGAGAGAAGTGCAATTAATTGAGTCTTATTTAGCATTGTTATTCAGTATGGTAGTAACCGTGGTTAAATTGCGTAGAACGGTCTCGTATAAGAGCCGTACGGCTCTGTGACTTGCCTTGTGCTGGGTTTTGGCGGAGCCAAAAGATTGGCCCGAAGGCGAGGCAAGTCCTGGCGTTTGTTTTGTTAGTTAATGTTCGGTTTTTGTTTCAAAAGTTCTCGCTTTGATTCTTACCACACCGAGTATGGCTTTTATGCGTTGTTGGCTACAGTTTTTTAACCTCAATTCCGTTTTCAACAAGTAACTCGTCGAAACTACTAATCAATTTTGTTCTTTCTTGTTCTCTCCAGAACATAAGGATTAATCCATAGAAAAATCCAAAAGCTGGAATTATAAGGACGCCTAAACTGCCTGTGATTGTTCCTTCCTTTAAGACAAATCCAAAAAGGGTTAATCCGAGTAACAACACTATCATCGAAAACATGAATTGATATTTCAACGATATTCCATATTTCGAGGTCAAATTAATCCTTGTTTGATCTTTACTTGAATTATCCTCAAAAAGAAGGCGAAGCCTGTCAACTGGTCCCATATACAAGTTTGAAAATACCCCAGAGAATTTGAGGTGAATTAAATATTGACTTGGGCTTAGCTTCTTGCCAGAAATATTGTGTTGCTTATGTTTCCACTTTCTCTGGAGCTCGGAATTGAGGAGACTTTCTATTTCCTGGCTAGAACAACCCACCAAATAGGTCTGAGATTTACTCGAGAAGTCAAAGTATGATTTCATATTAAATTGTAGCCAACTTGTTATATCGAGTCCAGAATGCACGAATAACAGACCAAACCCCTTGTAATTGCTACAAAATACTAAACCTTTTGGTTATCGAAATACGTAAAAATACGTAGTCAAACCAGTAAGCTTATCGGAATTCCTAAATATCAACAACTTATCTGAGCAAATTTTTTGAAAACCTGGAGTAGGGGTCATCGGTTTGTTGTTTGCTCAGCTTTTCTACTGTCATATCCAACGGGCTCCTGATGTTCAAAAGGTCCTTTTGGGCGATGTGGGTGTATATCATGGTTGTATCTGGTTTGGCGTGACCCAATAATTGTTGCACATGCATCACACCGACCCCGTTCTCGATCAGGTGGGTGGCAAAACTATGCCTCAACGTGTGTGGGGTAACCTTCTTGCGGATACCGGCCAGTTTACAGGATCGTTTCAGGAAGTTGCGGATACTGCCGGCTGTGTATTTTCTCCCTTTGGCTCCCTCAATAAAATACCGTTTGGGCTGGTAAGTCATCAGGTAGTTGTGCAGCAGCGGCATAAAACTTTGGGCCAGGATCACTACCCGGTCCTTCCGACCTTTACCCTGCCGGATAAAGACTTGCCGACGGTCAATGTCCAGATCGCTCAGCTCCAGGTCGATCACTTCACCCACCCTCAAGCCTGAGGAATAGAGTAGGGCCAGGGTGGCTCGGTGTTTCAGATTGGTCGTACTTCGGATCAGTTCGATCACTTCCTCTTTGCTCAATACCGTAGGCAGTTTTCGGGAGCGGGAAGGGGTTGGCAATTCTTCCACAACCAATTCTGAATCTGGCAGGAAAGCAGCCAGGTGTTTCATGGCGGCTATAAATTGCCGGTGGGTACTAATCGCATATCGCTTCTTGGCAATCTGCCCCTCTACAAATCCCCTGACCAGATCGTTATTCCAATTTTGATAGTGGTGATCTCCGGCATATTCGACCAGGTCGGCAACAAATCCAAAATACACCTTTACGGTATTGTCACTTAAACGAAGGCCATTTAGGTAACGCACATAACGCCGGATCAGGTCTTTCTGCTCCGCACTCAGTTTCCTTCGGTCCTGGCGGGCCGGTTTATTGGCTTTCCAGTCGTTTTTAACCTGGCTGTAATCCACAAAAAGCCCTTGGGCTCGCAACCGCTTAAACAATTTTGCAAAAGGCAATTCGTCTACATAGGCATAGAAACAACCATGCTTGGGGTCATAGATTAGACCCGGAACTTGCTCCAGTTTTCTTCTGACAAAATGGTCTTTGGGCGGTTTGATAAAATGGCAGGCCCGGCCGTGAAGGGTTCCGGGCAGAACTCGTATTTCCATAAACTTACAGATTTGGGTCGCCGTGCAAACAGCAGCCAATTAGACTATGGGAAATACCAGAGGAGAGATTTAAAGATAAGGACTTATTCGACTATGGACTAAAGACTACTGACTTCTGGCTTTTTATAAATGCATGCTACTTCATTCTTGAATTGCCTGATCAACGCTTATCAGGTCTTGGTGTCAATAAGAAGAAGAACTACATTGACCCCGGAAGGGGAATAGGGGCCCCAAGGTATAAGGGGTTATTGGTTATTGGTGAATCGTGAATCGATTTTTACTTCGACTAACGAAAAAAGCCCCGGTATAAACCAGGGCTCTATTTTTATCTCGAATAACGAGTAACGAATAACGATTAACTAGTAACGGTAATACTCCGGCTTAAAGGGTCCTTCAACTTTTACACCGATATAGTCCGCTTGCTCCTTGCGAAGTTCGGTCAGTTCTGCTCCAATCTTGGCCAAGTGAAGTTTGGCTACTTTCTCGTCTAAGTGCTTAGGCAACATATAGACCTTGTTCTCGTATTCCCCGTGGTTGTTCCACAGTTCGATCTGAGCCAGGGTTTGGTTAGTAAACGAGTTACTCATCACAAAACTTGGGTGGCCGGTGGCACAACCTAGGTTTACTAGGCGTCCTTCTGCCAACAGGATGATGTCCTTCCCGTTCACAGTATATTTGTCCACCTGAGGTTTGATCTCAACTTTGCTACCGCCGTGGTTATTGTCCAGCCAGGCCACATCGATCTCGTTGTCAAAGTGCCCGATATTACAAACGATGGTCTTATCCTTCATGGCCTCAAAGTGATGGCTCTGAACGATGTCCTTGTTTCCGGTGGTGGTGATTACAATGTCTGCATTGCCTACAACAGTTTCCAGCTTTTTAACCTCGAAACCGTCCATAGCCGCCTGTAGGGCGCAGATCGGATCGATCTCCGTTACGGTAACGATGGATCCTGCTCCGCGGAAGGAAGCAGCTGTTCCTTTACCAACATCTCCGTATCCACAAACGACTACTCGTTTCCCGGCCAGCATCACATCGGTGGCACGGCGGATTGCATCAACGGCACTTTCCTTACAACCGTATTTGTTGTCAAACTTAGACTTGGTCACCGAGTCGTTCACGTTGATGGCTGGCATGGGGAGTGTTCCATTGGTAACACGCTCATACAAGCGGTGAACACCAGTAGTGGTCTCTTCACTCAGTCCTTTGATACCTTCAACCAATTCTGGGTACTTATCCAATACCATATTGGTCAGATCACCTCCGTCGTCCAGGATCATGTTTAGTGGCTGGCGGTCTTCCCCAAAGAACAGGGTTTGCTCGATACACCAGTCAAACTCTTCTTCTGTCATTCCTTTCCAGGCGTAAACAGGGACACCGGCAGCAGCAATGGCAGCAGCAGCCTGATCCTGAGTAGAGAAGATGTTACAACTACTCCAAGTTACTTCTGCACCTAGGGCTTGCAAGGTCTCGATCAGTACTGCGGTCTGTATGGTCATGTGCAGACATCCGGCAATTCGAGCTCCTTTCAGAGGCTGTTCGTCCTTGTATTCTTCTCGCAATGACATCAGTCCGGGCATTTCTGCCTCGGCCAATTCGATCTCCTTTCGACCCCAATCGGCCAAAGCGATATCCTTTACTTTATAAGGTACGTAAGGCACTGTTTTAGTTGACATATTACTATATTTGGTTTTTGGATTTCCTTTAAATTTTCGCTGGGCAAAATTACGCAATATCCCGCACATTCTATGCCTCTTTACAAAACAATAACAGCTCCTGGTAACGCTAAGGTTCTGATCTGGAAGATAGAAGAAAGCTTCAACGAGCTCAGCAAAGGTGTAGTGCTTACCCAGAATTGCCGCCAACGGGTAGAAGGGATGAAAAGCGAGATACACAGAAGGGGGTTTATGAGTGTTCGCCAGCTCTTGGCTATAGAAGGCTACGAGGATAAGGATCTGTACTATGACGACAATGGCAAGCCTCATCTCAATGACGGCCGGCAGATCTCCATCACCCACTCCTTTACCTTTTCCGCAATTGTGATCTCGGATTTTTCGGTGGGGATCGATATCGAGATGCAGCGGCATAAGATCCTAAGGATTGCCAGGAAGTTCACCCCAGTAAGGGAATACAGGACCCTGGCCAATGAGGATGCCCTGATGCGTAAACTGACCATGGTCTGGTGCGCCAAGGAGAGCCTCTATAAAAGCTTTGCCGAAAAAGGAGTTAGCTTCCTGGAGCATATCTACGTAGAGGATTTTAATTTGGGGGAAGAACGGACCGAGGCCTCTATCAGTTATTTTGATCGCAGTGAGAGATATAGTGTCAAATTCCTGGAGTTTGAGGGATTTACCTGTGCTTACGCCCAAATTTCTGCCTGATGCAAGTAGGAGATCATTACAAGCATCTACTCCAACAGCTTGCCAATCAAAAGGAACTCTTAGGCATACTGATCGACCCCGATAAGTTTGATTTGGATCGAACAGAGGAATATATCGATCGTCTTCCCAAGGGAGCCACCCACATCTTGGTTGGTGGGAGTACGGTTAAAAACGGACAGACTGATCTTGCGGTCCAGGCAATTCGGCAATGCACCCAATTACCAGTCTGGCTTTTCCCGGGAGATCACCATCAGATCAGCGAAAGGGCAGATGTGTTGATGTTCCTCTCCTTGCTCTCTGGACGAAACCCGGAATATTTGATCGGGCAGCAACTCAAAGCAGCTGCTCATTTGAAAGATACCAGCTTAGAGGTCATTCCCACTGCTTATATCCTTGTGGATGGAGGTCATCGGTCCGCTGTGCAGCAGGTCACGGGAACACTACCCATGCCTCAGGAAGATGTTGAAGAGATCACTCATACCGCTCTCGCCGGTCAATTGATGGGAGCCAGCATGGTGTATCTGGAAGCTGGATCGGGGGCCATAACTCCCGTACGACCACAGGTAATTCAGGCTGTTCAGGAAGTATTGGATGTACCACTGATCGTTGGTGGTGGTATCCGGAGCCAAGAGACGCTTCGTCAGACGTACAAGGCCGGAGCCAATATGGTCATTATGGGAACCCATTTCGAAACTCCCTCTTGATCCATGGAGCAGTTACTCGATTTTTTTATCGACGCATATCGGCAGGCACCTGCCTGGCAGATCGTTTTAGAAGCCATTGCCTTTTTCCTGGGTATTGCCAGTGTGGTCTATGCCAAACGAGTTAATATCTGGGTCTATCCTACAGGCTTGATCTCTACGGTGATCACCGTCTATTTGCTCTATGTAGCCGGTTACTTTGGAGACATGATGATGAATGTCTACTACTCTGCCATGAGCATTTACGGCTGGTGGAACTGGGCCAGGATGAAAGATGATAAGCCGGTTGTTCCTATCTCCAGGACCACTGTGGGCGAAAGACGCACCGGCTTTGTGATGTTCCTGATCACAGCTGTAGTTACTTATGCGGTCTATCGCCTGGCAGACTATGATATGCAACCAGAGAACTACATCGATGTGATCACCTCCGGGGTCTTTTTTACCGCCATGTGGTTTATGGCCAACAAGAAGATCGAACACTGGACCCTATGGATCGTGGCCAACGTGGTCACGGTTCCACTCTATGCCTACAGGGGGCTGGGGATGTTATCTTTGCAATACTTAATTTTTACAATTCTGGCCATTCAAGGTCTGATCGCATGGAAGAAAGCCTTATCCAACAACACCCAGACTGCCTGAGATTTGTCTTCTTCGGGCCTGAATCTACCGGCAAGACCACTCTGGCCGCTCAGATTGCGGATCATTTTGATACGGTTTGGGTAGAGGAACAGATGCGGTCATATCTTCAGAACAAACTGGATGAAACGGGGCTTACCTGTACCCGGGAAGATCTACTTCCTATAGCCATGGGACAGATGGCAGAAGAGAACTTAAAGGCCCAAGGGCGTAAGTTGATTTTCTGCGACACTAACCTAGTCCAGTTGGAAACCTATGCCCAGTATTATTACCAGGGGTTTTGTCCGGAAGCAATTTTACAGGCGAATAAGAGGAATCACTATGTCCATTATTTCCTGACAGACATCGACGTACCATGGGTCGCAGATGATTTACGTGACAGACCCAACAGTAGAGAAGAACTATTTACTATTTTTGAGCGTAAACTGATGGATTACGGACTACCCTACACAGTACTTTCCGGCACATTGGAAGATCGGCTGAAAGTTGCGGTTTCCATCGTCCACCAACATGCCTGACCCCAAATGCTACACGAAAAAGACATAGAACAGATCGAGGACCACGGTCTTACCTTAGAGAAGGTCTACAGACAACTCGAGAAATTTTCTCTTGGTATCCCTAAAACGCAAGTTGTTACTCCGGCTTCAATCGGGAATGGGATAGAGATCATCCCGGACGACAAGGCCGAAAAACTGATTGCGGGCTTTGAGAAGGAAAAGGAAAAGATAGATGTCATCAAGTTTGTGCCTGCCTCCGGGGCAGCCACTCGTATGTTTAAGTTCTTACACGAATTCCTGGCAGACTACGATGCGGAGTCTGAAAGCTTGAACCGCTACCTCAGACGTAAGGATTCTGCGGACCTGGAAATATTTTTCGATTCCCTCAACGAGTTTCCCTTTATCAACGAGGTAAGGCGAAATATTCGTTCCCGTTTCCCGGATTACAAAAAGTCCAACAAGGGAGAAAGGGCTGTCTTTTTTGTGCGGGCCATGCTGGAAGAGGAGGGCCTGAATTTCTCCAATCTACCCAAAGGCTTGATCCCTTTTCATCGGTATGTGAAATACTCCACTACTGCCTTCGAGGAACAGCTTTACGAAGCGGCCTTTTATTCGACTTCACGGGGAGAGGCGCAATTGCATTTCACCTTTTCCCCTCAACACCTGGATGCCTTTCGTGCCCATTATAAGACCATCGAGAAACGAGTCTCCAACAAGACCAAGAAGCGGTTCGCCATTACCTATTCCTTCCAATCCGGGGATACCGATACCCTGGCAGTTACACGAGACAATTTCCCTTTTCGAGACCAGGACGATAAGCTGGTCTTTCGGCCATCCGGTCATGGGGCATTATTAAAGAATCTGGATGAGGTAGATGCCGACTTGGTCTTCATAAAGAACATAGATAATGTTTGCGCTGCCGAATATGTAGAGGAGCTTGCCCATTGGAAAAAGATCCTTGCTGGTAAATTGCTCAAGGTTCAGAAGAAGGCCTTCGCTTACCTGGATCTGATCGACCAGGGACCTCTGACTGAGGATCAGCAGAATGAGATTAAGTCCTTTTTGTATAAAGACCTAAAAATCAAAAACATCCCTGAGCAAATGGATAAGGTCCGTGCCCTGTTGGATAGGCCTATTCGGGTTTGTGGTGTGGTCCCCAACACCGGTGCTCCCGGAGGGGGTCCTTTTTGGGTGCAGGATGAGGATGAACAGATCAGCCTTCAGATCGTGGAGACTTCGCAGATCGATCTCTCTGATCCACATCAGCAGGCCGTGGTTGAGGAAGCTACCCACTTTAACCCGGTGGACCTGGTCTGTGGCCTGAAGAATTACAAAGGCGAAAAGTTCAAATTGGCCGATTATGTGGACCCCAATGCCGGATTTATCTCGGACAAATCGGTGGGAGAGACGCCCATTCGGGCTTTGGAACTTCCTGGCCTCTGGAATGGTGGTATGGCTTATTGGAATACCCTTTTTGTCCAGGTTCCAGTTGAAACCTTTAACCCGGTTAAAACAGTGAACGATTTACTGGGCCGTATGCACAGACCCAATGCCTGATGGAATGGGGAAAGATTATCTCTGAGCTAAAGTACAGGGCCGTCAGAAGTAGTGGCCCCGGAGGTCAGCATGTCAACAAGACCTCCACCAAGGTGGAACTGACGTTCAACCCATCGGCCTCCTTAGGACTGACCGAGGAAGAAAAATTCATGATCTTGGAAAAACTCAGTGCCCGCATCAGTAAAGAGGGGAAATTGATCCTCCAGAGCGACCAAAGCCGCAGCCAATCCCGCAATAAAGAAGAAGCTGTGCTCAGGTTAAAAGAGCTCTTGGAGGAAGCCCTCAAAAAACCGAAAGTTCGGAAGGCAACCAAGCCATCCAAGGCTTCTCGCCAAAAGCGCCTCGACAACAAGCGGCATCACGCGTCCAAAAAGGCTGGAAGAAAACCGCCACAAATCGATTAGATATTGGCTGTTTTTCTGGCTTTCTTCCTTAAATTTGCACCACATCTCAAAGGGGTGCTGAAATCCTTTCCCTGGAAGGACCTAAGCTGAGATCATACCCATAGAACCTAGAACAGGTAATGCTGTTTAGGGAAGCCACGGACTTAAGGTCCGGGTCATTATTTACTAATTATTTAACCCGGAATAATCACCCCTTTTATTCGTCAATTGATTACGAATGAAACGTATATTCATTTTTCCGGTTTTGTTGCTAACCGTAGCCTTGAGTTGGGCCCAGGAGCAACAGTCAGACACCACTCAGGTAGAACAACTTGGGGAAGTCTTTTTAAAACACGTCAGGGTAGAGGCCGATTCGCCCATTACCCATTCCAACCTGAGCAAGGAAGAGATCGCCACCAGGAACCTGGGGCAGGACATTCCGATTTTACTCAATTATCTTCCCGCAACTGTCAGCACATCCGATGCCGGTGCCGGGATCGGTTATACCGGTCTGCGGGTAAGAGGTAGTGATGCCTCGCGGGTCAATGTGACCATCAACGGTATCCCGTATAACGACTCCGAGAGCCAAGGGATCTTTTGGGTAAACCTGCCAGATTTTGCTTCCTCTGTACAGAGTTTGCAATTACAGCGGGGAGTAGGGACCTCCACCAATGGTTCCGGTGCTTTTGGGGCCAGCCTGAACATTCAGACCGACGATGCCAGCAAAGAGGCCTTTGGCCAGTTTGCCACTGCGGTAGGTTCTTTCAACACCTTTAAGAACACCTTGCAATTCAGTACTGGTCTGCTGAAGGACAGGATAGAGATCTCAGGACGTTTGTCTCGTATTACTTCAGACGGATACATCGACAGGGCAAGCAGCGACCTGCGTTCTTACTTTGTGCAGGGATCGTACCAGGACGGCAATACGCTGATCAAAGCAGTGGTTTTTGGAGGTCATGAAGAGACCTATCAATCCTGGTTTGGGATAGATCAGGCTACTTTGGACAGTGACAGAACCTTTAACCCAGCCGGAATTTACACCGATGCCAATGGCAATGTACAGTTCTACGATAATCAGGTAGACAACTACGCCCAGGATCATTATCAACTGCTGTGGAACCAGCGATTCAACAACCGTTGGAGCGCTAACCTCTCCCTGAACTACACCTACGGGCGAGGCTATTTTGAAGAATATAAGGAAGATGCCGACCGCGCCTTTCACGAGTTGCCTCCCGTAACTATCGATGGGGAAGAGGTGACGACTTCAGACCTGATTCGTCGCCGCTGGTTGGACAACGATTTTTACGCAGCCAACCTCAATGTGAGTTATTCTGACGATCAGCTGGAAGTGGATTCCGGCTTGTTTGTGAGCCGATATGACGGAGACCACTTTGGAGAAGTTATCTGGGCACGGGTACCTGGTGAGAGCGAGATCCGGGATCGGTATTATTTTGGAAATGGAGATAAACGTGAGACCACGGTATTCTCTAAAGCCACCTGGCGTATTGACGATACCTGGAGCGTTTATGGAGATCTCCAGGGACGCTTTATCAATTATCAAACTACGGGATTGACCTCGGATAAGATAGCTTTGGCGGTTGACGAGAGCTACAGCTTCTTCAACCCAAAAACGGGTGTTTCCTATCGATTGAGTGATCAGAATCAGTTTTACTTCTCTTATGGAAGGGCCAATAGAGAGCCGAGAAGGCAGGACTTCGAGCAAGGGATCACGACCCCTGAAAAATTGGATGACTTTGAACTGGGATGGAGACTCGCAACTGGTAAAGTACAGGTGAATACTAACGTCTATTTCATGAATTACCAGGACCAATTGGTGCTCACTGGGGAACTGGACGATGTTGGAGCTCCTATTCGCACAACTTCCGGAGAGAGCTATCGCTTGGGTCTGGAGGTCGATGCCAGCATCGGGCTGGGAGAGCACTTCGTTTGGCGGCCTAACCTGGCCTTGAGCGAAAACAAGAACAAGGACTTTGTCACATCTATCGATGGTGAATTGGTCAACCTTGGGAAGACCAATATCTCCTTTTCGCCTTCGGTCATCGCTGGTAGTATTCTTGAATATCGACCCATTGACAAGCTCCAATTTGCTTTCCTGTCCAAGTTTGTGGGCGAGCAGTATATGGGGAATGTAGATAGCGAGGTCTCCAAACTGGATTCCTATTTTGTGAACGACCTGAACATCGTTTACACCATAGAAGGGATCCCATTCCTGGACTCTATTGTGCTAACCGGCTTGGTCAACAACATCTTCAATACCGAATACGTGTCCAACGGATACTACTTCACCTTCGATGATGATTTTTCCAATCCGGGAACCATCACCACCGTAGAGGGTGCCGGATTTTATCCGCAGGCCACTATCAATTTCTTGTTAGGGGCCACCATAAACTTCTAATTGGAAACGATCACCCGGTCACCAACACGTTCTGCCCTGTATTGTTGCATAGGGAACTTGTTAGGATCAGTAATGTGTTGACCAAACAGACCAAGATTATAGGAATTATCGACATCTGGACAGGGGCAGGTGGCGATGATTCCTTCTAGGGTCATGCGCGAACAATTGTTCGGCCTGATGTTGGGATCGGTCAGGTCGAAGGCCAAATATGTGGAGTTGTTCAGGTTGAAAACGACCACCCCGCGGATTCCCTGACCATTCACAATTACAGTTTCTCCGGGGAAATTCAGTGGGTTGAATTCTGGCAGATTCAGATCGAGACTAATATCGATGAAAGGATCACTCAGGTTAGGATTATTCCCATTGTTATTGTTTCCACTATCATCACTATTGCAAGCCCCTAGAATTAGGACACTCAGGCATAAAATTAAAATCCGTTTCATCTGCTCTATTTTCGTGGGATAAAAGTACGATTAAAACGCCAAAACTTAATTTTTTGTATCTTTGTTGAACGAAATCCCGTCGCGTATGGGATTTTTTGTGTTTTATGACGAACCGGTCGCTAAGGGTGTATAACTTAGTAGTTAAGCCGGTAAAAAGAGGAAATTATGAGTAATGTATCGTATTACACTGCAGAGGGTCTGAAGAAACTCAGGGATGAGCTCAGTCAGCTGAAGGATGTGGAGCGTCCTAAAGCTTCCCAGGCCATTGCTGATGCCCGGGATAAGGGTGATCTGAGCGAGAATGCCGAGTACGATGCTGCCAAAGAGGCACAGGGACTATTGGAAATGCGTATTGCAAAACTGGAAGAAACCCTGGCCGGAGCACGCCTGATCGACGAATCACAACTAGACACCTCCAAGGTGTTGGTGCATTCTACAGTGAAGATTAAAAATCAGGTCAACGGCATGGAAATGACCTATAAACTGGTGGCCCAAAGTGAGGCTGACCTAAAGACCGGTAAGATCTCTGTCGATTCACCGATCGGCAAGGGACTACTTGGGAAATCCGTTGGCGACGTGGCCGAGATCCAGGTACCCAACGGTATCATGAAATTTGATGTACTAGAGATCAGCAGGGACTAATGGCTTCAATATTCACTAAGATTATCAATGGTGAGATCCCGGCCTATAAAGTAGCCGAGAACGATCATTTCATTGCTTTTTTGGATATTGCTCCCAATGCTGCCGGGCATACACTCTGTGTGCCTAAGCAAGAGATCAATAAGATCTTCGACATGAGCCCGGAGCACTACGCTCAGTTGATGGAGTTTTCGTATGGGGTTGCCAAGGCCCTGGAGAAGACCGTTCCCTGTGAGCGAATTGGTATGTCCGTAATTGGTTTGGAGGTACCTCATGTGCATGTCCATCTGATCCCCATTAATGAGATGCGGGATATGACCTTTGCACACAAAGTTTCCCTGACCTCAGAGCAGATGCAGCAACTAGCTGCGGATATAGCTGCAAATCTGTAATAATTAATCCACCTTTTTCAGGATGATCTCCATGGTCGTCCCTTCGTTCCTACTGCTTTTCATTACATGGATGCGGCCATTGTGGTATTCGTTGATGATCCTTCTGGCCAGCGACAATCCCAATCCCCACCCCCTTGTTTTGGTGGTAAAGCCAGGGGAGAAAACCTTTTTCTGATCCCTTTTCGGGATGCCGACGCCAGTGTCAGCAATGTCGATAAGTGCCTGGCTGCCATTGTCCCGGATGCCGATGCTGATCTTTCCTTTTCCCTTCATGGCATCAATCCCATTCTTGACCAGGTTTTCTATGGTCCATCCGTACAATTGAGGGTTTAGCATGACCATAACCGGATGATCGGGGATCTGCAGGTCAAACTCGATTAGTTTGGAACTTCTACTCTTTAGGTAATCGTAGACCTCACTAGTGACCTCCACCACATCACAACGCTCCAGTACGGGTTTGGATCCTACCTTAGAGAATCTGTCCGTGATCGTTCTGAGTCGGGAGATGTCTTTTTCGATCTCAGTTATGTATTCCGGCTTTACGCCTTCCTGCTTCAGGATCTCGGCCCAACCGACCAAGGAGGACAAAGGGGTTCCAATCTGGTGGGCGGTCTCTTTGGCCATACCGGCCCACAGTTTATTTTGTTCTGCAGATCGGGAGGTCTTGTAAAAAAAGTAGATGGCCACAAAGAACAAAAAGATGATCAGGATGAGGGCCGCAGGGTAGTACTTCAGTTTGTTCAGCAGGTCAGAATTGCCGTAATAGAGGGTCCCGATCTGTACATTGTTTCCGTTTGCCGGGTCTACATATGAAAGGTTGATGGGTTGATTCTCGGATTCGAAACGGACGATCAGATTTTCCAGATAAGCCGTGGTATCGCTTACATTACTCTTGTACAGGTTGCGGTCGACGTAGTCCCCTTCCGCCGATTTTAAGATCATGGGGGTGGTACTGTTGGATCGCAGCACTTGAAGGACCATGTCGCTGATCCCTTCGTCCGAGCTGAGGTCAGTCTGCTCAAATTCTGACTGGGCTGCGGCCCATAGTTCCATCTTACTCCTTTCGTTCTCCTTCAACTGATTGAAGAACTGATAAGTATTCCAGAGAATAAGACTGATGATCAGGATTGAACCCAGGATAAATATCCATCGGGTTATGGCCGTTCGGTTCTGCATAAAATGGTAAAATCCGGCCGATTGCCTTGGCCGGTGCCTTTGCGATAAATATAAAGCAATTATGTTAATATTATTGTGCCTGAGGGTTTTTGGGGACAGTGGCCAAATCGTACATTTGTCTCTATGTTGAGCATCGATCCGGCTACTATTCCGACCCCGCAGTTACACGGTTATTTACTGGGCGCAGTTGCACCTCGTCCCATCTGTTTTGCCAGCACGGTCAGTAGTGATGGTCAGGTCAATCTCTCGCCTTTTAGTTTTTTCAATGTATTCAGTGCCAACCCTCCGGTGATGATCTTCTCCCCGGCCAGAAGGGTCAGGGACAACACCACCAAGCACACCTTGGAGAATGTTCAGGCTACAGGCGAGGTCGTGATCAACATAGTGAGCTACGATATGGTTCAGCAAATGAGCCTGTCCTCTACCGAGTATCCTCAGGGAGTGAACGAATTTGAGAAGGCCGGTTTTACCGAATTGCCTTCCGATCTGGTCCAGCCACCACGCGTTGCCGAAGCACCGGTTCAATTTGAATGCAAGGTAAACGAGGTGATTCCGCTTGGGGCGGAAGGAGGTGCGGGCAACTTGATCATAGCCCAGGTTGTCCGACTACATGTGAACGAAGGCATCCTCGATGAGCAGGGCAAGATTGATCCTGTCAAACTGGATCCGGTATCTCGGCTAGGTGGGAATTGGTATGGTCGGTCCAAACTAGGGCTATTCGAAGTACCAAAACCACTCAGGACTCTCGGGATAGGTGTAGATAGCCTGCCGGAATCTGTTAGGCAATCGACCATCTTGACTGGGAACGATCTGGGTAGGTTAGGCAATTTGGAAGCTTTGCCGGAAGTTGCGGCATCGGATATCAGTACCGAAAATATGAGCCTGGAAGATGTGCATAAAAAGGCCCAGTTGCTCATCGGTCAGGACAGGGTAGAAGAGGCACTGGCCTTATTGTTAAAAGAAGAAAATACGGAATAAATCAATTTATATGGAGATTCAGGGAAAGATCAAATTGATCAATGAGACCAAGACCTTTGGTAATAACGGATTCAGAAAACGCGAAATGGTGGTTACCACCGAAGAACAATATCCTCAGCACATACTGATCGAGTTTGTTCAGGACAAGGTCGATCTGTTGGACAGCTATCAGGTTGGGCAAGGAGTAAAAGTAAGCATAGACCTCAGAGGTCGCGAGTGGGTCAGCCCTCAGGGAGAGACCAAGTACTTCAATTCTGTGGTTGGATGGCGCATAGAAGCAGTAGGAGGAGAGGCTGGATCTGATTTGCCACCGGTGCCCCCTATGGATGCCTTTGAGCCCGCGACGGACCTGAACCCCGACGATCACGACGATCTGCCGTTTTAATCGGGTGTCCTAGCCGGTGTCGGTTACCCGAACAATAGAGACTATTTTCAGAAGGTTCTTGCCTTCACCCTTTGCCATTGCCGTGATCTTAACCTTGGTCACCATGGTGCTGGCCTATTTCTTTACTCCGGCCCCGGAAACCGGGAGCCAGTTCTCGGCTATTTTAACCTATTGGGAGAAGGGGATATGGAATAATGGCTTGCTGGTATTTGCTTACCAAATGATGCTCATACTGGTGCTCGGGCATATCCTGGTTCTGAGTAAACCGATGAATACCTTGATCACGGCGCTTACCGATAAGGTGCACAATACCTCCCAGGCAGTTGTCCTGGTCAGTATTTCCACCATGATGGTCGCCTTTTTTAACTGGGGGCTTGGCTTGATCTTCGGGGCTATCCTGGCCCGCAAAGTGGCAGAGGCCTCACAGCAACGCGGTTTTGCCATTAACTACCCCATGATCGGAGCTGCGGGTTATGCTGGGATGATGATCTGGCACGGAGGGATCAGTGGTTCTGCGCCTGCCAAGGTTGCGGAAACTGGTCACTTGGCGGGTTTTATGGAAGGAGTGGGAACCCAGGAGGCGGCTGTGCTTCCTGACCTCATTTCGTACAGTCAAACCGTTTTCAGTGGTTCCAATTTGCTTCTTTTTGGGCTTTTATTGGTGTTGATTCCCGCATTTTTGTGGTGGCTTTCCAAAAAGAGTAGCACCGCACCCACTTCGGTTCCAATTTATTCGGGATCTCAAGCGGACGACATGGGCGATGGTATTGTCCATGGTGCGGATAGGTCTCGTTGGTTGTGTATGGGTTTTGGAGTACTGGTGCTCATTGCCTTTGGGATTCGTTATGCCGAAGATCTGCAGGAACTGGCCATTACCCCCAATCTGCTTAACTTCTTTATGTTTGGGCTTGCCCTGATCTTGCACGGTAGTTTCAGGTCCTTTCTCAATGCCTTGGAAGAGGCGATCAGAGGGGCTTCGGGTATACTGATACAGTTCCCGCTATACTTCGGGATCATGGGGATTATGCGGGATAGTGGGATGATCGTGCAGATATCTGATTTTTTTGTTTCCATAGCTACTCCGGTCACTATGCCCATCTTTACCTTCTTCAGCGCTGGCTTGGTGAATTTATTCGTGCCGAGTGGAGGTGGTCAATGGGCTGTACAGGGACCCATCGTGGTGGAGTCTGCCCTGCAATTAGGAGTTCCTTTGCCCAAGGCCATTATGGCGCTTTCATATGGGGATCAGATCACCAATATGTTACAGCCTTTCTGGGCACTGCCATTATTGGGGATTACAAGGCTTAAGGCCAGGGAGATTTTGCCTTTTACCTTCCTGATGATGCTGGTTGGAATAGTGGTGTTTTTGCTAGGACTTTGGCTCCTGTAACAAATTAACCTCGCCGAAGCGAGGTTAGTTTGTGGTTAAGGTAACTTGTTTGACAAACTCAAAAAACAATGATGAACAAAATAGGTGTCAAAAAAGTTATTAAATATCTGAAAAAGTTGACGATTTACCAACAAAAATCGACCTTTTAACACTCAAAATGAGTCATTTTTCGTGTTTTTTCTTCAAAAACAACTGATTTTTCCATCCGTCGACCTGGCTAATAGTGAGGGTCTGTTGGCTGTGGGTGGAGACCTCAGTGTAGACAGGCTTAAATTGGCGTATCAATCCGGTATTTTCCCTTGGTTTTCACCAGGGGACCCAATCCTATGGTGGAGCCCTGATCCCAGGGCTGTTCTATTTCCGGACCGTCTCAAGGTGTCCAAGTCACTTAGAAGGACCATCAACAAGGGTCACTTTGAATTGAGAAGGAATACGGCCTTTGAAGAAGTTATCCGGCATTGTGCAACCATTCCAAGATCCGGGGAAGATGGCACCTGGATCACGGAAGAGATGATAAGAGCCTATTTGAAGCTACACCAGCAGGGTATGGCCAAGTCCTACGAGATCTGGAAGGAAGGTAAGTTAGTTGGCGGGCTATATGGGGTTGATCTGCCCCAGCAAAAAGTCTTCTGTGGGGAAAGCATGTTCAGCCTGGAAAGTGATGCATCAAAGGTGGCACTTTTCTATCTGGCACAGGAGTTGAAGGCAAAAGAATACAAGCTTATCGACTGCCAGATCATCAATGATCATCTGCTTAGCCTGGGGGTAGAGATCGTCCCTCGCACGGCCTTTATTAGCTATCTAAATGTTTGATAATCAGTATCAGACATTTCTCTCAATTTAAGTATCTTCGTGTACTCGATTAAACGACTATGAAAAAGAAATACTTCGCTCCATTGATCATTGCCCTGTTCGGCATGCTTAGTTTTAACACCTATGCCCAGGAGGTTCTGCCCAAGGGTTTGACCGATGTGGAAAAGGCCCTTATTCCTTCTTATCAGTTCCGATCGCTCAATCGGACTCCACCTCCAGCTTCTGCCGTGCGCGCTATGGCCGAGTGGGAAGAAGTAGAGTACCTGGTAATAACCTGGCAACCGAGTTTCCCCAATATTTTGAGACAGATCGTAGCAGCAGCGGTGAACGAATGTAATGTGATCATCGTGACCGAGAACGAATCCTCTGTCTCCAATTATTTGACTTCCAATGGGGTCGATATTAGCAATGTTCAGTTCCTGGACGTACCCTGGGACAGTATCTGGATCCGGGATTATGCCGCAAATACGGTTTATACTGAGGATGTTGGAGAACGTGCTTTGGTAGATTGGATCTACAATCGGCCGCGACCCAATGACGATGTAATACCATCGGCCCATGCCAACCTGTTGGGGCTTCCTATCTATATTACAGATTCAGGGACCAACGACCTGGTCAATACAGGGGGCAACTACATGAGCGATGGTCTAGGGAATGCCTTTGCATCAGAGCTGATCCTGGAGGAAAATGAAGCCGGCAACCCATACGGGGTTTCCGCCAAGACCGAAGAACAGATCGATGCCATTATGAACGAGTATATGGGGATAGAGAATTACATCAAAATGACCCCACTCCCATTTGACATCATCAACCACATCGACATGCATATGAAGCTGCTGGACGAGCAGACCTTGTTGGTGAGCCGTTATCCCAACGGAGTAGCAGATGGGCCACAGATCGAGGAGAATATCGATTATGTATTGAATAATTTCCAGTCTGCCTTCGGTACGCCATTCGATGTGAAATGGATAGATGCTCCGCCTAGTGCAGGGGGGAGTTATCCGGATACAGGCGGATACTACCGAAACTATACCAATGCCCTCTTTTTGAACAAGACCATTTTGATCCCTACCTATAGGCCGGAAGTTGATGGGCCCGCTTTGGAACAGTGGGAACAAATGATGCCTGGATACAATATCGTAGGGATTGATGTAGACAATCCAGAAGAGAACCTGATCTCCCTGGTTGGAGCCATTCACTGTATAACCCATACTATAGGGGTTGAAAACCCATTGTGGATCGTGCATCAGCCGGTAACAGAAGCTGCCGATGGCGAAACCGTAGAGCTCAATGCCATGATCAAGCACAACAGTGGGGTAGATGAGGCAGCGGTTTTTTACCGGGAAGCGGATGAGACCAATTGGTCGGAGATCTCCATGTCTTCTACCGGTGACGACAACTGGACCGCTGATCTTAGCATAGCTGCAGATAGTGACGATATCGAATATTACATCCATGCCCAAGCCAATTCCGGCAAGGAGATCAGCCGTCCGATCGTAGCACCTGAAGGGTATTGGACCATGACAACAGATCAACTCGGAACATCAGAATTGGCTGAAAGCCGTATTTCGGCGCCTTATCCCAATCCATCAACTGATCAGGTCAATTTCCGTCTTGGAAACCTGAACTCTCAGGTGCAGGTCAGGGTAAGCAATATGTTGGGTCAGATCTTACTGGAGACCCAATTGGATGGTAGCCAGGGAATATTCCAACTGCAACTACAACCATCCTGGAGTGGAGTACTGATGGTCTCTTTCGAAGGGGATTTCGGGCGGGTTACACGTCAGCTAATCAAGCGTTAGCCAGTAGGAATAGCATAGATAACCCGGGTATATAGAAAATAGCGCTGTATCAAACCCCTATTGTAACCCTCAGCCCTAAATTCAAAATTGAGTTGGAGCTTCCATTGTTTGTTCAATTCGTAACCTAGTGCGCCGGTAAACCGCTGATCCCATAACGGTCTTATGACAGATGCCGTAGTAAGTAGACTCTCGGTAGAGAAGATGGTGTAAAATTCTCCTGGGTCCAATCGCTCCCCACTCAAAGGAAAGTCCAGCGAAAGTTGGTATCTAAACCGGAATAAAGTAGTCGAAAAGCGAAACCGTTGGTCTGCCTGCAGCCTATTTCCCAAGCTAAATTTGCCAAATGAGATATCTAGGGCATAGGCTTCACTCAGGCGAAATTCATTCTCTGCCTGACGATCCGCTATCTGGTTGATGCGATACATACTGGTCATCCCGATATGACTTCTAAAGCCAGTCCTGTAATTGGCCTTAGCATCCCACTGGATGTGACTGCTGCTGATTTCTCCGTCAAATCTCCTCAGTTCAAAGTCAACTTGGGATCTGTAGGATATCCCCATATTGAAATTCCAATCTGGATTCAACTGGTAGTTTACATCTATTTCCGGTTGCCAGACGAAGGGATCAGATTGAGCTTGGATCAAAGTAGATAACAGCAAAAGAAAGAGGACTATAATCCTAGAATTTCTTGTAATCATAGGTCATTCCTTCTATGGCTCTTTTGCCGATCAGTTCCCCGGTTGGGCCAAAAGTGAGTTCATAATGTTTAGTGAGGCCTTCTTCCCTTACCGAGACCTCAAGTTCCAGGTTCTTAATCAGTCCTGGATCGCTTAGAAAAATCCTCTCCAATACATCATTACCATTTTCGGCCAAGGTGTATTGTTTTTGGACCCTGTCCGTTCGCCAACGTTTATAACCACTATCCAAATAGGCGGCGATCTTGGATCTAATTTCGGGGGAGATGGTCTTATATCTTATTAGAACTTCTACATCCAAAAGCTTACCAGTTGTGTCGAATTCGATACTGAACACCTTGTTTTCGGCCTTAAACTTGACCTCGTAACTGGTTTGCTGTCCGTCTTGTTCTATATAATATCGAACTTGCTCAGGGATCTCAGGATGCGTGTCCAACCATTGAAGTGCGGTTGCTGGGAATTGGGAGCGGTCAATCCGCTTTTCAAATTCCATCTTGGCTTGGGCTTGGCTCGAAAGACTGGTCAATAAAAACAAGAGTATCAGGAGACGAGTTCTTATCATAAGCCCTTAACTTCATTGTGCCTAAAACAACCAACCATGTGGTCATTGACCATCCCTGTTGCTTGCATGTGCGCGTAGACAACTGTAGTTCCGACAAACTTGAACCCTCTTTTCTTGAGATCTTTACTAATAGTGTCGCTCAGCGGAGTATTGGCTGGGACCTCTTTCATTTCCAGGAACTGATTCACGATGGGCTTACCCTCGGTAAAGCCCCAAAAATAGCTCGAGAAACTCCCAAACTCTTCCTGGGTCCGTATAAAGGCCTGGGCATTGCTCACTGCAGCGCGGACCTTTAATTTATTCCGGATGATCCCCGGATCTTCCAGTAACTGAGCGATTTTCTCCTCACCGTATTGGGCGATCTTTTGGTAGTCGAAATCGTCAAAGGCCCGGCGGAAATTCTCCCGTTTTCTCAGCACGGTGATCCAGCTTAGTCCGGCCTGGAAGGTCTCCATTAGTAGGAACTCGAACAAGGTCTGATCATCACGAACCGGGCTGCCCCATTCCTGGTCGTGATAGTCAACATAAAGCGGGTCCGTGCCACACCAGCTGCAGCGGATTGGTTCTTCGGAATTGCTCATGTTTCCAAGGTAGTAAGTTTTGTACTTTTTCACGACAGATACCCTATGAATATCACACAAGTAATTTCGACACAGCGAAGAGAAGAATTAGTTGCTCAGGCTTTGAATAATGCCATGAGCTCTAATGAATACCTGGAGTTATTTGAAAAACATGTTCAAAGTAACAGCAGTACCTATCCGGATGCTTCAGAATCTATGGCGCAGTACACCAAACTGAATTGGGCCAGGGCCAAACGGGTGGGAAAGACCCTGAAGATTCCACAGGAGATCAAAGAGAACTTCAGTGCCTACAATGCAGATCACAGTTGGTTGGTTATTACAGAGAGCTGGTGCGGTGACGCCGCACAGAGCATTCCTGTTATGCAGCGATTGCTGGAATTGTCTGATGATGCCCAGATCAAAATTGTACTGAGAGACCAACACCCGCAGCTGATGGATGCCTTTCTGTTTGATGGGACTCGCTCTATTCCCGTCCTGATCGTCGTGGATAATACAAGTGGTCAGATCGTTGGGAGCTGGGGGCCTCGACCTGGTGTGATCAATGAGCAGGTCAGAGAGTACAAGAAACAGCACGGTGGCCTGACAGCAGAGTTCAAGAAAGACCTGCAACGCTGGTACAATAAGGACAAGGGACTGACCACCATGCAAGATCTTAGCGAGCTGATCGCTTAATCTTGTCCTGGGAAGTTGTAACTGATGGTACCCAATTGTTTTTCCTTGGACAATTCTTTGCTAAAAATGCTGCGATGGGCATAGTCCAACGCACTATCGATCAAGCATTGATTGGTAGTGGTAGATAAGGTGGGATTGAATTTAGCATCCCGGATCTCACCTTTTCCGTCTACAACTATAGAGATAACTACCTTCCCAAAACCTTCACAGGTGTAGACCGGGTTGGGGAGTGCAACTGCACGTCTGTCCTTCAGCTGGTAGGAGAGTGTAGTATTGCGTTCATTGTTCTGGTCCTGGTAGCTTGGCTTAGAATTCTTCAGGTCTTGTTGAAGTTGTTTGACTTCATCAGCCCGATTGTCATAGTCTGCAGAACTGTTCTCAATGGCCTCGTTCATCTCGTTCAACATGGACTGGGTAGATTCGCTGATCTGCTGACGGTCGTTCTCGGCCTCTGCGATAAAACGTGCATCGGCATTGTAAGCGCGGTTGGTTCTGATGTCAGCCTTGGATGAACTGCTTTGCTGTTCCTCTTCTTCAATTTCCGGGATGTCGATGTACTCGATATCGTATTCTGCTACTTCTTCCTGCTCAGGATAGTCTCTCAACTTGATACTCACCAATAACAAGACCAGGTTGCCGACCAAGAGGCTGGCAATCAGAAAGGCTCTGTATGAGTAATTGAAGTTCATCTAATGAGCTAATATTCAGGGTTAAAGATCGTAAAAACTGTCCTTTGATTTCGGAAATAAGGAGATTAGGATTTCATTTTCTGTTCAAAATCTTCCAAATTCCAGGCATTCTCCACCTTGAAATCCCCAATACGGGTCCGTCGAAGGGACTGCAAATAAGCTCCGTTATCAAGAGCTTTGCCCAGGTCCCTTGCCAGGGATCGTATGTATGTACCCTTGCCACATTCGATCTCAAAATCGACCTGTGGCATATTGAAATGGGTCAGGTCAAACCGATGCACCTGTATGGTCCGCCAGGGGATCTCCACATCTTCCCCTTTCCGGGCATGTTCGTATAGTCTTTTTCCGTCCTTCTTAACAGCAGAAAATATGGGAGGTTGTTGTTGGATCTCTCCCACAAATGACGTAGCAGCTTCTTTGATGGTATCCTCATTTAGATGGTCCGTTGGAAAACGCTGGTCTATCTCAGTTTCCAGGTCGGCACTGGGGGTGGTGGCTCCCAAAACAAATGAACCTGTATAGGTCTTATCCTGCCCTTGGAACTCGGCTATCCTTTTAGTCATTTTCCCGGTACACAGGATCAGCAAGCCGGTGGCCAGGGGGTCCAATGTACCCGCATGACCAACCTTGATCTTTTTAAGGTCAAATCTCTTCCGGATCAACCATCGCACCTTGTTTACTACTTGAAAGGATGTCCAGTTAAGCGGCTTTTCTATCAGCAGTACCTGTCCCTCCAGGAATTGTTCTTTGCTCATATCCATAAACCGATGACAATGGATCCAATCCCGACCACCAGGCAGTAAATGGCAAATCCGGTGAGTTTGCTATTGCGCACCAGGCGGATCATCCAGTTACAAGCAACCAGTCCGGAAAGGAAAGCAGCTCCAAAACCAAGGATTAAAGGAAGTGTTTGTGAGGTCTCCGAGCTCAATGCTCCGTCCAGGATATCCTTCCCGATCTTTCCAAAGATCAAAGGGACTACCATCAGGAATGAGAATCGAGCAGCTTTCCCCTTGTCGTTCCCCAAGAGGACCGAGGTGGAAATGGTGGCTCCGCTACGGGATATGCCAGGTAATACAGCAACCGCTTGTGCTATCCCGATCACCAGGGCGTTTTTATAGGTCACCGGCTTTCCGGTGTTCTTGGCCTTGTCTGCAAAGGCCAGAAGGGCTGCAGTAACGATCAGCATAGCCCCGACAAAGACAATATTGCCGGAGAAAAGACTCTCCAATTCCTCTTCCAGAAACACCCCCACGAGGGCAGCAGGGATCATGGAGATCACGATCTTCAGTGAGAACCGGAAGGCCTCATTGTTTTTGAATTGCAACAAACCTGAAATAATTTCCACGATGTCCTTCCGGTAGATCACTATGGTGCTCAGGGCCGTTGCAAAGTGTACCACGACTGTGAACAGCAGGCTTTCTTGTGGCAGGGAATTATCCCCTAGCAGGGCCTTACCCAGTTCCAGATGGCCACTGGAGGATACGGGTAAGAATTCCGTCAGACCCTGGACAATACCCAGGATGATGGCGTCCAGACTATCCATTGGAAATTAGTTGGATTTTGGGTTCAGTAGTATGGCGTAGATCTCTATCCCAAACCCGATCAGTATCAGGGCAGGTGCCAGACGGATACGTCGCCAGGAATAGATCTCCGGGTTAAAGACGTTAGGGTCGTCACTGCCACCGCCTATCATCAGAATGAAACCCAGGGCAATGAAGCCGATCCCGATCAGCATGAACCGATAGTTCTTCTTTGAAAAAATGAAATTGGCCTGTTTAGCTGCTTCCTTGCGTTTTTTCTCTCCCATCCTTAGTCAAATTCGGTAAAAACAATACTTCCATCCAGCGTTAATTGCGCAATGTGGTTGGAGGTTCCGGCCATGGTTTTAGCCAAGTGCAAGTTAACCTTTTTATTCAAGAGTTTATCCTGTAATTGCGTCAGGTCCAGACCCTGTTCAAGGCCACGGTTGATATAGTAAAAATCTCCATTCGCCTCTGTAAATACGATATCGTAAGCTGATCCTTCGGTAATGGATTGAACCACGATCTGTTTCTGCTCACAATCCTCCGGTTGAGGATTGTGAATAATACAACTGCTGGCTGTCAAAGCCAACACCAACAAAGCGATTAGTGGTTTAATAGTAGAGCTCATCCGTACGCAGGTTCAAAAAGCGTTGTGTGGCAAAGAAGGTGCTAATCCAGGTTATGATAAAGCCCATGATCAGTATAAAACCGACCAATCCGGCCAGCATCGCCCTGTCTTCCGTAAAGCCTAGTTCCGGGAAACTCTGGTCCAGGTAGTACAGCACTCCTGCCATTCCGGCAATGGCCAGGGCAGCACCAATTAATCCCAATCGGATGCTTCTCCAGATAAAGGGACCTCGGATAAAGCGTTTGGTAGCGCCCACCATCTGCATGGTTTTAATGGTGAAGCGTTTGGCGTAAACCGACAAGCGGATAGAACTGTTGATGAGCAGCACCGCTATGAATAAAAAGACCCCGCTGAGTACCAATATCCAGAAGCTGATCTTTTTGATGTTGTCATTCAGTAAGGCGATCAGCGGTTTGTCGTAAACCACCTCGTCCACAAAGTCCTTGGTCATGATCTCCTCGGTAATGGTCTCCAGTATTTCCGGGGAGACAAAATCGGCCTTCAGATAGACATCAATACTGTTTTGCAGAGGATTGTACCCTAAAAAGTCCATAAAGTCTTCCCCTATATCAGCGCTGTGCGCTTCGGCGGCTTCTTCTTTGGAAATGTATTGGGTGCTTTTGGTGTATTCCGCCAGGGCCAGGCTTTGCTTTAGTTGGTTGATCTCTACCTCCTTGGCGCTGTCCTTCAGGTATACCGAAAGGGCGATCTGTTCCTTGAAATGATCGGCCACGTTCTTAGTATTCAATACCAGCAAACCCAGTAATCCGAGTAAAAAAAGTACCAAAGAAATACTGACCACGACCGAGATATAGGAGGAAAAGAGACGGCGGCGTTGATATTTTTCGAAAGATGAGGCCATAAGCGGGTGTGATGTGGTTAAAAATACAATGATTTTTCCTTCCGAACTTACTAACGTCTAAACTTTTGTCTTTCGTACAATAGGCTTAATTTTGCTCACTTGAAATTGGAGCGGGCATGAGCAAGTATCACTTTAACGAAATTGAGTCCAGGTGGCAGCAATACTGGGCTGATAACCAGACTTTCCGGGCAGAGAATCAGTCCGATAAACCCAAGTACTACGTACTGGATATGTTTCCTTATCCATCCGGTGCCGGTTTACACGTGGGCCACCCCCTGGGTTATATCGCCAGTGATATCTACGCACGCTACAAAAGGCATAAAGGCTTTAATGTCTTACATCCACAGGGATACGATTCCTTCGGTCTCCCAGCCGAGCAATATGCCATTCAAACCGGGCAACACCCGCGAAAGACCACCCAGGAGAATATAGCCCGGTATCGGGCGCAGCTGGATAAGATGGGCTTTTCCTTTGACTGGAGCCGGGAAGTCAGAACTTCAGATCCCGCTTACTACCGTTGGACCCAATGGATCTTCGGCCAGTTGTTCGAAAGTTGGTATGACAATACCCAGGACAAGGCCCGGCCCATCAGGGAGCTAATTGCCATTTTCGAAAAAAGTGGCAACCAGGAACTCGATGCATCTTGTGACGACGACACTCCGGCATTTGCCGCATCAGACTGGTCCGGATTCTCAGGCGAAAAGAAACAACAACTATTACTTAATTATCGCCTCACCTATTTGGCCGATACCGAAGTGAATTGGTGCCCGGAGTTGGGAACCGTTTTGGCCAACGATGAGGTGATCAACGGGCTTTCCGAACGTGGTGGTTTTCCGGTAGTTCGTAAGAAGATGCGCCAATGGAGTATGCGGATCTCCGCTTACGCCCAGCGTTTATTGGACGGATTGGCTACTATAGACTGGCCACAACCCCTTAAAGAGTCTCAGACCAATTGGATCGGGCGAAGCAAAGGAGCCAGTGTGACCTTCCAGGTAGAGGGATCGGATCAAACCATCGAGGTGTTCACTACCCGTCCGGATACCATCTTCGGGGTCAGTTTTATGACTCTGGCACCGGAACACGATCTGGTGGACCAGATCACAACTGAACAGCAAAAAGAAGCGATAGCCGCATACGTAGAGGCAACCTCGCGAAGAAGCGAACGGGAACGGATGGCCGATGTCAAGACCATCAGTGGTGAATTTACCGGGGCCTATGCCATTCATCCTTTTACCGAAGATCGCATCCCGATCTGGATAGGGGATTATGTGTTGGCGGGCTATGGAACCGGGGCAGTGATGTCCGTTCCTTGTGGAGACCAACGCGATTACGACTTCGCCAAGCATTTCGATATTCCGATCCCGAACATTTTTGAGGGTGTCGATATTTCTGAGGAAGCATTTGCGGACAAGGAGAACACGGTTATTGCCAATTCGGACTTTATCAATGGTCTGGGTTATGCCCAGGCATCGGCCAAGGTGATAGCAGCTTTGGAGGAGAAAGGACAGGGAGAAGGTCGAATCAACTACCGCTTGAGAGATGCTGTCTTTAGCCGTCAGCGCTATTGGGGAGAGCCATTCCCGATCTACTACAAGGATGGCCTGCCTCAACGGATAGAAGATCAGTATTTACCCTTGACCTTGCCGGATGTAGAAAAATATTTGCCCACAGAGGACGGGGACCCGCCCTTGGGCCGAGCCACGGTTTGGGCCTGGGATACAGAGAAAGGCGAAGTGGTCAGTAATGACCGGATCGATCATAAGACCGTATTCCCATTGGAATTGAACACCATGCCGGGATGGGCAGGCAGTAGTTGCTATATGTTCCGCTATATGGATGCTACCAACGATAAGGAGTTTGCCTCCCAGCAAGCCTTGAACTACTGGCAGCAGGTCGATCTGTATTTGGGAGGTAGTGAGCACGCCACCGGCCACCTGCTTTATAGCCGTTTCTGGACCAAGTTCATGTTTGATCGAGGGTATCTACCGGTGGATGAGCCGGCCAAGAAATTGATCAACCAGGGGATGATTCTGGGCGAAAGTGCTTTTGTCTATCGGGTGGAAGGTCAGAACAAGCTGGTCACAGCTTCCCAAAAGGAAAATTATAAGACTCAGCCCCTTCATGCCGATGTGTTCATGGTGAACACCTCCAACGAATTGGATATAGAGGCCTTCCGTAAATGGAGACCGGAGTTTGAGCAAGCGGAATTTATTACCGAAGATGACGGCTCCTTTAAGGTAAACAGGGAGGTAGAGAAGATGTCCAAGAGCAAGTACAATGTGGTCAATCCCGATCATATCTGCGAGCGGTACGGAGCCGACACCCTGCGCATGTATGAGATGTTCCTCGGGCCATTAGAGCAAGCCAAGCCTTGGAATACAGCCGGTATTACCGGAGTTCACAGCTTTTTAAAGAAATTCTGGAAACTCTATCACGGAGGGGTCGAAGGAAGCTTTGCGGTAAGCGATGAAAAGCCTTCAGCAGACAGCATGAAGACCCTCCACAAGACCATCAAAAAGGTGGAAGACGACATCGAGAATTTCAGCTTCAACACTACGGTATCCAACTTTATGATAGCCGTTAACGAACTGACCTCACAAAAGTGTTCCTCCAGAGCCGTGTTAAAACCTATGGTCGTCCTGATCTCACCTTACGCTCCTCACATTGCAGAGGAACTGTGGTCCAGACTAGGTCATGACGAATCTATTTCGACGGCGACTTTCCCTGTCTTTGATCAAAAACACCTGGTAGAAAGCACCAAGGCCTATCCGATCTCTTTCAATGGAAAGATGCGTTTTACCCTGGAATTGTCGCTGGATCTGTCCAAAGATGAGATAGAGTCGGCAGTTATGGCAGAAGAACGCACTCAGCAGTACTTGGATGGCCGCACACCAAAGAAGGTAATCGTAGTTCCCGGGAAGATCGTCAATATCGTCGGTTAATTGGCTTCTGGTGATGTCATCGAGATCATTGGGTTGATCGCAGCCGCGCTGACCACTTCCGGTTTTGTACCTCAAGTTTACAAGACCTGGCGAACCCGTGATGTAGGAGGCCTGTCATTTTGGATGTATCTGGCCCTCTTCAGCGGAACGGTACTGTGGTTGATCTATGGGATCTATACTGAAAGTCGCCCCATCATCCTGGCCAATATTGTGGCTTCCACGCTGACCTTCATCATGCTGGTGTTCATTTTCATAGGCAAGTTCAGAAGATAATTCCCGACGGTTTGTCAGATTGATCCATTCGGCCTTATTTTTGATATTCAATTAGCAAAAGCTTAGAATTATGATGGGATATTATCTGCTGGCCGGACTCATCTTCCTGGTAAGTTGGGGAGTCAGCAATCAACTGAAGACAAAATTCAAGAAATACTCCAAGATCCATTTGCGAAACGGATTATCGGGGAAAGAAGTGGCCGAGCGAATGCTGGCCGACAACAATATATTCGATGTGGATGTGATCTCGACTCCCGGGCAGCTGACCGATCACTACAACCCGGCTACCAAGACCGTCAATCTTTCTGAGGCGGTTTACAATCAACGGAATGCCGCCGCCGCTGCAGTGGCTGCTCACGAATGTGGGCATGCGGTACAACATGCGAACGCTTACTCCTGGCTACAGCTTCGGTCTAAGATCGTTCCGGCAGTGAGTATTTCCAGTAGACTGTCCAATTTTGTGATCATGGCCGGTATCATCCTTTCGGCCTCGGGTTCTTTATTAGGAAATACTGTATTTGTCATAGGCATCTTGCTATTTGCGATGACCACAGTCTTTGCCTTTATCACTTTGCCGGTAGAATTTGACGCCAGTAAGCGGGCTCTGGTTTGGTTGGAAGAAAAGAACATGGTGACCCAGGAAGAGTATGCCGGGGCAAAGGATGCCCTGAAATGGGCCGCCAGAACCTATGTGGTAGCCGCCCTTGGTTCGTTGGCCACCTTGGTTTACTTCATCATGATGTTCCTGGGGCGCAGGTAGATCAGCCTTCCGTATTGTTTGGGTTATATCCCAGGTAGGGCACAAAATTCTCATGGAAGGTTATGCCGTGTTGGGCCAGTTCTCTAAGTACTGGTTCGTAAACATCCTGGGTGATCGGGATCTGGACCCCATGGGTCAGCACTTTACCGTTCAGAATCAATAGAGCAGCAATTGCAACTGGTAAGCCGACCGTCTTGGCCATGGCAGTATAGGTTTGATCCTTCCCGATCAGGACCATATTGCTATCGATCTGTTTCCTTTCTCCATTGAGCTCGTACCCAAACTTGTGGTACATCACGATCATATCCTTGTCGTCTGCATCGAGGGTCCATTTGTCCATTAGGATCTTTTGAAGTCCTTGGGCCGGGGTGGCATTGGGGATGCCAATTCGTTTTTCGGAATTGAATAGGTCCAATTCGATCAGTTTACCCCACATCAGGTCGTCCTGGTCGATCTTCAGGTTGTGTCTCAGTTTGAGTTCGACAGAATCTGTAGGGGAATATGGCAAAAAGAGGTTGACAAAATCCCTGTAAGACAGGTTCTCGGAATGAGGAATGCTGTAACTATCATCGGTCATTCCCAATTGTACGAACATATTCCAGGCCTTGCTAAACCCTACCCTGCGGATGGTTCCCCGGTATAAGGTCAAAATATCTTGAAGGCCATAGATCTCCCTGTATTTCAAGGAATTTCTGTTGGCATAGGCTTCAAAGGTACCATGCCCTTCGATGTTCAGGAATTCCGTCCTTCTGAATAATCTGTGGTAAGGGATGTATTTGTAAGTGCCCTCCTGTATGAATTCGGCAGCTCCACCCTGACCGGCCAAGACTACATTTCGAGGGTTCCAAGTAAACTTATATGACCACAGGTTGTCGTCACTTTCCGGGGCTATCAAACCCCCTGTAAAGGATTCGAACAACAACATTTTACCGCCGTTGTTTCTGATGCGGTCAATCACTTGCATGGCGCTCATATGATCGATTCCGGGATCCAGACCCACTTCATTCATAAAGATGAGTCCTTTTTCCTTGGCTTCCTCATCAAGTGCCTTCATTTCTGGGCTCACATAAGAGGCTGTGACCATATGTTTGCCCAATTCCAGGCAGTCTTTTGCCGCTTCCATGTGAAAGCGAGCCGGCAGCATGGAGATGACCAGGTCACTCTTGCCAATTTGCTCCCTTCGCTGATCGGCCTGGAAGATATCCAGGTGAACGGCTTTTCCACGGGAATGACCTTGAAGCAAGTTCTGGGCAGATGTTGGATCCAAGTCACCAATGGTCAGAAAAAGATCTTCGCTTTCCGCTCTATCGAGCAGGTATTGGATGAGGTTAGTGGCAGAACGTCCTGCACCAATGATTAAAATGTTCCGCATCGATCCGAATTGGTTAAATTTATACGTAGAATTTTGTTGGACGAATGTACTAAAATGTCTGGGTAAGCATGAATAATTTAAGCACAAAAATTAGCACAACAGGGGCCATTTTGATGGCGCTTTCGATAGCCTTGGGCGCATTTGGAGCGCACGGTTTGGAGCGTATGGTCAATCCGCAAGCCCTGGATACGTTTGAGGTAGGTGTTCGCTATCAGGTATATCACAGTCTCGCTATAGTGGTTATTGGACTGAGCGGCCGGCTAAGTGATTCAGTAAAAAAACGAACTTTCATCCTTTGGATGCTTGGGGTGGTGCTGTTTTCCGGCTCCTTATATCTCTTAGCCACTTCGGAGGTGATCGGAGAGGATCTGAAATTTCTTGGCCCGGTTACACCCATTGGGGGTTTGGCTTTAATAGCTGGCTGGGGATATCTTGCATTTGGACTGTGGAAAAACCGGTGAATAAATGGGGTGGTCAGGGGTCCTATCTTGACTAGAATGTTTAATTTTACAGCCGTATCAATTTAATTTAAATGGTCGATCATAACACAACTACGAAATCGATTTCGTTAGCGTCTTACGGAATCCACGATGCGCAGGTCAATTATCAATGGACAGCACGTCAATTACACGATGAAACCATTAGAAAAGGTCTTGGAGTTGAGGCCAGTAGTGGAGCCCTGGCAATTAATACAGGGAAGTTTACAGGCCGATCTCCTATGGATCGCTTTATAGTTAAAGACGATATCACTTCCGACCGCGTTTGGTGGGGGGATATCAACATTCCATTCGATCCCGATAAGTTCGACAAACTGTACGAGAAGATTACGGCCTACTTGGGAGGTAAAGAGGTTTATGTCCGGGATTCATTTGCCTGTGCGGATGTGAACTACCGAACCAATATCCGAGTAGTGAACGAATACCCTTGGTCCAATTTATTTGTGTACAATATGTTCATTCGTCCGGAGGAAAGTGAACTAGAAGGATTTGAACCGGATTGGGTAGTGATCAATGCTCCGGGTTTTTTAGCAGATCCTGAAGTAGATGGAACCCGTCAGGGAAATTTTGCCATACTCAATTTTACCAGGAAAATGGCAATCGTTGGAGGTACAGGATATACGGGAGAGATCAAGAAAGGGATTTTCTCGGCCTTGAACTTCGAACTACCTGTATTCAAGAATACCCTGCCTATGCACTGTTCGGCCAATGTTGGTCAAAAAGGTGACTCTGCTATTTTCTTTGGTCTTTCCGGCACAGGTAAGACCACCTTGTCGGCAGATCCAGATCGGAAATTGATCGGGGACGATGAGCATGGATGGACCTCGGAAAATACGGTCTTTAACTTCGAAGGTGGTTGCTACGCCAAGGCTATCGACCTCACCGAAGAAAAAGAACCCGAGATCTATCGGGCTATCCGGTTTGGAGCCATTCTGGAAAATGTGATCATGGACGAGCAAGGAGTGGTCGATTTTACAGATTCCTCCATTACTCAGAATACACGGGTTAGTTATCCCCTGTACAATATTGATAATATCCAGGTGCCGTCTATCGGATTCAACCCCAAGAACATCTTCTTCCTAACAGCGGATGCTTTTGGCGTGTTACCTCCCATTTCCAAACTTACTCCCGGGCAGGCCGCATATCATTTCATCAGTGGCTACACTGCCAAGGTTGCTGGTACCGAAGAAGGAGTCAATGAACCTCAACCGAGTTTCTCGGCCTGTTTTGGTGCTCCATTTATGCCACTCCATCCAACCGAGTATGCTGAGATGCTGAGTAAGAAGATGCAAGATGCGGGAGTCAATGTCTGGTTGGTCAATACCGGCTGGACCGGTGGAGCTTACGGAGAGGGACGTCGAATGAAGCTGAAGTACACGCGTGCAATGATCTCTGCCGCCATGGAAGATCAATTAAATGATGTAGCTTACCGGGTTCATCCGATATTCGGACTAGCCATCCCACAAAGTTGCCCGGATGTACCGGATGAGGTGCTAAACCCTCGAGATACCTGGGCAGATGGGCAAGCTTATGATTTGAAGGCGCAAGAGCTAGCTAAGTCGTTCAAAGAGAACTTTGCGCAGTTTGAGTCTTACGCCAATGAGGAGATCATGGGTGGTGCTCCCAGGAGCTAGATTTATTTCATTAAAAAAAGAAAAGGGTTGGAACATTCCAACCCTTTTTTTATGCAGAGATTATTGTGTTTATTTCTTCCCATTGACCTTCTGGATGTATTTTTCCAGAGCCATGGTCATGGATGGTGTCTCTGGCGTAGGAGCCTGAATATCCACCCTTAATCCTTTTTCACCCGCTGCTTTGACCGTGGTGTTACCAAATACCGCAATGCGGGTATTGTTTTGTTCGAAGTCAGGGAAGTTTTCGAATAAGGACTGGATGCCACTTGGGCTAAAGAAAACCAGTATATCGTAATACACATTGCGAAGATCGCTCAGATCACTCACTACAGTCTTGTAGAATGTAGCTTGCTTCCAATTTACTCCAAGATCATTTAGTAGTACAGGAACCGTTGGTTTCAATTTGTCCGAAGATGGTAAAAGGAAGCTTTCGTTCTTGTATTTCTTGATCAGCGGCAGAAGCTCCTGGAAAGTTCGCTTGCCAACATAGATCTTACGTTTTCTGTAAACCACGTATTTCTGAAGGTAGTAAGCCACAGCTTCACTCTGGCAAAAGTATTTCATGGTATCCGGCACCTTGAATCTCAATTCCTCGGCAATCCTAAAGAAATGATCCACCGAATTACGGCTGGTCAGAACGATGGCCGTGTATTGGGTAAGATCGACCTTCTGAGAACGAACATCCTTACCGGTAACACCTTCCACATGGATAAAGGGTCGAAAATCTATTTTAACCTTTTGTTTTTCAATGAGATTGAAATAAGGTGAATTTTCAACCTTGGGCTCGGGTTGAGAAACCAAAATAGTTTTCACTTTCATAAGCTACGGTTGTTTGCCCCCTAAGCCAGTTGATAGTACGCGATGACATAGGGCGAAATTTCGAGTGTGCAAAGATACAAAATAAAATAGAAGGAGTTCTTGAAAATTACGCCAGAAATACTCCAGTATGTATAAATAAGCATGATGAGGTTCAGGACAATAACGAGCCCGACGATGATCAGCATGAGGAAGGAATCAGGTTGGAATGTGTAGCTAAAAAGTACAACCAACACGAAGAGCACGATGGACATCACATTGCGGTAGCTCAGTTTTCGGTAGAGATACTGATCGATCACTGTCCGGATATTGAAAACACGACCTACGGCTGTTTCCAGTAAGAATTTGACGATCACAAAGATCAAATAACCCCCGCAGATCTGCCAAAACAGGATATCAGGCCTTTGAAATTCCCGATTGGGATCAATGATCAAGGTATAATAGATAAAAAGAGAGACGGATATCGCTTGCACTCCGAATAACATCAGGTTGAAAGGATGGGCCAGCTGAATTTCCCGACCACCCAGGTGAAAGTACCTATCCGTGATAGGTAAGAGGAGTAACTGCCGGAACCGCCGGGGATAGAGATAAGCCGCCCAACTGACCAGCAACAAGGTAACCAGCAGGGCCAAGGTAAGCCAGTCGTTGGATATGGTATTTCTCAGTAGGTGTTCCACAGCTTGGTTTCGAATGTAAAATTAGCCCTAAAAAGAGCCTTTTAGCCCGAATCTATTGAATTTTTCTTCACATTTTTCAAACGAATTTTGGGTAACTTTGCCCAAAACCTAGCCTATGTCCAACGCCCTGGTGGTGGTCCCCACCTTTAACGAGGTGGAAAATATCGAACGTTTACTCCGCAACATTTTTTCCCTACAGCGTCAATTTGACGTCTTGGTGGTAGACGATGGTTCCCCGGACGGAACGGCTACGGTAGTCAAAGGACTGATGGAAAAGTGGCCCGACAGGCTCTTTATCCTGGAAAGGGAAGGAAAGCAGGGTCTGGGTACAGCTTATATATCCGGTTTTAAGTGGGCCCTGAAAAGGGATTACGAATATATATTCGAGATGGATGCTGATTTCTCCCACAATCCAAACGATCTGATCCGTTTGTACAATGCCTGTCACCGAGATGGGAATGACCTATCAATAGGGTCGAGGTACAAGACCGGGGTCAATGTGGTCAATTGGCCTATGAGTAGGGTGTTGCTTTCCTGGTTGGCCTCAAAATACGTCAGGCTGGTAACCGGTATGAACATTTACGACACCACGGCAGGTTTTGTCTGCTACAGACGAGTTGTACTAGAGACCATTCAATTGGATAAGATTCAGTTTGTAGGCTATGCCTTCCAGATCGAAATGAAGTTCAAAACCTATTTGCGGAAATTTCGGATCGTAGAGGTGCCTGTTATCTTTACAGACCGCACCAGAGGAGAGTCTAAGATGAGCAAGGGAATCATATCCGAAGCTATTTTTGGAGTGATCAGCATGAAAATAAAGAGTGTTTTTAAACGATACGAGATCTAAATGATACTGATAAAAGGAGCCAACATTATTAACGAAGAGAAGATCTTCCAGGCCGATGTGCTCATCGACGGCGATCGCATCCAAAAGATCGGTGAAGGGTTGTCAATTGACAGTGATGCCGGACAGGTGATCGACGCACACGGATTGTATCTAATACCGGGTATGATTGATGACCAGGTGCACTTTAGGGAACCCGGTTTAACACACAAGGCCAATATCGAAACAGAGTCCAGAGCGGCAGTAGCAGGCGGGATCACCAGTTTTATAGAGATGCCCAATACGAAACCTCAGGCAACCACGGTGGAAGAACTGGAGAAGAAATTTGAGCGTGCTGCAGAAACTTCCTGGGCCAATTACTCCTTTATGATGGGGACCACCAACGACAACCTACAGGAGATTCTCAAGGTAGACAAGCAAAAGGTGGCCGGGTTAAAGATATTCTTGGGCTCATCCACAGGTAATATGCTGGTGGACGATCCTGAAGTACTGGAAGAGATATTCCGTAAGACGGACCTGAGAATATCGGTTCACTGTGAAGATGAGGCGACTATTCTGGAGAATACCCGTCAGGCGATAGAACAGTACGGGGAGGATATACCGGTTCAACTGCATCCAGAGATCCGGAGTGCCGAAGCCTGTTATAAATCGTCTTCCAAAGCGATCGAACTTGCCAAGAAGACTGGCGCACGACTTCATGTTTTCCATTTGTCTAGCGCCAAAGAAATGGATCTGTTTGACAGTGATATCCCTTTGGAAGAAAAGAAGATCACGGCCGAAGTTTGTATTCATCACCTCTGGTTCAGCGAAGAGGATTACAAGGCCAAGGGCACGCATATCAAATGGAATCCAGCGGTTAAAAAGGCTTCAGATCGCAAGGTATTGTGGGAAGCCCTGTTGGACGACCGCATTGATGTGATTGCTACGGATCATGCCCCGCATACCTTGGAAGAAAAGGACAATGTCTATACCAAGGCGCCATCTGGTGGTCCTCTGGTGCAGCATGCATTGGTGGCCTTGTTGGAATGCCATCACCAGGGGAAGATCAGCCTGGAGCGTATTGTAAGAAAGGCTTGTC
Organism: Aureitalea marina; assembly: GCF_002943755.1. Lineage (NCBI taxonomy): Bacteria > Pseudomonadati > Bacteroidota > Flavobacteriia > Flavobacteriales > Flavobacteriaceae > Aureitalea > Aureitalea marina. Next base: position 2,966,178 of record NZ_MQUB01000001.1, read on the forward strand.
ACAACCCGGCCATTATGTTTGAAATTGCAGACCGGGGCTTCATCAAAGAAGGCTACAAGGCAGACCTGGTCCTATTCGACCTAAACGCTCCCTGGGAGGTAAGTAAGGACAACGTGCTGTACAAATGTGGTTGGTCTCCATTTGAAGGAGAGACTTTTCAGGCAGCGGTGACCCATACCCTGATCAACGGAGAATTGGCTTATCAGAGGGGAGAATTCCCAAACAGAACCCATGGAGAAAGGCTGACATTTAACCGATGAATAAGAATATCTGGATAGTGCTTATTTTTCTGATCGGCTTGGGTTGTCAGCATATCGAACGGCCCAAGATGCCCGAAAATCTGATACCAAGGGATAAGATGATTAATATCCTGACCGATCTGTATATCAATAATGCGGCAAGAAGCGTCAATGTGCGTGTGCTGCGCAACAATGGTATTGTGCTGGATTCTCTTTTATATGTCAAGTACGATATCGACAGTCTGCAGTTCACCCGTTCCAATGCCTATTACACCTCAGACCTGGATAATTATAACAGTATGTTCGAAGAGATCGAGCAACGACTAGTGGCTATGAAATCCCGCTATGACAGCCTGGCCAAAGACCGGTCTGGTGGAAGCACCAATATGGATTCTGTGGTGAGGGCTCAGCGCATCAACCAGCAAAGAGGAGGACGACAACTTGTGGAACCAGCCTCTACCAAAGTAGATCAGGATTCCTTGGAGTAATCAGAAGCAAGCCTCTGGACGGTTTCCGACAAAGGTCGAAACTTAAAGCCCATATCGTCTTTGATCTTTTCTGAAGAGTAATACGCCCTTCGACAAAGAGATCGTACGCTGTCTTTAAAAAGTGTTTGTTTTCTGCCCAGGATCAATGCACTTAGATAGTCCAAGGATCTGAAAAAGTTGAGCAATCCCTTTCCGGCTCTACGCTTTGGAACTTTAGCTCCCAATTTAGAGGCGAAATTCTCGATCAGTTGTTTGTAGGTCAAATTATGACCAACCAAGATATATCGTTCAGCTTCTTTTGAGGATTTTGTCAGAAGTATCATGACATCCACTACGTCCAATACATCGACAAATCCCACACCCCCATCAGTGTAAAAGGGTAAGCCCTTGGCTATGCCACTAACTATGCTTCCACTGCCTTTGTCCCAATAACCGGCCCCAGAATTACCCCTGGGTTCACAATGACGACAGATAATCCCTCCTGGCTGGCTCTCCAGACCTCCATTTCCGCATTGTGTTTAGTGATCGCATAGACGTTGTTTTCCTCTTCCCAACTCCAGGGTGTCTCTTCTGTCGCTATTTGTTCTCCGATAGATGTGCCAATCGTGGCGATCGAGCTGACATAACAAAATCGTTTCACCCCATGGTCCAAGGCTAAATTGACCATGTTGGCTGTTGCCTCTACATTGGATTTCTTCAGTTTTTGAAAGTTTCGGGGGTTGAAGTTCACATAGGCAGCGCAATGGTAAACAGTTTCTATCCCATTAAAGGCTTTCTCCAGGGCCGAGATATCGGTGAGATCGGCTTCAATCCACTCAATTTTATCATAGAGTAATTGTGGATTGTCCGTGAAATAAGAAAAAACGGTGAGCAGGGAACTTCGATCACTGGATTTCCTGTGGGTAGCTCGGATGGTTTCCTGCTGTTGTAGCAGGGAATAGATCAGGTGACTGCCAACCAGTCCTGTAGCTCCCGTGACCAGTATCATAGTGCGAATGTACTCTTTTTTGACTTAGTCTTTTATCTTTTACAACCAAGGTCTATCTTTGCCGTTTAGTGCTAAAATCGCTACGGATGAATCCGAATTTTGTAGAAGAATTGCGTTGGCGTGGAATGATCCACGATACCATGCCCGAGACTGAAGAACACCTGCTGGAATCCATGCGATTGGCCTATATCGGCTTTGATCCCACCGCAGATTCCCTGCATATCGGAAACCTTGTTCCCATTATGCTGCTGGCCTTTTTTCAGCGCTGTGGCCACAAACCTGTTGCCTTAGTAGGTGGTGCCACAGGGATGATTGGGGATCCGTCCGGAAAATCAGCAGAACGAAATCTACTGGACGAGACCACTTTGCGTCACAATCAGGAATGCGTGCGGGCTCAACTGGCCCATTTCCTCGATTTCGATTCTGGTGCCGCCAATGAAGCCATCATGGTGAACAACTATGATTGGATGAAGGACATCAGCTTCCTGGACTTTATCCGGGATGTAGGTAAACATATCACCGTAAACTATATGATGGCCAAAGATTCGGTTAAGAACCGGATACAGGGAGAAGGAGTAGACGGGATGTCCTTTACCGAATTTACCTATCAGCTGGTACAGGGGTATGACTTTCTTCATCTTTACCGTGAGCACGATTGCACCCTACAGATGGGGGGAAGTGATCAGTGGGGGAATATCACCACCGGGACAGAAATGATCCGCAGAATCGCAGGGGGTAAAGGATTTGCCTTAACCTGTCCGCTCATCACCAAGAGCGATGGCAGTAAGTTTGGTAAAAGTGAAGGAGGGAATGTCTGGTTGGACCCAAAAAGGACCTCGCCTTATAAATTCTACCAATACTGGCTAAATACCTCAGACGAGGACGCACAGAAGTACATCAAGATCTTTACATTCTTAAACAAGGAAGAGGTCGACGCGCTAGTGGCAGAACATACAGAGGCTCCTCATCTGCGAGTACTACAAAAACGACTTGCCCAGGAAGTCACCACTACGGTGCATGGAGAACAGCAATACGAAAAGGCTGTTCAGGCATCGCAGATCCTGTTTGGAAGATCAACCTCAGAAGACTTATTGAAGTTGGATAAGGAAACCTTCCTGGAGGTCTTTGATGGGGTTCCTCAAGCAAAGCTGGATAGAGGCTTGCTCAATGATGGTTTGGATATTATCGGGGCTTTGGTAGAGCAAAGTGGGTTTCTCAAATCCAATGGGGAGGCCAGACGTGCCTTGAAAGAGAATTCCATTTCGGTGAACAAGGAAAAGGTAAATGATAGCAGATCGCTTAACACGGACGACCTGATCAGTGATCAGTTTGTCTTGTTGCAGCGTGGGAAACGCAATTATTTCATCCTGATCTTCCAATAACACCCAAAAAAGAAGTAACCCCCGGCTACACAAGTTGCAGCTAGAGGTTACTTTCAACTAACCAACCAATAAAGATTTATCTTTTTCACAGCCGGGACCCAAACAAACAACGCGATCCCGTAATTACTTTTGCACTTACTCAGTCTGTGCTGTGGCCACTTCCTTACAACTTCCGCTAAAAAAAGTTAGTCACCTCCGGATAGGGGATCAATGAGCTGATCAGTAAGGCTATACTTCCTTTTATCATGATAGTAATACTGATCATGATGGCCACAACCAAGATAGCGGTAGTGGTCTGGTTATTCTTGATGGCCTTAAACTCATTGTGTCCCTTGGTGAGCATGGAGAAGAGAAAGAATACTGCCGCGTTGATCAGGACGGCCATCAGAAAACCAATTCCCAAATAAAGCAAGGAATATTTTACGATGGAAGCATTGGTATAATTGACATCCTGGGTGGTGGAAATCCGAATGATATTGGTTATCGAAGGCAGGATCTCACTCAAGATCAATCCAATGGAAAGCACCACCCCAGAAGTAAATATCGTAAATGCGTGATTGTCTCCTTCCAGGTCTTCGTTGCGAAAGAAGAACCATTTTAGCAATCGATATGAGATGTAGATGACCAAAACGGTCAGGACGATGGATATAAAGATCTCGATCAGGGCCAGGGTGAATAGTTTCTCGTTCATAATATGCTATTTGCTGGTTAGTACTACATTCCAATAATTCATATCGTCTACGGAATAGGGGAGCTGACCGATCTTGAAATAACGGGCAGTGGTCTCCCAAACATAGTATCGTTTACCGTTAAAGGTTATCTGTTTTCCGCTTGCCGGGATGTTCAAGCCAATGATGGAATGACGATAAAAATCGCTGTTTAAAATGGCGACATCATAATCGAACCCCTTGAGAATGGAATAGATCATGACCGTCCGGGTATCACAGTCTCCCTTCAGGTTGCTCATAAAAGAAACGGGGTTTTGTATACCAAAGGGTTGTTCTCCCAGGCAACACTCGGGGCAATCTTCCAATATTTCCCGGATTGACCGCTCGTACATATAGGCCGGCAGGCATTCATCCTGAAAGACCAGGGAATAAGGGATGTCCTGGATACAACTAACCACCATCTCGGCAAAATCCATGGCAGACAAATTCCTGCTTTGTCCGATCTCCCTAAAGGCCTGCATAAGCAAGTCCAATTTTGGACCATCCTGTTGTTCCATATAATGATACAGCCTTCCCCAGAAATTGGTCTTCTGGCCAGGTGTATAGGAGTTCAGATAATCTTTGAGCATCTGATAGTCGTACTCTCGTACCATGAGTCGGGCCTGATAAGAGCTGCCGTAATTGTCCCGCCAAACCCGGTTACTTGCAAAGACAGGCACAGTCCCTCCATTCTCTTCCAGAGTGCTTCTGTTCACACCTTCCAGGCCTTCAAAGTTGTCGGATTGGTATCGGTTGGTTCGAAGTTCGCTATTGATCACCCTGATCCCTAGGCTGATCAATCCAATGAATACAGTCAGTATGATCAATCCTTGTCTAAAGACTCGTTTATCCGGTCTGCCCAGGAGCTCATTGGAAAAATATACCGAGACCCCTATAGCTAATGGAATAGCCAGTAACATGGGGAATCCCAGAAATCCTCGAACATAGACCAGTAAAATGACAGATAACATGCCTGCCAGTATCAAGTACATGCATCCTGCTGGTCTGGCTTGTTTTTTCCTTCCCATCAGATCACCATGAGATTACATCCCCGGATATCGCTTTGGTCAAAACGTCCAAGTACTTCGAAGGCCCCGTCCTCCTTAACTCGTCCCAGGTCCTGGGTGGCGATGAAGGAGCAGGAATGCACATTGGCCAGGTCTATCACATTGATCCCTCCCGTTGGTCCTTGTACCCAACTAAACGGATCTTCGGGATCCCGGGTCATGACCTTCATCCAGGGCGGGCAGCAGAAGATTCCGTCGCCCTTGGAATAGGCCTGAGATAGTAATTCCGTCATACCGTATTCACTCCAAATTTTATCTACACCAAACCCTGAACTCAGTTCATGATGAAGCTCGGCCCTGACCATCTCTTTTCGGCGTCCTTTCATCCCTCCGGTCTCCATCACCACGGTGTTTTTGAGCTTAAAAGGTCCATCGTCCAACAAGTCCAAAAGGGCAAAACTAACCCCGATTAAAAGCGTGGGTTGACCCGAAGCATCAAGTTCTCGTAGTTTATTGGCCAAACCGCTTAGGTCATCCAGGTAAAAACCACTCTCAGGATGATTACTTTGACGCATCAATCGGTCTACCATATAGATAAGCGAGGAGCCATTTCGCTCCAAATAGGCCGGCAAAAGCGCGAGAATAGCTATTTTTTCCGGCTCTCCCACCAGGTTACGAAATGCCAGGTCTGCACTCAGCTGATAGATCTCAAGATCCCTTACAAAATGTTTGCTGGTGATACTTCCAGTTGTCCCGCTGCTACTAAATACCATTTGGGTAGAAGAGGGTTCATCTGTGATGGCAAAATCCTTGAATAACTCAATGGGAATAAAAGGGATTTCATCCAAGTGCTCAACACTTCCCGGCGTTTTTCCGACCAATTGACAGAATTGGTTATAGGCTGCTACCTGCTCAAATTGATAACGGAAGATCTCCAGAGCCAGCTGGGAAAATTCATGGTCAGAATGGTGATTAAAGATCTTGTCGATCCACATGCGGCATAGGTTTCGCACTAAAAATACTCAAAAATGGGGCGAGGTCGGGTTTTGTACATCTATTCCCTCGGAAAGAGCATTCTTTTCTTGTTAAGTCAGTTTGAACCTCAGGTTATTGAATCGTTAATATTGGGCTACAGCCCAGCAGTCCGGCTAGGTTTAGTACTATCTTTAACTTTTAATATCTTTATCCTATCATGAAGAAGAAAGATACCAAAATTCTATTGGTTGATGACGAACCAGATATCCTGGAGATCGTGGGGTACAACCTCACTACCGAAGGTTATGAGATCATCACCGCGGAAAATGGGGTAGAAGCTATTGCCAAGGCTAAAAAGCATAAGCCCCATCTGGTCATCATGGATGTAATGATGCCCCAAATGGATGGTATAGAGGCCTGTGAAAAGATGAGGGAAGTCCCTGAATTATCGGAAACAGTGATCACTTTTCTGACGGCAAGGGGGGAGGATTATTCCCAGGTTGCAGGATTCGAAGCAGGAGCTGACGATTACATCACTAAACCAGTAAAGCCCAAGGTGCTTAAAAGTAAGGTCAAAGCTTTGTTGCGTCGCTTTAAGGAGCCTGAGTCCCAGGATGCCAACATCAAGATAGGTAACCTGGTGATCAATCGGGAAGAGTATAAGATCATGAAGGGGAAGGAAGAGCTCATACTTCCCAGAAAGGAATTCGAACTATTGGCCTTGTTGGCCTCCAAACCGGGAAAGGTATTTAAACGAGAAGATATCTTGGACCGCGTTTGGGGAAATGAGGTAGTAGTCGGTGGTCGGACCATCGACGTGCATATCCGTAAACTTCGGGAGAAGATCGGGGACGAAAAATTCAAAACCGTCAAAGGGGTTGGTTATAAATTCGTGGTATAATGATCGCCAACTTTAGCCGGTCCTACCGGTTTGCCGCTTATACTTCGGCCGTAATTACCCTTATCATGACACTCGTAATGGGTGTCTTTTTTTATTTCTTCATCGGGGCCCATTACAGCTATTTGGCGCTCTTCGCATTGATCTGTTACTGTGCTTCTTTTTTTATCATTCAGTTCAGGGTGGAAAGATTTATTTATGCGAGAGTAAAACAGATCTATGAGGATATACAACTACTAGACGCGACCTCCTTCAATCCGGATAATGTGACCACGGATATGGAAACCCTGACCAAAGAAGTGGAACGATTTGCAGTAGATAAGAAAAGGGAGATCGAATCCCTGATGATCCGAGAAAATTATCGCAAGGACTTTATCGGGAATATTTCTCACGAATTGAAAACACCTTTATTTACCGTCCAGGGATACATCCTTACTCTTCTGGATGGGGCCATGAAGGACAAGGCGGTGCGTAAGCGATATCTGCAACGAGCGAATAAGGGTGTAGAGCGGTTGATCTATATAGTGAAAGACCTGGACATGATCACCAAATTGGAGGTAGGTGATCTAAACCTGAATTACGAGGATTTCAATATCATCGAATTGGTGCAGAACGTATTCGACCTGCTGGATATCAAAGCCAACAAGAAGGACATTACCCTGACCTTTGATCGCACCTATACGGACAGCATCTTTGTATATGGTGATCGAGAGCGAATTCAGCAGGTTCTGACCAACCTGGTGGAGAATTCGATCAAGTATGGCAAAGAGGGCGGGACCACCGAGGTCAGTATAGAGGATCTGGTCCTGGACAAGGTGATCATACGTGTAACTGACAATGGCGAGGGGATAGAGTCGGATAAGATCCCTCGTCTTTTTGAGCGTTTTTACCGGGTAGATCCCAGTGGTTCCCGAAAAGAGGGTGGCAGCGGCCTCGGATTATCTATTGTTAAGCACATCGTAGAAGCCCACGATGAAAAGATCTACGTTGAGAGTGAATTTGGTGTAGGGTCCGAATTCTCATTCACCCTGGAAAAGTCCAAACAACTCCCCTAACTCGGTTCCGGGCTTCATTGTCTTAAGCCCTCTGTAGGCTGGGACCTTCCTCAATTTTTTCAAACTGAATTTTTCCTGCTTACAACTTGGAACAATCCCCTGATCTCGGAGTTGTTTTGCCAGGTATTTTTGTTCGTACTGCCCGGGGGTAGGTATGAAAAAGGCTGGTTTTTCTAAAGATGCCAGGTCCATAATTGTAGTGTAACCAGGCCGTGAAATGACCAATTCACTTTGATTAATGGCCTCCTCCAGTTCCTGACTTTGCATAAAATCAACAATGGTTATATTTCCTTTTTTAAGATTCTGAGATCTATCGCTTACAACACCTCTAACCAAAAGAATCTCTTCCTCAGTATTTTGAAACACTTCCAACATTTTAACTTCCAACAGGGTCCGTTGCGGTTCCGGTCCAGAAAGCAAGATCAATTTGTCGTATCTGGACGGAAGGTTGCGTTTGGCCATTCTGCTGATCGGACCAATGTATTTCAGATTGAGGGAGTGGTCGTTTAGATGTCCCAGTTTTCCGCTGAGGTTTATGGAGCCTTCCAGGTCAGGGATCCAGCATTGGTCAAATTTCCGGATAATCCGCTGATGCATTTTACTGCTAATTGCCGAGGTAGAACCACTGAGTACATTCAATTGATGAGTTATATAAACGGAGGGAATATTTTTATGGTAAACTCCCATTCGATTGTCGCTAATTATTCCATTTATTTTACTTTCGGCCACCAGGTTTGAAACAATGCGATTTTCTCGGCGAATGGCTTTCTGAATTTTGGGCATGCCTAACATCATTTTCCATTTAAAGAAAATCCCCTTCTGTGAATACTTTACATCATAAGCTGGGAGATCGATAAAACCCAATTCAGGGAACTCTTTTTTTAGCAACATCAGGGCTGCGCCGTCCGAACCGATCAAGACCTCGTAATCATTCTCTATCAGACTCTTTATAATAGGTATACAACGGGTTGCGTGACCAAGTCCCCAGTGTAAGGGAGCTACAAGAATGGTCTTTTTTTTTGGGTCGTTCTCAGATTTCATTTTAGGGGATAATGGCAAATTTACGGATTAAAGACAGGCGCAGATATTTCCGTAATTTTACCAAAAAATTAAGGAAAGCCAAGCAGTGGGTAGCAAGAACAAACTCAAGCGATTTGCGGAAAACGAAACTTTTGCCAATGTCATTCAGCCCAAGCGGGATGAGGTAATGTCCGGTCAATTCTCTTACAAGGGAAAATGGGGGTCCGACTTCTTTGGTAACGAAAATCCAATCGTGGTCGAATTGGGTTGCGGTAAAGGGGAATATTCGGTCAATCTCGCCAGGAAATATCCCGAGAAAAATTTCATAGGTGTAGACATAAAAGGGGCTCGATTTTGGAGAGGCGCCAAGACCGCTTTAAGCGAAGAGCTTTCCAATGTGGCCTTTCTACGTACCCAGATCGAATTGATCGATCTCTGTTTTGCCGGGCAGGAGGTAGATGAGATCTGGATCACCTTCCCCGATCCACAGATCAAATACAAACGGACCAAGCATCGTATGACCAATACCGAATTCCTGGATAAATACAGGCAGATTCTCCGTCCAAGCGGGCTGGTTCATCTAAAGACGGACAGTGAGTTCATGCATGGATACACCATAGGGCTGTTGCACGGACTGGGAGAAGAGATCCTTTATGCCCATCACGATGTCTATGGAAACGATATGAGCCCAGAAGAAGTGACAGGAATTCAAACGTTTTACGAGTCCCAATATCTGGAACAAGGCAAGAAGATCACCTACTTGCGTTTCCGTCTTCGTTCCAAATAAATTGGTATCTTCAACCCGGACCAACCAATTTAGATGAGCTTACTCTACAACGCCTTTATCGCATTCTTTGGATCGATGATAGGGGTAATTCCACCTGGATTATTGAACATGTCTGCTGCTAAGATCAGCATGGAGAGTGGACGAAAGAGTGCTTTGCTCTTCTCCTCGGGTGTCGCCCTGACTGTTTGCATTCAGACCTGCATAGCTCTGCTTTTTGCCCGTTACCTGGATAGACATCCTGAGGTAATTGACCTGCTGCAGAAAGTTGCCCTTGGTATCTTTTTCACACTGACCATTTACTTCTTTTTCTTCGCAAAAGATACGCGGCAACAACGTCCAAAGACTGTAAACAGGTCTGGTGTGAACCGCTTTTTTTACGGCATGTTCCTGGCGGCCCTCAATTTGTTGCCTCTTCCGTATTGGGTCTATATTTCCATTACCTTGAACAATTTCGGCTGGTTCAGTTTCGATCAGTCGGGGATAGCCATAGCTTCAATAGCTTCAGGAGCGGGGACATTTACCATGCTGTCTCTTTATTCCCGATTCTTCAGAACCCGAGAAGAAGCACATAATCTGCGGATCAATATGAACTATATCATAGGTCTTATAACGGCCACCATTACTGTGGTTACATTGGTGAAGATCATCAGAAGCTTCTAAAATGAACCAATCGGATAGTTTCTTCCAACGAGTCTATGAGGTTGTCCGCTTGGTTCCGGCGGGACGTGTAACCTCCTATGGGGCTATCGCCCGTTACTTGGGAAGTGCAGGCAGCGCTCGCATGGTAGGTTGGGCCATGAATGCATCACATGGACAGTCGGATGTGCCGGCTCATCGGGTGGTCAATCGGGTTGGATTGCTAAGCGGGAAGCATCATTTTCAAGGGACCAATCTGATGCAGCAGTTATTGGAGAGCGAAGGAGTAGTGGTCGAGGATAACCAAGTACGCGATTTCAAGGAGGTGTATTGGGATCCAAATTTAGAGCTCAATCCTTGATTTCAGGCTATTTTCGAGCCTGATAGCTGCATTGGTCATTTCGATTTCCCAGCTATAGTTTATCGAGTTTTACCCCTATCTTTGCATTTTAGAACTAGTCTAAATAATTGCTGAGTAAAAGATGATCAAAAAACAGGATGTCCTAAGAGCCTTGGAATCTATAACACTCGCTGGTGAGGGCCAGAATATGGTTGCTAGTGGGGCAGTTCAGAACGTTGTTAGCTTTGCCAACGAGGTTATCGTAGATCTGAAGATGAGTACACCGGCCATGCACATCAAAAAACGTGCTGAGGCCGATGTGATCAAAGTGATCAAAGAACAGGTGAGTCCTGATGCTGAGGTTACTGTTAACATCAAGGTCGAAGCACCGGCCAAACCACAAAATCCAAATCTGATCAAGGGAAAGCCCATCCCGGGGATCAAGAATATAATAGCCGTTGCCTCTGGGAAAGGTGGAGTTGGTAAATCTACCATCACGGCGAACCTGGCGGTAACGCTCTCCAATATGGGGTTCAAGGTGGGAATACTGGATGCGGATATCTATGGTCCATCCATTCCACTGATGTTCGATGTCTTTAATGAACGGCCACTGTCCGTTAATGTGGACGGTAAAAGTAAGATGAAGCCCATAGAGAACTACGGGGTAAAGGTGCTTTCCATTGGCTTTTTTACCAAACCCAACCAGGCCGTGATCTGGCGTGGTCCTATGGCAGCGAAAGCATTGAATCAGTTGATATTTGATGCGGACTGGGGAGAGCTGGATTTTATGCTGATCGACCTTCCTCCGGGAACCGGTGACATCCATTTGAGTATTATGCAATCCCTTCCCATCACAGGAGCTGTTGTTGTCAGTACCCCTCAAACTGTTGCCCTTGCAGACGCCCGCAAAGGGGTTGCTATGTTCCAGCAGGAGAATATTCAGGTGCCGGTATTGGGGATAGTAGAGAACATGGCCTATTTTACGCCAGAAGAACTGCCGGACAACAAATACTATATCTTTGGGCAATCAGGAGCCAGGAATCTATCCGAAGATCTGGATATTCCTTTCCTTGGAGAGATTCCGCTTGTTCAGAGCATTAGAGAGGCAGGAGATGTCGGTAGGCCGGCTGCCATGCAGACCGGAACTCCATTAAGCGAAGCTTTCGAGGAGGTGACACGGAATGCTGTGGAGCAAACCGTTAGAAGAAATGAATCATTGCCACCAACCGAGGCCATCAAGATCACAACAATGGCTGGTTGTTCGGCGGTAAAAAAATAATATGGAAGATCAAGAACTACGTACTAAGGTCGAGGATGCTCTGGAAGAGATTCGACCTTTTTTGAGAAGCGATGGGGGTGATATTTCACTGATCTCCATTGAGGACGGGAAAACAGTGCAGGTCAGACTGGAAGGTGCTTGTGTTGGCTGTTCTGTAAACCAAATGACCTTGAAAAGTGGGGTGGAAATGACCATCAAGAAACACGCACCCCAGATCGAATCGGTGATCAATATTTAGGGTGATAAAGATCATTTAGCAGCTATAAGCCTGGACTTAATTTTGGCCCAAATCAATTTCGATACATGATCAAGACCGATATACTTATCATTGGAGCAGGACCCACCGGACTTTTTACCGTATTCGAAGCCGGATTGCTTAAACTTCGATGTCACCTGATCGATGCCCTTCCACAACCTGGAGGTCAATGTGCGGAGATCTACCCAAAAAAACCTATTTACGATATTCCTGCGTTTCCAGAAGTATTGGCAGGGGACCTGGTCGATAATCTCATGAAACAGATCGAACCGTTTCAGCCAGGATTCACCCTTGGTGAGCGGGCTGAAACCATCGACAAAGATGAGGATGGCCAGTTTATCGTGACCACCAACAAGGGAACACAACACAAAGCCCCTGTCATTGCAATAGCTGGAGGGCTTGGAAGCTTTGAGCCGCGTAAACCACCTATTGCCAACATAGCCGATTTTGAGGACAAGGGAGTTGAATACGTTATTCGCGATCCTGAAGTCTATCGCAATAAAAATGTCGTCATAGCTGGGGGTGGAGATTCGGCCCTCGATTGGAGTATTTTCTTAACTGATGTGGCTGCAAGTGTGACACTGATCCACAGACGAAACGAGTTCCGAGGTGCTTTGGATAGTGTTGAAAAAGTCCAAGAACTGAAGGATGCCGGAAAGATCAAGCTGATAACACCAGCTGAGGTAATCGGTCTAAAAGGTGATGGTCACATCAGCGGTGTAACTGTTAAGCGGTCCGGTGAGGAGTTTGACCTGGAATGTGACCATTTTGTGCCACTTTTTGGCTTGGCACCTAAATTAGGTCCTATGGCCAATTGGGGGCTGGAGATCGAAAAGAATGCCATTAAAGTGGATAACAGCCTGGATTACCAAACCAATATCCCTGGGATCTATGCTATCGGTGACATCAATACCTATCCTGGTAAACTTAAATTGATCCTTTGTGGATTCCACGAGGCTACTTTGATGTGTCAGAGTGCCTATCAGCGAATACACCCGGGCAAGCGCTATGTGATGAAGTACACCACAGTTGGTGGTGTAGAGGGCTTCGACGGAAGTAAGAAAGAAGCCCCTAAAGCTGTGGTCAAGGCCATCAATTGATCATGGAGTCACCAGATATTCCAATAACTATCATCGATCGCGAAGGAGTCAGTCATGAAGTAATGGCGCCCACCGATATGAATATGAACCTGATGGAGGTAGTTCGCTCTTACGAGTTGGCTCCGGAGGGTACCATTGGTATATGTGGCGGAATGGCCATGTGCGCATCCTGTCAGTGCTATGTATTAAGTGAACATCCGCTGCCGGAGAAAGGCCCGGACGAAGAAGCTATGCTTGCCGAGGCTTTTTTTGTAGAAGATAACAGTCGGCTTGGATGTCAGATCCCGATCACTCCAGAGCTTTCTGGCTTGAAAGTACACCTCGCCCCAGAGGAAATGTAAATTCAGAATTGCTAACTTTAGAGAAGCTCGATTGAGAGCTTGTTCAACTAAACTTATCAGCAATTCATTATGAAATCCTTCCTTCGATCATTGACCATTCCGGTATGCCAGTCCAAATGGTATGTGGACCTTTTATTTGCAATACCTCGATTTGTTGGTGGTATGCTTTTGGCCATTGATTTCGGTGCTTCCAAATTCGGGATGCCCTGGAGTTCGGCAGAGAATGAGCTCGGTCTATTTGAGGTGGCAGCCTGGTTTCCGGAGGACGTGGCCAAATTTGGTGGGATCTTCGCCTTAGCTCCAACCTTCTTTGCCTGGTTAGGCGGTGCCAGTGAGGCTATCGGAGGGATTTTCCTTGCTGCCGGTCTGCAAACGAGAGTTGCTTCATTCCTGGTCATGTGTACCATGTTGGTCGCTATTTTCTTTCAGAAATGGGGAGACGGTACCTGGGGTATGCTCCCTGCCATGGGGTTCCTGTGGCTGGCTATCTACAATCTCGGTCTGGGCTCCGGCCGGTTTGGACTGGACTACCTCATCAGTAAGCGTTGGAGTAAATAATAGCTTAAGTCCTTTTGTAATCACATAATTCCTGCGGACCTTCCAGGAGATTGCGAACAACCCTTAGGGTTCCATCTGCAGTGGTAGCGATATGCCATTTGATCAGGGAGATCTTTCCGTTTTCGATCTCCAGGCCGGTTATGCTGCGCGGATGCACACAACTCCCATCATTGAACAACGGGATCTCTCCAGGCTCGGGAAAACGTGGTCTGTGTGTATGTCCCATGATGGTGATCAGGTTGCGGTTGTTCAATATCCAGCGTTTACACCTTTTCTCGACCCGTTTCAACTCCCGGTAATTCCTGGCAGGGCTGGTTGGATCACCAATTCCGAATATCTGCAAGGGACGCCAGAGCACCTGTACCAGGAAACGATTGACCTTCCAGCCGTGGTAATTCATCCATTCGGCCTGGTGACCATGAGTGAGAAATATTTCCTGTTCGTTCTCACGGTGCTGCAAGATTATCCCCTCCGGTAGTTGAATCCCGGGGAAGAGTGGTACTTCCTGATCGGTGATCTTATCTAGGTAGGAATGAAGGTGCTTTTCCACAAAGCGTTTGGATCTCATTACCATATCGTGATTGCCGAGAACCCGATGATAGCGATTCTCGCGGTAATATTTTTTCAAGAGTTGAAAAACCTGCCTGTGGGCTTCGAAGATGGTGTCAAAATCCATGACTTCCCATAGCTCATCTCCATCGCCTAATTCGAGGTAGGTATATCCGGCGTCAAAGTAATGGCTCAATGCATGGAAATAGACATTGCGGTTGTTGGCGAAGTCGTCGGCAAAACTGTTGTCCCCTCTGTGAACATCACTAAAGATGATAAACTTGGAGTCGTCATCGAAGTGAATCTTCTGTGCACTTTGGTAGGCTTTTGTCAGGCGTGTCTGGGAGGACATGTAAACGGTTTGTTTAAAGATACAATCCCCCGGGATATAAAAAAAGGCGCCTATTGGGCGCCTTTCTCTTGTTCGTTATAACTTATTTGAAAGCGTTGAAGCCGGTCACATCCAGGCCTGTGATCAGCAGGTGAATGTCGTGAGTTCCTTCGTAGGTGATCACACTCTCCAGGTTCATCATATGGCGCATAATGGGATACTCTCCCGTAATTCCCATTCCGCCCAACATTTGGCGTGCTTCTCGAGCGATCTTGATAGCCATGTCTACATTGTTTCGTTTGGCCATGGAGATTTGAGCCGAACTGGCGCGCCCCTCGTTCTTTAATTGGCCCAATCGGAATACCAGCAATTGTGCCTTGGTGATCTCGGTGATCATTTCGGCCAATTTCTTTTGCTGCAATTGGAATCCACCGATAGGCTTACCAAATTGTACACGCTCCTTAGAGTATCTCAGAGCAGTATCGTAACAGTCCATGGCAGCACCGATCGCTCCCCAGGCAATTCCGTAACGTGCAGAATCCAAGCACCCAAGCGGAGCTCCCAACCCTGATTTGTTAGGAAGTAGGTTTTCCTTGGGAACTTTCACATCCTGGAATATAAGTTCTCCCGTGGCTGAAGCTCTCAGGGACCATTTATTATGAGTCTCCGGGGTGCTGAAGCCTTCCATACCGCGCTCGACGATCAAGCCGTGGATACGTCCTTCTTCGTTTTTGGCCCAGACCACCGCCACATCACAAAAAGGCGAATTAGATATCCACAACTTGGCTCCATTAAGCAGGTAGTGATCCCCCATATCTTTAAAATTGGTGACCATACCACCAGGATTACTTCCGAAGTCAGGCTCGGTTAGCCCGAAGGATCCCATCCATTCCCCAGTGGCTAGCTTGGGCAAATATTTCTGCCGTTGCTCTTCATTTCCATACTTCCAGATGGGGTACATCACCAAACTGGATTGAACGGAAGCGGTAGATCGAACTCCACTGTCTCCGCGCTCTATCTCTTGCATGATAAGCCCGTAGGAGATCTGATCCAATCCTGCTCCTCCGTATTCCACCGGAATATAAGGTCCAAAGGCTCCAATCTCGGCAAGCCCAGGGATGATGGATTTTGGGAATTCGGCCTTTTGGGCAGCTTCCTCGATAATCGGCGAAACATCACGCTTCACCCACTGACGGGCAGCGTCTCTAATTAGTTTGTGCTCCTCGGTTAAAAGTTCGTCCAGTAAGTAGTAATCTGGAGATTCGAAAAGATCGGGTTTCATGTAGTCGTTTTTTGGATGCTCAAAGGTAGCCAATGCCCCTGAATTTCAAATAGAACTATTGAAAAAATTAGCCGTTTAAGGCCTTGGATAAAAGCCTGTGAAACTGATGGACTCCCTGCTCCCTGGTCGGAGAGTATCGGCCAGCCTGATAAAGCGAGGATCGCACCCCTTTTTGTACATTTTCTACAACGAACTCGTCTTCTCGTTCAACCTTCTCCAAAGATGCACCGGCTCCTACTTCCAGTTTAGACGGGTCCAATACGTAGGTCAGAAAGGAGACTTTGGTTCTGTCCATGCCCAAAGGTTTAACCACATTGACCGATAAGCCCCACGGATAGAAGTTCAGCATGATGTTGGGAAAGATCCAATAATAGTAAGCCCCAATGTCCTCCCCGTGATCCGGGTGTCCTTCCGGGAGGTCAAAAACCTCGGTAGCATCCTGTGCATAGCCGATCTGTAAATTCCCCTGCTCAAACATCACCGTTTTATACTTGCCATAATCCAGGGCTGCCATAAGGCCATCGTGTACAAACGGGATATGGAATCCTTCCAGGTAGTTGTCGCAATACAGTGCCCAATGGGCATGCACCAGGTAGTCTTTACTCAAGGTAGGAGCAAATCGGAAATCTTCCAAGGGAAGGAACCCAACCCGCTGCTCTAACTCGTTGATCACTTCCTGAAAGTTTGCGGTTCGGTCCAAGCTTCCAAAGAGCCAGGGACCCCACTGCTGCAAAGGTAAATTGGGTAAGTGATCACAGGGCCTTGGGAAATCTTCTGCCTGTTCAAACTCCGGCATATATTCAAATTTTCCTTCCAGGTCGAAACGGCGTCCATGATAACCACAGATCAGTTTTTTGGGTTTTCCTGCTTCCAGAACTACCTTATTTCCACGATGTGTACAAACATTACTCAGCAATTGGATCTGGTGGGACTTATTCCTTGTTAACACCAATGGCTCTGAGAGAAAGCCCGGTAGCAATTCTAGCGGATAAACCGTCCTATTCCCGGATAATACTGTTATATCGCCCAACCAATGCCAGGATTTTAAAAAGACCTTGTCCTTCAGTTCGGTAAAGATCTGCTCGTCTCGGTAAAAGGAGGCCGGAAGGGTTTCCGCCTTTCTAATGTCGGTATCAATATGGAAGCGCTTGCCCATGATTTTATTGTATCTTCCCGTGAATTGACTAAAAATACACAATTCAGACTAGCTAACCGAATCCCTTTTTGAAGAACACATCCAACAAGAAATTGTCCCTGACCATGGCTACCGCCTTAGTTGTGGGGAACATGATTGGGGTAGGTATTTACCTCTTGCCGGCCAGTTTGGCCGGCCGGGGTTGGGTCAGCGTACTAGGATGGGTCTTTACAGCTGCCGGAGCTTTGATCTTGGCTCGAATTTTCGGAAAGATGAGTGTATTGGTGCCCAACAAAAGTGGTGGGCCATATGCCTATACCCGGGCTGGATTCGGGGATTTTATGGGATTTCTCATCGCTTGGGGCTATTGGATCACCTGTTGGGTGGGTAATGCCGCCATTGTGATCGCTACGGTGGGGGCCCTTCAATTCTTCTTCCCCTCCTGGAATGACCAGGTGTGGCCACAGGTATTGGTAGGCCTTGGTCTGTTGTGGTCCCTGACCTTGCTCAATAGCCGGGGAGTGCGAGAATCAGGGCTGTTCCAGGTTGTTACTGTAATTATCAAGATCCTGCCCATGATCTTTGTGATCCTTATCGGTGCATTCTATTTTTCCTGGGACAATTTTCCTCCATTTATAACTACCGGAGATACACCCTGGGGAGCAGTTGCGGGAGTGGCAACGCTTACACTCTATGCTTTTTTAGGGTTAGAGAGTGCTTCCATTCCAGCAGCCGAGGTTGATAATCCTGAGAAAAATATACCCAAGGCTACTTTTTACGGGACCCTGGCCTCCACCGTATTCTATATTTTAGGTACCATAGTCCTATTTGGAATGTTACCCTGGCAGGAACTTTCCCAGTCTACAGCTCCTTTTGCCGATGCAGCACAATTACTCGGTGGGGAATGGTCTGCCTATTTTGTGGCTGCCGGAGCATTTGTTTCCGGGGTCGGCGCCCTGAATGGTTGGGTTTTGATCACTGCCCAAGTTCCCTTGGCTACAGCAGAAGACGATTTATTTCCTGTAGTCTTTAAGCGGAAGAGCGGGAGAGGAGTGCCTTTACATGGCCTAATAATAGGGAGCAGTCTTACCTCCCTTTTATTGTTGATGACCGCCTCCGATCAATTGGTGGAGCAATTCGAGTTCATTGGTTTCCTCACTGTTTTCACAAGCTTGGTGCCTTATATGTTTGTAGCTGCTGCTTATGTGCTGATGAGTATAGACGAACGGCTAGCTCCAAAATCGCTAACGTCGGCCATCATTCTTGGATCTTTAGGCTTTGCCTATACGGCCTGGACCATCTATGGCTCGGGTCAAGAGGCGGTTTTTTATGGGTTTTTACTCCTGATGGCCGGTTTACCGTTCTACTGGCGTATGCGTTGGAATAAACTGAAAAGGAGGGATCAGGAGGCAGATAAGTCCAGATAAAAAGGATTTACTAACTCGATGTATTCGGAGCTAAAGCTTCCGTCGCTATTCCGCAGGCAGAGTGTTTCCTCAAGAAGTTCCTTTTCGAAGAAGGAGAATTCCAGTAAACATCGCTTGAACGGGGCATTCGGATTGCCTTGTACGCGACAACGACGTACCAAATATACCTCGTGCTTTTTGGCTAGCTCCAGTAGTTCCAATTCCCGATCCTCGGGTATAATAATCGCCAGTCGTCCATCCCCAGAAAGCAAGTGCAAAGAACAGACCAGAAGGTGTTCCAGGGGTAGTGCGTCATCAAATCGGGCTTGGTTTCGAGCTGGATCATTGCTAATCGTGCCTGAGCTAAAGAAAGGTGGGTTAGAGGCAATGAGGTCATATTCTTCCTCCATCTCACTGGCGTATTCCTGAATACTGGCATGATAACAGAACAGTCTGTCAGCCCAAGGACTGGCTTCAAAATTCTGAACACACTGCTCATAGGCATCGTGATCAATTTCGACGGCATCGATTAGTGTCGCATCCGATCTTTGCGCAAGTTGAAGGGCAATGAGTCCTGTTCCAGTACCAATGTCAAGGATGGTTTGGGGTTGGTGTGCAATACTGGCCCATGCCCCTAGCAGTACACCATCTGTACCCACTTTCATGGCTGTTTTGTCCTGATGTACGGTGAATTGCTTAAAGCGAAACGGTTGATCCATTAGAGGTAAAGATCGATCAAACCCTCCGGAACTGCAACCCGGATCTCTTTCTTATCCCGGTCTACGCGCTTGATGAAGTCGTCGTTAATAGGAATCAGGACCTCTTGTCCTTTGTGGTCAATAACAAATAAGGCCTGATTGGTGGTATCGTTAACACTTTTAACCGAACCCACTGCTCCGAAGTGCTCGTCGATCACCTCGAATCCGATTATCTCGTGAAAATAGAATTTGTTGTCGCTTAAAGGGGGAAGGATACTTAGGGGAAGGAAAAGTTCTTTTCCCAGCAATGACTCTGCATCCTCTTCGCTCTGAACATCTTCAAATTGAATCCGCAGTAATTGAGATTTATGCAGTTGGGCGTGTTCTATAAAAAAAGGAATCAGCCTGTGGTCCAATTCCACAAAGACTGATTCCAAATTTTCGTAGATCTCCGGGTCGTCACTGTCCAGTCGGACCAATAACTCCCCTCTGAAACTGTATTTCTTGACTATTTTACCGAGGTAGAAACACTCCTCCTTTTGCATGGGAGAGAATTTACTCTTCCTCCTTGGCTGCTTCTTCCGTAGCAGCAGCTTCTGCAGTCTCTTCAACTACTTCTTCAGCTTCCTCTGCGGCAGCCTCGGCCTCTTCTGCAACTGCTTCAGCAATACGAGCTTCATTGACAGCCTTCTCGGCAGCAAGAGCTTCTGCCTCGGCAGCGGCCTTACCTTGAGCGATCTTATCGGCTTTAGCAGCTACGGCTTTTGCTTTTTCTTCAACCCAGTCGTTGAATTTGGCCTCGGCTTGCTCTTCAGTCAGAGCTCCTTTGCGGACACCTTCGGCCAGGTGCTTTTTTAGCATAGCACCTTTGTAAGATAAAATGGCACGGGCTGTATCGGTAGGCTGAGCACCGTTTTGCATCCATTGTACAGCTCCATCAACGTTCAGGTTGATTTCGGCTGGATTTACGTTTGGATTGTAGGTTCCCAATTTTTCCAAGAACTTACCATCTCGCTTGGCACGGCTATCCGCAGCAACGATCCAGTAAAATGGTTTTCCTTTCTTTCCGTGTCTTTGTAATCTGATCTTAACAGGCATACTAATTAATTTTTGAGGTTCCCGACCCCAGTTATAATTTTTTTCAGGCTGCAAAGATAGGCTTTTTTCCCGTTTGGAATTCAACCAATTAAACTTTTATTTTATCTTTGTTTATCAACCATTACGCCCTGTAATCATGAAAACCAAGGTTTTTTTCCTGCTAGTCGCTGTGCTAACCCTGTGGTCCTGTTCTGAGGACGATCCGCCACCACTATTATTAAGAGCTGTAAACGCTGATTTCTTCTTTGATGCGACCTCCACAAGTGCTGTTCAGAATCCTGATGGAACTTACACCATTACCGGTACCGGGGACAGAGGAAAAATCACCATTATTCTCAATGATATCGCATTAGGGTACAAGCAGTTCAATGGCGATGGAATCGTGATCTACGAATCGGCGAACGGTGTTGTATACACGACCTTGTCTAACCCCAATGCCTCTTTCACAGGGAGCATGGTTATGGAAACGACAGGAGCAACTATATCAGGTAGGTTTAAGTTTACAGGCTACAACGGGCAGAATCCTCTCGAATTCAGGCAGGGAGAATTCAACAACATAGCGGTAGGGGCACCGGATCCTTCAGATTCGGAGGATTAATAAACCTTAAAAACACATTTGAACCCGCTCAGCATGAGCGGGTTTTTTGTTGAAAACCTAGCTGCTTTTCTTAATAAGTTACTGCTCATTAGCGCAGGTGGATTTTGTATTTTTAAACCTCGTTCCAACCTCCAATTTGTCCTGATATATGTTCCTGATTTTTGACACGGAAACCACCGGATTACCCAAGAATTATAAAGCAGCTGTAAGCGATACAGACAACTGGCCACGCTGTATTCAGATCGCATGGCAGTTGCATGATGAAATGGGTGTTTTGTTGGAGCGCGCCGATTTCCTGGTGCAGCCGGACGGGTTTGACATTCCATACGATTCTGAACGTATTCACGGTATCTCTACTGAACTTGCCGCCAGAGATGGTGTTCCCCTAACTGAGGTGGCAACAGCTTTTGCCGAGGTGATGGGCAAAGCTAAATTCATAGTGGGTCAAAATGTGGATTTCGATGTGAATATCATGGGTTGCGAATTCTACCGCCTGGGTATGGAAACTCCTTTGACGGAGATGCCTGTACTTGATACCTGTACCGAGACCACAGCCCAACTCTGCCAGATTCCAGGGGGTCGAGGGGTAAGTTCAAACTACCCACCCTGACGGAGTTGCATCAACATTTGTTTGGCGTACCCTTTGCCGAGGCTCACAACGCTACCGCAGATGTAGAAGCGACAACGCGCTGTTTCCTAGAATTAATTCGGCAACGGAGCTTTACCATTGAGCAGCTGGACGTAGCACCGGATTATTTGGTCCGTTACGATCAGGCTAACCCTAAGCCTGTACAATTGATAGGCATAGAACATATCAACCTGAAAGCGGCTTCGGCAGCTATCAGAAAGGAATTAGAAGCTCAATTGGATTCGGATGCCGGTCAGATTAAGACCAGCCAGGAAGACCTTGATCGCTTGCAGCGGTCACCCTTTGTCCATTTACATAACCATTCGCAGTTTTCAATATTACAATCTACTGCCTCTACCAAAAACCTGGTGGAAGCGGCGGCTGCAGATGGAATGCCGGCGGTGGCCATTACCGATAGCGGCAACATGATGGGCGCTTTTCACTTTGTTCAGGCCGTCCATCAGCACAATTCTGGTTTGTCCGAGGAGGATGCAGAGAAGAAGATCAAACCCATAGTAGGGTGCGAATTCTTTGTCTGTACGGATCATCAAGATCGATCGCATAAGGATAACGGATATCAAGTCGTATTCCTGGCCAAGAATAAAGAAGGGTATCACAACTTGGCCAAGATGGCTTCGCTTGCTTATACGGATGGGTTTTATTATGTCCCCCGAATAGACAGGAAGATCGTGGAGCAATACAAAGGTGAGTTGATCGTGCTAACCGGCAGTCTCTACGGAGAAGTGCCCTCCAAGGTGTTAAACATCGGAGAGCGTCAGGCGGAAGAGGCCTTGCTATGGTGGAAGGAGCAATTTGGTGAGGATCTCTATATCGAGTTGATGCGTCACGGGCAGGAGGACGAGGAGCGGGTAAATCGGGTCCTGGTCGAATTTGCCTCCAAGCATGATGTTCAGCTTATCGCCACCAACAATACCTATTACATCAATAAAGAGGATGCCAACGCCCACGACATTCTGTTATGCGTCAAGGATGGAGAGAAGCAAGCGACTCCCATTGGTCGAGGCCGGGGATATCGTTATGGGTTGCCCAATCAGGAATACTACTTCAAGACGCAAGAAGAGATGAAGGCCCTCTTTAAGGATATGCCGGAGGCTATTATCAACATTGAGGGACTGCTGAATAAGATCCAGGATTACAGGTTGACCAGGGATGTATTACTGCCCAATTTTGAGATACCCGCCGAGTTTCTGGATCCCATGGATGCCGATGGGGGAAAACGCGGAGAGAACGAATACCTGAAGGATTTGACCTTCAAAGGTGCTGAGAAGCGTTATGAAGAGGTCTCTCCAGAAATTGCAGAACGGCTCAATTTTGAATTGGAGGTTATCGCCAATACCGGTTATCCGGGTTATTTCCTTATTGTTCAGGACCTGATTGCAGAAGCTCGCAAAATGGGGGTTTCCGTTGGTCCAGGCCGGGGTTCTGCAGCGGGAAGCGCAGTGGCCTATTGCCTCGGTATTACCAACATTGATCCCATTGAATACGATCTACTTTTTGAGCGTTTCCTGAATCCGGATCGGATCAGCATGCCGGATATCGATATCGACTTTGACGACGAGGGTCGTTCCAAGGTGATGGATTATGTGATCGACAAATATGGTGCCAACCAGGTAGCCCAGATCATCACTTATGGTACCATGGCCGCCAAGTCCTCTATTCGGGACACAGCCCGGGTTTTAGACCTGCCACTTCCCGATGCGGATCGTATCGCCAAGTTGATCCCTAATATGACCAAACTAGGCAAGATCTTTGCCATGGACGATGGGCAGATACGTTCTAAATTCCGCTCTGAAGAAGTAGCTGGAGTACACCAGCTTTTGGATCTTTCCAAAGGAAATGATCTGGACGCCCAGACCATCAACCAGGCCAAGGTACTTGAAGGATCCGTCAGAAATACGGGGATACATGCCTGTGGGGTCATCATCACCCCTGAGGATATCACCAATTTCGTCCCTGTCGCTACCGCCAAGGATTCCGATCTCTACGTTACTCAATTCGACAACGCGGTGGTCGAAAGTGCGGGCCTCCTAAAAATGGACTTCCTTGGTCTTAAAACCTTGACTTTGATCAAGGATACGGTCAAATTGGTGAAGCATCGTCACAACATCGTCTTGGATCCGGATAGCTTCCCGTTGGATGATGAAAAGACCTACGAACTCTTCCAGCGCGGTGAAACGGTTGGGATCTTCCAGTACGAATCGGTGGGGATGCAGAAGTACATGAAGGAACTGAAACCGACGGTGTTTGCCGATCTGATAGCGATGAATGCTCTTTACCGGCCAGGTCCATTAGAATATATTCCTTCCTTTGTCCGTCGAAAGAATGGGGAGGAGGAGATCAGCTATGATCTGCCGGCCATGGAAGAGTACCTGCAGGAGACCTACGGAATTACAGTCTATCAAGAGCAGGTCATGTTGCTTTCACAGAAGCTGGCTGGTTTCACCAAAGGTGAGGCTGATGTGTTGCGTAAGGCCATGGGTAAAAAGCAGAAGGCAGTCTTAGATAAGATGAAACCTCAATTCATCGACCAGGCGGTTGAAAAAGGGCATCCGGAAGAGGTGTTAGAAAAGATCTGGAAAGACTGGGAAGCCTTTGCGAGTTATGCCTTCAATAAATCCCACTCCACCTGTTACGCCTGGATCGCCTACCAGACTGCTTACCTCAAGGCGCACTATCCGGCGGAGTACATGGCGGCGGTGCTCTCCAACAATATGAACGACATCAAACAGGTGACTTTTTTCATGGAAGAGGCTCGCAGAATGGGCTTGGAGGTACTTGGTCCTGATGTGAACGAATCCTTTTACAAATTCACGGTTAATGACCAAGGGGCGGTCCGTTTCGGGATGGGAGCCATCAAAGGAGTAGGTGGAGGAGCTGTAGCCACTATAGTGGAGCACCGTAAGGACGGGAAATATCGTTCCATCTTCGATCTGGCTAAACGAGTAGATCTTAGGGCGGCCAATAAAAAAGCGTTTGAGAATCTGATCTATGCCGGTGGCTTTGACAGCTTCGGCAATCACCGGGCCCAGTATATGTATCCGGACCCGGATGGGCAATTGTTCTTCGAAAAGGTGATCCGATACGCGGCACGTTACCAGGAGTCTCAGAATTCTTCACAGGTGAGCTTGTTTGGTGAAGCTAGTGAGGTAACCATACCGGAGCCGGAAGTTCCACCCTGCGAGACCTGGGGTACCATGAAAAAACTCAAGCAAGAAAAAGAGGTTGTCGGGATCTATATCTCTGGCCATCCTCTGGACGACTTTAAATTGGAGATGGAGAGTTTCTGCAATGCCAAAGTGGGAGATTTTAATGATCTGGAATCCCTGGTAAACCGAGATCTGACTATTGGAGGAATCATTGGTGATGTCCAGCACAGAGAATCGCGTAATGGTAAGGGATGGGCTCTTTTTACGGTGGAAGATTACGAGGATAGCTATGAGTTCCGAATCTTTGGAGAAGATTATCTGAAATGGCGTCATTTCCTAGTGCCGGATTCCTTTGTGTACGTTCGGATAAGGGTGAATGAGGGGTATATGGATAAGAATACAGGCAAGAGGCGAGAGCCTCGCTTGGTCTACAATCATTTCCAGATGCTTCACGATGTCATGGATAGCCAGGCCCGCAAACTGACCATCAAGATGCCATTGGAACAGTTGGAAGAAGATCAGCTGAATTCCTTGAAGAAGTTGCTCCACGATCACAAAGGCGAGAAACAATTACACTTCACACTCTACGACCGGGAGGATAAGGTCAAATTGAACATGCCTAGCAGAAAACACAAGGTCAACATTAGTAAGGAGTTATTAGACGAGCTGACCAATAAGAAGCTTCTTTATCAATTGAATTAGGAGCTATAAGCCCAGACAATGAGGCTATTATTTCAACTAATGAAATTGACGTAAGAATAGCGGTAAATAACGACTACTTTTGCGAAACATTAATTATAGAACAGATGGCTTTAGAAATAACAGATGCAACCTTCGAGGAAACTGTACTGAAGAGTGATAAACCCGTAATGGTCGATTTTTGGGCGGCCTGGTGTGGACCTTGCCGAATGGTAGGACCCATCATTGACGAAATTAGTAACGACTATGACGGGAAAGCCGTTGTAGGTAAGGTGGACGTAGATGCCCACCAGGAATTTGCAGCCAAGTATGGTGTGCGTAACATTCCTACCGTTCTTGTCTTTGACAAAGGAGAATTGGTTGGGCGCCAGGTTGGTGTTGCACCAAAGAACGTATATGCCGAAGCGTTGGATTCGCTTCTGTAAGAAAAGGAAAAATTAAGTTAAGGAAGGCCTCCGTTAGGGGGCCTTTTTTTATATTCGTTTACAACTAGAAAAAAGACCATGGAACGTATCAATAAAGCTCAAGACCTGATCGATAATCAACTGCTCAACGACCGTAAAATTTTCCTTTGGGGGATGGTCGATGACGAAACTGCTCAACATGTAGTAGAGCGACTGTACTACCTGGATTCCGTATCCAATGAAGAGATCCAGTTCTATATCAATAGTCCGGGAGGATACGTTACTGCTGGCTTTTCCATGTACGATACCATCAAGAACATTAAGAGTCCGGTGTCTACTATTTGTACCGGTCTGGCGGCCTCCATGGGAAGTATATTGCTTTCGGCAGGAGAAAAAGGCCGACGTTTTATCGAGCCTCACGCTAGGGTAATGATCCATCAACCCAGTGGAGGAGCCCGCGGTCCTGCCAGTGATATCGAGATCACAGCAACCGAGATCATCAAGACCAAAGAGATCTCTGCCCGTATTCTTGCCGATAATTGTGGCCAGGATTTTGACAAGGTCATGAAAGACTTTAACCGCGATCATTGGATGGGAGCGGAGGAGTCTGTTCAGTATGGGATTGTAGATGGAATATTGGGCTAGACCAGAAGCGTCAGTTCGAGTGTTTTTTGAACGAAGTGAAAAAAATGTATCGAGAACTTCTCGATACTAATTCTATTCGTTCCGCATAAAATTCACTCGAAGTGACGAACGAAACATACTATTTGATAAAATCGAATTGACTATAGAAAAGGAAATAAACGAAATCCCGGGGTTTAAGAATCTCGAGCTATTAGCTACCCAGATGGTGGAGGGGTTTATTTCTGGTTTGCATAAAAGTCCCTTCCATGGATTTTCTGCCGAGTTTGCCGAGCATAAGATCTACAATACAGGAGAGAGTACGCGTCACATTGACTGGAAGCTCTTTGCTAAGACAGACAAGCTCTATACAAAGCGCTATGATGAGGAAACCAACCTGCGTTGCCACCTGATCCTGGACAATAGCAGTTCTATGCACTATCCGGATAAGAAGGAGTTCAACATTAACTCCCTCAACAAAGTGGCTTTCTCTGTGCTTGCTTCGGCCGCCATCATGAACCTGATGAAGCGGCAACGAGATGCCGTAGGATTGAGTGTCTACAGTGATCAGTATGAGTTCTATGCCAATGAGAAGGGGAGTGAAAGGCATCATCATATGCTGCTGGATCAGCTGAACAAGGCATTGATAAGAGGCAAAGAAGCGAAAGGGACCAGGACCTATACTTATTTACATCAGATTGCAGAGAAACTGAAAAGGCGTTCCCTGGTATTTTTATTTACCGATATGTTCCAAAGCGACCTGGAGGAACAGAAACTGTTCGAAGCCTTGCAACACCTTCGTTATAACAAGCACGAAGTGGTTCTTTTTCATGTTTACGATAAGGAACACGAGTTGGACTTCGACTTCTCCAACAGTCCCAGACGCTATGTGGATGTGGAAACAGGAGAGCATATCGACCTCTATGCCGATAACATCCGGGAAGGCTATCAAAAGGCTGTTGGGGACTATTTCCAGGAGCTGAAACTCAAGTGCGGGCAGTATATGATCAAGTATGTGCCGGCCGATATCGGAGAGTCCTTCAATAACATCCTGACGACGTACCTAGTGGAGCGGCAGAAGTTTGGTTGAGTTGTAGATCGTGAGTCGTGAGTCGTTATTCGTGAATCGAATCTCAACCCTTCGGTTAACGCTTCACTCTTCACGCTTCACGGTCAAAAAAAAGCAATCTTTTTTTGACAAACTATTTGTCGTTATCGGTAAGCAACGTATATTTGCCACCGCTGAAAAGCAATTTCTTCAACGTCCGGCTGTCGCCGGAGCCCACAGGGCAAGAAAATTGGTCTGGTAGTTCAGTTGGTTAGAATACCTGCCTGTCACGCAGGGGGTCGCGAGTTCGAGTCTCGTCCAGACCGCAAGGTCCTGAATCAAGTTCAGGAGAAACACGTTGTGTTGTGAACGTTTAAGCCGTCAAGGCTTATTCAGTTGACTAATGAAAGGCTTATCCGAGAGGATGGGCTTTTTTTGTTTTGGGTCAAATCAAAATATTTTCCCAATTAGCTTGCCGCTCAGTTTATTAAACGTAGATTTGACCCAATATTGGCGGTATCACGGGAAAGTATCGCAACATACATCAGACAGTAATAATGTTTCCTGGGATTATTTGACAAGTTTTATTTTTCTTCTAGTTGTAGATATTCTTCCCTAGTTTTTAGTATTCCTTTTCTTTTCCTTTTTCATTTAGCACGTCTTTTATAGTGGATCCGGTTAAACAGTGATCTTGCCAATAGTTAACACTTATTATCAATAGGAGATTCGTAAAGGAACATTCGATGATCTCCAAGTAAAATGCAGAAATCATGCAAAAAGGAACTGTTAAGTTTTTCAACAACTCAAAAGGATTTGGATTTATCACTTCAGAGGAGTCCCAAGAAGACATTTTTGTCCACATTACGGGCTTGGTCGACGAGGTCAGAGATGGTGATGAGGTCACTTTCGAAACCGCTCAAGGAAAGAAAGGGCTTAATGCTGTCAATGTAAGACTGGCGTAAGTCAATGGGTTGTTAGTCAAATAACGATTCAATTCAATATTAAAAGCCCATCCAGGAGGATGGGCTTTTTTTTATCTCTATGAGAATTTTAGCTTTCTTAAAGATTCATTCTCTGTAGAGGTAGCAGATAGATTAATTTATTGGAATGTCTATACCAGGATTTGCAGTCAAAATAGTACAGGAATTGCAACTACTTCTCAGCTGTTAAGTGTCGATGACTGCAGATCTACGCGTTTGCTTGTATTCCATGATCTTTTAAAGCGCTGCATAAAAGTTAGTGCGCAAACTACAGATGTTGATAGTCCCATTAAGACCATTGAAAATAGAATTGTTAGCACTCCGGTATTGTAATTGACGTTCCAGGAATCTAGAATTGTAGCAGCAAAAACGGAGTCAATTTGATACATGTAAAAAGCCATAAATGCCGTGAACACAAGGGTAGCGACTGCGCCGCTCATAAACCCGGCTTGCCAAAGATCCTGGTATTTTGATTTTGGGTTCGTTCTGCGGTGATGTTGAGTTGCTCGGTATATACCACCTCCAAATAGGACAGCGTTAAAAATACTGAAAACAGGATACTGATGCAGACCAAATAATTTCATGGTCAGAAAAAAAGCGACTAAAAAGAAAGCGATAGTAAATCCGTAACGGATATGAATATTAAGCATAATTTTTTATTTCAAGATCGCATAAAAACAGACAAAATTCATAAAAAATCAGGAAATTAATAGTAAATTAACATTTCTTGAACGAAAAAATTAAGTATCGTTGGTTTTTTCCAAGCCTTTAGCAACGACAATGAATAATCAAAATTGATCTATTTCGGAGATATGGACGTTCTACTAATTGTTTTAAAATTTATTGTATCCATTAGTATTCTCAATGTTTGGTTGTTTAGATTTAAAAAGCCAACTCCTTGGCGTGGAGGAGATGCGAAGAACTTGCTGGATGAATTTGATGCCTATGGTCTGTCCAATGGAGTTGCTTATGCAGTTGGAATAATTAAAGTCGGGCTTGCAATACTTCTTTTGAGTTCGATTTACTGGGAGCAACTAACATGGTTTGCTGCAGGAGGGATTATAGTTACCATGGCAGGTGCCATCGCAATGCATGTCAAGATCCACGATCCCATAAAAAAATCGTTACCGGCATTTATTTTTCTTACCCTCTGCGTCATTATTGTATTCTTGACTCATTAGATATCTAACTTGGAACCGGAGACAGGGATTAAGTTCAGATGAAATTACCCATTTGATAATTCTGTAATCTCAACTTGCAAATTACGAGTAACAACACCTTTTGGCCGGAGAAAAAGTCAAACTAAACAAGAGTTTGGTCATCCTGGAACTCATTTTCTATTGTTTTGAAACTAAATACTAATGATTCGGTTTAAAACAGAGTTTTTAGAGAACTAAGGCGGATATCACTTTTTTCGGTTAATGGGCTACAATGAGTTTCTCTTTCCAAATTTTATTGTCCTCTGTTGTAATAACCATGTAGTATAATCCACTCGTTAGGGGAGAAACATCAATAGAATCTTGTGTGTTATGGTTTGTCAGCTCCAGTACTATTTTTCCCAATTGATCATAAAAACAGATAGAATTAATTGTATCCTTCCCGCTGATATAGATCTGGTCGGATGTTGGATTGGGGGTAACCTGAAATAGAGCGGATGAAAATTCATCAACTGCCAGATTTGCATCCTGATAAATCCGGACGTAATCTATCTCCATAGAGCTCTGTGTGAATGTCGGGTCAATTTCTGGTAATATTGCGACATTTAATAGTAGGTATTGATTCGCTACGAAAGGCCATGTGTCCGAATTTTGCTGTTCGGGACTGTAACGATAGTGTTCAGTGCCGTCCACACTAAAAATAATCTCCTGAGGAGTCCACGTCATGGTATATATGTGAAACTCCTCGGATACATTGGATACAGTCTGCCCTCCTTTGTTTACCGTATTGCCATGGCTTGAAGGGGTATGTAACGCGCTTTGAATATAATTTTGATTATTCCCCCAATGCTCCATGATATCTATTTCTCCACAGATTGGCCATGGAACCGTTCCAAAGTTGTCAGTCCAATAGCCTCCAGGTTCGATAATATTCTGTCCTAGGCTCCATAATGCTGGCCAAGTGCCAACACCAGAGGGTAATTTGGCTCTGATCTCTACCATTCCGTAAGTAAAGGCAAACTTAGAGTTTAATCGTGCTGAAGTGTATTCTTTGGTTACCCCCTGATCAGTGAAAGTTTCTTTGATCGCGTTTATTTTTAAAGTACCATTACTCACTTCGCTGTTCACTAATCGATTTGTATAGTGTTGGATTTCTCCATTGTACCAACTCTGCCCATCGGGAAGAAGCGTTTGATGAAACCAATTGTCGCTATTGACAGCTCCACTGACATCAAACTCATCCGCCCAAATTAACTCGTAGTTGGTTTCCTGGGCCATGAAAGACAATGTTTGTAAAAGCATTATTAAAAAAACAATTCGTTGCATTTTCATTTTTGAATTTTTCTTATTCCTAATTGCTGTTTGTCCAGGCTCAAAAATTGAGCTCTTGCAGGTTACAAAACGCATATTCTGTTCATTTGCCTTCTAATCCTAAGAGTTTTTCCCACTTTGTAACTTGTTTATTTCCTTGAAGATCGACATAAATCACAACCTGATAGACGTCTCCATTCATTAACTCAAGGTCAAAACCATAGTTCATACCACTTACCACTTGCTGCTTGGCACTGCTTATTGATTTAATGGGCTGATCGAACTCCTTCTCAGTGAGGGCATATTCTGCCAGTGATTCTATTTGCTCATTAACCTCAACACTTTTCCATCCGCCAACGATATCTCTAGGCTGTTCAGTCTCCTCTTGTTGAGATGAATTTTGATCCTGTTTGGGGTTCTTACAGTGCATGAGAGTCAATGAAATTAAGCATAGAGTCCAAATTTTTAATTGCATGACATTGAATTTTATTTAATTAGTCAATCTTTTTGAATCTGCAAACTAACTTATTGGTTGAATCGAACAGTTGAAGTTCCACGCCGTCTTTTATGTACATCGACACCGAGGCCAATGTAGGGCCTAATTCGGCAGGGATGGTCATGTCTGGACACATCTTTCGGGTGGTTGCCAAGGGTCCAAACAAAAGTTTGTTCATTGATAAAGACTCAATTTTACCTCGAAAATTGTTGC
Source organism: Aureitalea marina (assembly GCF_002943755.1). Taxonomy (NCBI): domain Bacteria; kingdom Pseudomonadati; phylum Bacteroidota; class Flavobacteriia; order Flavobacteriales; family Flavobacteriaceae; genus Aureitalea; species Aureitalea marina. The sequence goes on from NZ_MQUB01000001.1 coordinate 2,998,055, forward strand.
AACCATCGTATCCAATAACGGTAAGGGTTCTGGTGTTGATCTCTAAAGTGGGCAATTCCCCTGTCCGCTGATCATCAACAACAGGGTTGCCATTAAGTTCGGTCAGCTTCCAGATATCATTCAATTCCATAACTGGGTCCATTTCTTTTGAGAGTACTGCTAAAAGTTTAAATTCCAATAAGGATTTATCCGCCGCTAGTTCTTCGGGCAATAAACTGTCAACCTGTACCTGAATACGATAAATAAATCCTGGTTCAAATTCGAACCCTTCAATGTCAAAGTAGAAAAGATTCCATGGCCCATCCTCAGTTTCCTTTACTTGATAACATTGCATCGGGCCCACGCCTGTGCAGTCCACTTTTGCACTGTTCACCCAGAGTGTTTTTTCTTTCACTTTAGTTCCGCAAGCCCAAAAAAGCAATGTGCAGCTCAAAAAAGGCAATAACCAGCATCGTATTCGCATCTCAGACCAGATTTTGGAAGTTATCACGGTTTCTTATTATATATGATCTCTCCTCCTTTTATGGTTTGCTCAACATTGAGGTTGGCTAGTTGCATTGGATCTATCTTCAATGGGTTTTTGTCCAGGATCACGAAGTCAGCCACTTTGCCCACCTCGATAGTCCCCTTGGATTTTTCTTCGAAATGTTGATAGGCCGCCCAGTCTGTTAAGGCTTTTAATGCTAAAAAGGGACTAATTCGTTCGTCCGGGCCAATTATTTGGCCACTTCGAGAGGCACGTGTAACCGTTGCCGATAATACTCGTATGGAACTGGGTAAGGCAACTGGTGCATCGTGATGACTAGTAAACCTTAAACCCTTTTTATAAGCTGTATTGGTTGGCGATATTTTGTATGCACGCTCTTTTCCCAATACAGAATTGACGTGATAATCTCCCCAATAAAAGGTGTGCATTGGGAAAAATGATGGCCACATTTTCTCTTTTACAAAGCTATCCAATTGTTCTTCTCGGGCTGTTTGGGCATGGATTATCACCGTTCTTCTGTCATTGTTGCCAAATTCCTTATTCGCCCTACTGACAGCAGCTATATATTGATCAATAGCGGAGTCCCCATTACAATGTGCTAATATTTGGAGATTGTTTTGGTAGGCATCTGCAACATGTTTGTACGCGTCTTCATCTGTCATACTCTCATATCCGTGATAATCGGCAGGTTCTCCAGCAGGAGGTATGAAGTAAGGATGGGATAGCCATGCTGTTTTTCCTTGAGGTGAACCATCCAGATTTAATTTCACCCCACCAATCCGGTATTTATTCGTGTATGTTTTGCCCTGATATTTGGAATTGGCAGCATCCCGATTACTCAAAATATCAACATAAGAGACAATGTCCAGAATTAATTCATCTTTTTCGGCAGCTCGCTCCATTGTTGCTGTGCCATCAGGGGTACTGCGTCCTTCTTGGGCGGTAGTGTAGCCAAATGAGGCATACAGCTTTTGTCCCTTAACCAACATATCATCCTGCAATTCGGGTTTCATTTGCGGAAGAATTTTGGTGAGTAATACCATAAAGTGGGCAACTTCTTCCAAAATACCATTCGGTTCATTACTTCCGTCAATACGTCTTATCTTACCTCCTTTCGGGTCTTGAGTTTCCGCTGTATAACCGGCCAATTCTAAACCTTTTGAGTTTACCACAGAAAGGTGACCAGACTGGTGGATGATGTATATCGGAATATCGGTCGATACGGCATCGAGGTCCTCTTTTGTAGGATATCTATCCAACTGTGAGTCGTCATAACCAAACCCAATGATCCATCCTGTTGAGTCAATAAACTCCTGATTACTTCCTATCCAATCTCTCAGTATTTGTTGCAAGGATTCTACACTATTTCCATCACCGTCCGGAGGAGGTAATAAGTTGGCAGATGCCGCTTGCAGCCCAACATTAAAAACGTGGCCATGTCCATCTATGAACCCTGGTAACATCGTTTGGCCATTTAAGTCCACTTCTTTGGCTTTTCCTCCAAACTGGGCCATTGCATCTTCTTTGCTGCCCACAAAAATGATCTGTCCCTCCCGCTGTACGACGGCTTCTACATAACTGGCCTCTTCCCCTGCCATAGTGAGGATATCACCATTGTGGTAGATGGTTTGGCGCAATTGATAGGGTTCTGCCACTGCCTCGTTTTCAGGTCCCTCTTTTTTGGTCGAATTGTTGCATGACATTAGAATCAGGAAACATAATCCAGAGAATGAGATAAATTTCTTCATGATGGTCTATTTTGATGGTTTCATATTATTTGATTTTACGATGTTGAAATCACCTTCGTAAATGGTAGCAAGGACGTTTATGTCTTTGATGTTCATCGGTTCGATACTAAACGGACTTTCGTTTAATATCACAAAATTCGCCCGCTTACCTTCTGCGATCGATCCTATTTGCTCTTCTAAATTGAGGGTGCGAGCAGCATCAATTGTTATCGCACGCATGGCGTCGTATACTGAAATGCGCTGATCTTGAGAAAAAGCACTGTTCTGGGATGTTACCCTGTTAACGGAAGTCCAGGCTAAGGTTAAGGGTTCCATGGGAGCCATGGAAAAATCAGAATGAAATGACACGGGTATTTCCCGTTGGACTAAACTATTGATACGAACAAGATTCTCTGCCCTGTCCTTGCCCAAACCGTTTTCACTGTATTTATCTGCCAGGGCCCAAAGGTAATACGGATTGACAGAAGCCTCAACTCCCAGGTTTTTCATTTCTTCGGCCATGCCATCTGTGAAATAACCCATATGATGAAGGGTAAGTCGATGATCGGTTCGCGGGTTGCGTTCCTGGTCCAGCTCCAGGTAATCCAATACCTGCTGAATTCCTTTATCTCCGTTGGAGTGTACGTGAATTTTATAGCCATTGTCCCAATAAAGGCTGATTTGTTCTTGAAATAGGTCTAAAGGTGTCATCCATTCTCCATGATGGCCATCTGTATAATCCTCTTTCATCTGCATTAATTGGGAGTAGATGGCGCCGTCGGAAAATAGTTTTACCTGTTTGGGTAAAAAATGGATGTTATGGCTACTATAGGTCTCGTCTAAGGTCTCCATAAATTCCATAGCCTGCTTATTGCCTCCTTTCATCCCAAAAAGTTGGGTTCCGCTTGGAATTAAGTAGACATCGTACGGAGGATTTTTTGCCATTTCTTGCTTTAACAAGGTTAGCTCGCCATCAAAATCGGCGCTGGGGAATCCGGGTTCTGCTACTGTCGTAATTCCGTTCTTCTGGATCAATTGGGTCATCATCCCAAGCCCCTCCATGTAGCGAGTTGGCTCTAACATAATGGGCGCCATTTTAGGTACAAGGGCCAGCCAACCCCCTTCGTAAAAATGTCCTTTATCCCATTCTACCTGTGGGTTTCCATCGAATTCTTCCTCTTCGATGCCAAGGAGCTCGATGGCAGCATCATTCAAATATATTTCATGGAAAGAGCGGTGGATAATTCCAACAGGTTTTTCACGAGTTATTGCGTTAATCATATCTCGGGAAAGCTCCCCATGCCATAATTGATGATACCCCCAGATAAAGTACATTTCACCTGCTTTGGCATTGTCGTTAATCGAGTTGGTAATACGTTCCATGTACTGCTGATGTCCTGTCACCCCTTTTTTGATACCGTTTGGTAAGACCCAATCGTAGGGCGCAATGATCTCATTGGGTAACATAGTTGCGGCCAAGGAAGGATGTACGTGTGGCTCTACAAAGCCGGGCATTAGTACATTTCCTTTCAAGTCGTGTTGCTTGGCATCAGGAAATTGTTCAAGTGCTTTAGCCAGATCACCTACAAATATGATCTCATCACCTTGAGTCACAACTGCTTCTCTAATTTCCAATACTTCCCCTTGCATGGTAATGATATCACCGCCAGAGTAAAGGACAAAATCAATTTTTGAGTTATTTTCCGAACTTTCGGTTTTGTATTTATCTGTAGAAGAGGTGTTGTCAGAACTGTTTTTACAACCGATTGCAGTTATGGCGATCAATACGAGCAGTTTGAATAGATTTTTCATCATCATTTTATTTACTGTTATTTTAAAGGCGTCCTCCGTTGTAGATGTCGAAATCTATATGGGGTCTTACTTTGGGGCCATGTGGTCCCCAGGTTACATTAACACCAGCTTTAGTCCCGTAACGGGTATTCGAGCAATTGTTGAATACAAGTAAAATGACGATACTAAATACAGCGATGAAGATTCTTTTTAAATGTTTCATTCGAATTAGTTTTCTTGTTGTACGGCTACTAAAGCCCCGTGGGGGTCCTGGATAATCCCTAGTTTGCCGTTTCTGATAGTGTCAGTTGGAGATAAAATAACATCACCTCCAGCCTGTTTCGTTGTAGTTACCATAGCAGAGGGTGAGGCTACCTTAACATATGGTACCCACTGGCCTCCTTGATTCGTGACAGGATTTTTAATCATTCCAGCAAGTATGACCTCACCCTTTGTGAAATACCAATAAGGCTTGTTTTCACTGATGACTTCTCGAGTTTCCACCTCGAATGTTTGCTCATAAAATTCTTTTGACTGCTCAGGGTCATCAGACCATAATTCTATTCCGAGCCATGAATTTGTCCCTGAATCCGACATCGCAGGACTATTTATCGCGTTCTTAGAAGACAAAGAAAACACGCTTCCTTGTGGTCCTTCGAGAATCACTTGTTTTCCAAGACTAGCTACTTTCAGTGGCTTTACGGCTAGTTTGGCGCCATTCGAAATCGCTAATTTAATACGACTGTTAAGCTCTGATGCTTCTAGCGGAAGCGAAGAAATCCATGTAGAGGATTGAATATTGGGAACTTCGATCATCCCGCCAATTACCGTTTCTTCATTTAAAATTATTGTGTACTTAAAACCTTTAATGTTTTCTTCCTTGTAAGACCAACCAAACAAAGTCTTGTAAAATAGCTTGGAGGCTTTTAAGTCTGGTGTTATTAGATCGTGCCATATACCAGAGCTGTATTCTTGGTGGTCCATTAGTGGGCACATTTCTGGGACTTTGGTTGAGTTTACATCAGGATGATTCCATGCCTTGGTGGTTGTACTCAGTACGATAATTAATACAAGGTAAACTAATTTCATTTCTTCGTGTTTTTTGCCTCCTCAAGAGGACATGGTTTTAGTTGAGCAACATTTTCTTCAATGCCTGTATTGGTACAATTGTTTGAGCTTCCTAATATCCTGCCTATTGTTCAGATGTGACATTGTGTAGTAAATCCTTATTCTCCTACTATGTCCTTTTATTGCATATTAGTCTACCAATCGAGTTATACAAAATAAACAAGCCTACTCTGGCAAAAAATGATGGTGTCGGGTCCCAATTTACTTGTAAACCAACACCTTCTTAACATGCGCTGTTTGGCAGGAGTACCTGGAATAGACTTCTTGGCAATTTATATCCGTATTATTAAAAATTACTTCTTCTGTCGGCAAATTAAAGCCAGGTCATTCAGCATAGGTCGGTCTACGGAGTGAAAGCCCCCTTATTCAATAATTGCAGAACTAAAATTGGCGAGAAGTCGGAACAGGTGTTTGTAATTCCTGCATCCCACTCAAACCCGGTGTCAAGTCATCTTATGAGTCTCAAACAAAAGCTAATGAAAGAGTTAACTCAGGAATAATTTTTTTACGTTCGTTTTTATTTTAAAGATAGTGACAAAAAATTTATTGTTTGTCTTACTTCGTGAGACGGGATAATTCGACCATTTGGGGTTTGTTGCCTCTTTTCAAAAATAGGCTCAAGCATAGTGCCCTCACTGTTGTTAGATATTCCTCAGTATTGCTTATAGCTTGCCAAGTGATGGGAATAGCTTTATAAAACGTTCTGGGAAAGGGGCTGTAATCACAAGTGATCTGTCTTCAAATGGATGAACTAATTCCAGTGAAAAGGCATGCAGATACATGCCTTTGCCTTTTAAGATCAAATTTTCAGGGGTGTAGTCTCGGTCGCCCAGTATGGGGTTTCCTAATTCGGAAAGGTGAATTCGAAGCTGGTGACGCCTGCCGGTTTCAGGTTCCAATTTGACCAGATTCAGCAGCTTAAATCTTGGTGAAACTTGTGAGGCGACACATTTAAAAGTACTTACCGCTTTTTTCCCATCGATCGGCTTGTCGATGATCCCGGAAGAGTTCATTTCACCAATGGTCACGGCGTAATAGCATTTCCGGATCTTCTTTTCTTCAAAAAGTTTGGACAGTCTGCGCAAGCTTTCAGCGGTTTTGCCAATTAGAAGTATTCCGGTTGTAGCGAAGTCCAACCTATGTGCCGGCTGAGGTGTTACTGCATCCTGTTCCGGGCTTACTTCCAGATTCTGAGATAAAGCGTTGGCGATGGTCCTAAACTGATTTCCACTGACCAAGATCCCCGCAGGCTTATCAATGATCGCCAGATGGTCGTCCTCATAGATCACCTGAAGCTTCAACTTAAATGATCGTTTGGGTATAACCAATAGGGGAGGAGCGTAAACGATGGTTTCACCACCTTGGATCATGGTGGCCGTGCTAGCGATTCGATCATTCACGCGTATATGTCCTTTCTTAAGCGCCTTCTTCAGAGCTGATTTTGTCGGGATAGCATCAAACAAGCCAACACCGTATTCTTGTATTCTCTCGGGAGAAACTGTTGACGGAACCGAATGCGAATGAGAAATGGACATTTTAGAGCTTACTCAGGTGCGGAATAAAGTATTGGTCAATTGTTTAGTGCGGTAGTTTAGTCCGAGACTGCAGCCGCGTACTTCTTCATTTCGGAGGTGATCAGGGTAAGGGCATCCTCCCATGCTTTCATCAGCTTGCCGGAATACATATCTCCCAGGGTCTCCGCTATGGTATCCAAGAGTGCTTTAAGCACTACGGGATAATGTTCTTCGGTCACCCCATATTTCACGTGGCTCTCTCCCAACAGTTTAAGCCCCATATTTAAGTATTCGGGCCTGCTCATTGAATACACGATCCCACCGAGCATATGGGTCAGTAAACGTCCTTGGGCCAGCATATTCTTTTTGAATAGACTCCTGGCTTCCGGAGCAATTTCAAATACTTTAGAATAGAAACGGTCGGCAAATTCATCTTCATTCTCCAGCAGGTAATCCAGTGATCGTTGTAGCTCCAATTGCACATCAACTCCTTTGAATCCGATTACTTCGTAAACAGTCGTCTCGTGATCATGACCATCTAGGGTTACGCTAACGTCTTTTCCAAATTCGACCGTGTCGGTTGCAAATCCGGCCAAAACCGATTGGGAGATCAAAATGCTGGTACCCAATTTCTTGTTCAGTCCCTGGATTCGACTTGCTGTATTGATCGGATCGCCTACAACGGCAAACTGCTTGTGTTTTGGATGACCCAGGTGACCAATGTAGGCTCGTCCAAAATTGATCCCGATACCCATACGCAGTCTTACATCAAAATCGACCAGTTCGATCCTGTTCAATCGTTCAACCGCATACTGCATACCGAGCGCAGCTCGTAAAGCATCTCTACAATTCTTGTCTCTTAATCCTCCGGAGACCCCGAAAATACCAATGACCTCATCGCCAACATACTGGTAAATGATCCCATTGTTCAATAAGATAGGCTCACCCAAAACCGTGTAGAACCGATTTAGGATATGGGCCACATCAAAACTGGAATGCTCAGTAGTTAGTTTGGTAAACCCTCTGATGTCGCAGAACAAGATGGCCACTGCGCGTTCTTCCGGATTGCCTTCCGGGACGGTTTCCAGCTGTAGTTTATTGATCTCGGAACTGGTCCATACCAAGCGTTGAATGGTCACATTTCCCTGAATGTGGCATTGACAGGCCAGACGGATGGATGGATCCCACTTTCTAGATCTGGCTATTTCCTTTTCCTTGAAGGTCCTTGGGTTTATATTGCCATGCCCATCTAGGATGCGGATCCGACAAGTCGTACACATACCGTGGCCTCCGCATTCGTGGATGTGTGGTATTTGGTTACTGATTGAGCAATCTAGGATGGTACCAGTGAGATCTTCGCAGATTACGTCCTGATTAATACTAGAATAGGTAATCCTCGGGAATTTGCTCATGGCTGTAGAAGCACTTCATTAATAGGAATTTAAGTTAAACAAATTTGATGGTATAAAATAAAAAAGGCCTGTCTCGGAAGGAAACAGGCCTCATCTGTTTTTTTGAGATCCTTAGTTCTGTGTCAATGCTTTGACATGCGCAAATACTTCGACCCCGTTAATTACTGTTTCTACTTCCTGATCCATCATTTTAATTCCCTTGACTCGGTTCACTGTACCGTCCGGAGCAACGGCGATTACCCTATACATGATCGGTTGAGCCGTAATGGCCCGTATATGGATCACATTTCCCGAACGGCTAAATCCTTTTACATCGATGATCTCCCCATCGTCGGTCAGCGCTTTTATGTCCAGGATGGTACCGTCCTGTGAAATGGCCTTGACAGGATATAATTTGTCATTTTTCTTCACGATGAGTTTGATGGGTAGTCGTTGCCCATCCACCAGTGCTTTCACATTGAGCAGGCTGGTATCATCGGAGTCCTGTATGGCCTTTACGTCATGTATGTTCCCATCCTTATCAATCGCCTTTACCCGAAGCAGGCCCCAGGTTGGACTGTATGCCTTTACATTCCAGTAGATCTCTACAGGGGTAGCGGTTTCAGGCTTGTCCAGTTTTTCCCGGTCCTGGTCTAAGACCTGGGCCATGGATATCGAGCTAAACAGAATTATGACCAGATAAACTAATGGATGTACTTGGTGTTGAAGTTGTGCTTTCATGAGTTGACTATTGTAGAACTAAACTAGTTATACATCTCAGTTTGGACTATGATGAAAATCAGTAGACGCCGTTCGCCTTTGGCATTGGTATGTTTCCCTCATTAAAGAATCAGCTTGGCTAATTGTTGTTATTTTAACCATTGGGATCAACATACTTTGCGGTATGATTAATGCTAATAACCATTACGATGAAACCTTTACTGATTCTTGCTCTTTTCCTATCGACCCTTACATTGACAGCACAGACCGAACAGCGTTTCGACAAACTCTGGACGGAGGTCGAATCCCTGGAATTAGCCGGAAAGGTCAGATCTGCAAGTAAAAAGGTCGAGAAGATCCTGGCCAAGGCCCGTCGTTCCGAAAATGGTCCACAGATGGTCAAGGCGTTTCTTTATCACAGCAAGTTTCTGCTTGTTCTGGACCAAGATCCACGACCTTATATACTGACACAACTCGAAGTCGAGATAGACAAAGGAGACCTGTCTACCAAGGCCGTTTTACATTCGGTATACGCGGAACTGCTCGAGCAGTATTTGAACAAGTACCGCCATAAGATCAGGAACAGAACACCCGTAGCAGGTGCAGCAGCCCAGGGAAATATCGAAAGCTGGGGGCTGGATCAATTTTATCGACAAATAGATCGGCACTACCGCATGTCAGTCCAGGCTGAAACAGCCCTGCAGCAAGCGGATATTCAGCAATACCAGCTTATTTTGTCCGGCAGTAAAGTTTCATCAAAATACAGGCCCACACTCTTCGATTTTCTCAGTCACAGAGCCATCGCATATTATAAAAAAGGCAAGTGGGACGGGCAGCGTCCAAAGGAACGTTTCAGAATGAATGACCCGGTGGTCTTCCAGCCAACGGATGTGTTTCTTAAAGCCGAATTTAAGACACCGGATAGCCTGCTTTCTAACCGAAATGTACTTAAGTTCTATCAAGGCCTGGAGAAATTTCACCAGTCCAGAGATACTTCGGCCTATTTGGATGTGGTGCTCAAGCGAATGCAATTTGCAAGTCGTAGATCACAGGTTGAGAATAGTGGGGACCTCTATAAACAAGCCCTGGAGAAACTGGCCAATAATTATCGTTCCCATGAGGCTTCGGCCATGATCCAGTTCCAACTGGCTAGTTTTCTTTACGAACAAAGCAAGTCCTATGCCGCCAGTTTACGACCGGGATTTGAATTGTACCGCATCAAAGCGGTAGAGCTCTGTGATCTGGCTACTTCCAGCTACCCCAACTCGGATGGAGGTACCTCTTGTGCTTTTTTGCGAAAGACCATAACAGCTCCGCAACTGGAACTGACGGCAGAACAGTATGTGATCCCGGATAAGCCTTTTTTGGTTAAAGTAGAGTCGCAAGGGGTCGACAGTTTGTTCCTGGCTGCCTACAAGGTCTCTCAAGGCAGTCTAAAGGGTCTTAACCGATATCATCGGGACAGCCTGGTAGATCATCTTATCAAAACTCAACAACCCCTACGTCTACGCAAGTATGCACTCAAACAAATGAAGGATTACTATTCGCATACTACGGAGGTAGATTTCTCGCCCCTGCCGGCAGGGAACTATGTGCTCACCGCTGCCGTCCGATCCGTGGAAGATTCGGTGGCTCATATTTTCAGTTACGATCAGGTTGGGGTCAGTCGGTTGGTTATGCTGAGCAAGGATTTGAACGATGGAATAATGTTCAGGGTTGTAGATCGTGAAACCGGACTTCCTGTGGAAAAGGCACATATATCCCTTGTTAATCCAGACTATTTCGGATCCGGCCAGACCGATAAAACAGGTAGCTTTCATCTTAAGAAGGATGACAAATATCATCGTAATCTAAATCTGTTGATCCACAAAGATGGAGATACCCTGTCCGATCAAAACTTCAGCTTGAACAGGCGCTATCTGGAGGATGAAGAGGAAGACCGGGTTGCTAAGGCCTTTCTCTATCTGGACCGAAGCATTTATCGCCCAGGCCAGACACTGTATTTCAAGGGAATTCTGGTCGAAAAACAAAAAGGAGACTACCATTCTGTAGATGGGGTTTACGTCAATGTGACCATTTATGACTCCAATATGGAGGAGATAAAGGAGTTTCGGTTAAAGACTAACGAGTATGGTTCCATTCACGGCCAATATAGCATTCCACTTAGTTTGCTTCCCGGTGAATTCTCCATCGAGATGGATCAGGATTGGGGAAATGATGAAGAGGAAGATGATCCATACTGGGAGGATATTGACGATTTTAACTACCGGGAGCTGAGTTTTTCGGTAGAAGAATACAAACGTCCCAGATTTGAAGTAAGCATTGATCCATACAAAGATGCGGTAGGCTTGAACGATTCCATACTGCTCAGTGGGTCCGCGAAAGACCTGATCGGCAGTGCGGTGGCCGATGCCCGGATGAAATACGAAATAAGCAGGGAACAGGCTTATTCATACTACGGAGGTTATAGGGGAAGCGATGCCCAGATCATTTCGACGGGCCAAGGAACAACCGATAAGGACGGGATTTTCCAGGTACCCCTGGTCACAGAGGTGGACCGTTCGGTAACTAGTTGGCAAGACGCAAAATGGATCTATACCCTTAAAGTGGATATTACGGACCTATCTGGAGAAACGAGGTCTGCCAATTATTCGATCTATGCGGGTACACGTCAACTAAAACTCGAACTCAACGCTCCCACTCGGGTCAATGGGGCAGATCGGGCTCAGATCAAAGTTAATTCGATCAATTTGAACGATCATCCCTGGTCCTCAGATCTGAAGCTGGATATATATAAGCTCGCATCGCCGGAAAGGGCACTTAGGAAGAAACCCTGGGAGGTGGTGGAGATCCCTCATCTGTCCAAAGAAGAATTCGTTCGGCTATTTCCACACGAGCCTTATGACAGTACAGATGCCCGGCAGAATTGGGCCAATGGCCAACAGGTCTTATCCAGGTCTGTCAGGGCCAAAGGAGAGACAGCTTTGTGGATGGGTGATATGTCCGATTGGGAGCCTGGAGCTTACCAGATAGAGGTGCTTGGCGTAGATAAGAAGGGGGATACGGTGCACCAGACCGAGCAATTTGAGCTCTATTTTCCAGAACTCATCGCCCTGTCCGATAATCAGGCATTCCAGTATCAACTGATCAATAGTGATTTTAGCAAAGACCAGGAGATCAGACTAAGACTGAAGACCAATTTTGACAATCTGTCGGTCAAGTTGGAAGCTCATTATCAGAACAACCCCATTTTCTCTGAGTTAGTTCAAATCACCGATGGGTATACCGATTTGGGCATTCCACTCAAGGCATATTATGCCGGTCAGATCACAGTGAATCTTCAATATGTTCGTCATAACGACATCTACACCCAAAGGTTCGATGTGAACCTGCCTCAAGCCAACAGCGAGCTGAGGGTTGAAACCACAAGTTTTCGCGATCGGTTGTTACCGGATCAGAAAGAAACCTGGAGCTTTAAGATCACCGGACCGGACGGAGAGCCTAGTAATGCAGAAATATTGGTTTCCATGTACGATTCTTCCCTGGATCAATTCATAGAGCATGCGTGGAATACCGAGCTTCAATTTGAAAACTTCTCCTACTATTACGGCCCCATGGTCGAATCTGGAGAAATGTTCAGAACGACGGACTTCGTTGGGGTCAGGAAGTTCGATTACAATCACTTTTACAGACAACTCCAGAACTATCATCAACTGAAATGGTTCGGGTTGGACTTTGGGTCAATAGAGGGAAAGAATAGACAATACCTCTTCGATCTCAGAAGCAGATTGGAGAATCCCAATGTTGAGCGAGGAAACATAAGCGGATTTATTCTGGACCGCTCAGGTTTGCCGCTGCCTGGGGTTAATGTGGTGGTGAAAGGAACCAATATAGGTACTCAAACGGATTTTGACGGATACTACACCTTAGATGCTCCTCCCGGTGCTCAACTGCAGTTTTCCTATGTTGGTTTCGAATCGATCGAGGCAAAAATAGATGGATTAGGTACCTATAACCTAACCATGGACGAAGACCTGGCAAACCTGGATGAGGTAGTGGTCACAGCTCAAGGCATTCGGAAGGAGGCCAAGGCTTTGGGCTACTCCGTTTCTACCGTGGTTAATGCCGAGATGTCAGAAGAGGAGGTGTTGTTTGCCCTAAGCGGTAAAGCAGCAGGAGTTCAAATCACCAACCAGGTGGCCTACGACATGGCTGGGACTAATATAGTTATCCGGGGTTACAGCAGTATAGGTCAGAATAATGACGTTCTGTTTATCGTGGATGGGGTGCCCCTGTCCAAGAGTGAAAGGTTGGAGATCGATCCAACAGAGATCCTGGATTTCACCGCACTCAAAGGCGATACCGCGGTAGCTCTTTATGGAACTTCGGCAAAAAATGGGGTGGTTTTGATCACCACCAAATCGGGCTTAAAAGAGCTTGCCTCAGTAGAAACTCGCGACAATCTGAAAGAAACGGCATTCTTCTATCCTCAACTGCTTACAGATAGCAAAGGAGAGATTGCATTCGACTTTGATGCTCCCCAGGCGCTGACCAAATGGAAATTCATGTTGCTGGCGCATACCAAGGATATTCAAGTTGGTCGTTTGGAGAAGGTGGCGGTCACTCAAAAAGACATCAGTCTTATTCCCAACTTTCCCAGATTCTTCCGATCTGGAGACACGGTGGTTGTCAAAGCCAAGATCAATAATTTTTCGAATGAGAAATTAGGAGGTAGCGCGATCTTGCAACTCAAGGATGGCTTGAAGTCTGTGGAGCTGGATCCCCAGCGAATCCAACTGGATCAGTTGAAGCCCTTTTCCATTGATAAAGGGGCCAACGTGGTGGTAGAATGGCAATTCAAGGTACCTGAGAACCTGGCCGCAATGGAGTATAAGATTGTAGCTAAGACCAAAGAACACAGCGATGGGGAGTCTGGGATGATTCCTGTGATCACAAATAGGGTCTTGATAACTGAAACCCGTCCTGTCTGGTTAACCGCGGGAGGAAAGAAGGAGTATCAAATGGAGAAATTGGTCCGATCAGAATCGACGTCTCAAGAGAATTTTGCCTTGGAAGTGGAGTATACGGAGAATCCTACCTGGTTGGCACTGAAGTCGCTACCCTATCTGATCGAATTCCCATACGAATGTGCGGAGCAGACATTTGCTCGCTACTACGCCAATGCTTTGGGGGAGTCCATTGTGACGAGTAACCCGGAAATTGCTCAGGTTATGGAAGCCTGGAAGATTGATGACGTTCTCAACTCACCTCTAGAGAAGAATCAGGATCTTAAGACCGCCCTGCTGTCGGCATCTCCATGGGCGACTAATGAGCTTACCGAAGGTCAACAAAAACAGAACATATCCAGACTATTGGATGTAGAGCAAGTAAGACAAGGACAATTGGAAACTTTGGCCAAGTTAAAACAGATGCAATCTTCCTCGGGAGCGTTTCCGTGGTTCTCAGGAGGCCCTGATAATCCCTACATTACCCGTCATATAGTCGCTGGCCTCGGGCAATTAAAATTTATGAAGGTTGGAGAACGGAACACCCATTTGTTGAAAGCTATCAGGATTAATGCGGTGAATTATCTGGATCGGAATTTTGCTGCGGATTATCAGAAAAGACTTCTGGCACAGCGTGATTCTACCAAGGTCCGACCAACTGTTTCGGATGTGCATTATTTGTACACAAGATCATTTCACCTGAGTCAGCATCCATTCCAAGAAAGTGTCAAAAGAGTAGTTGACGATTTTCTGCAAAAAGGAAAGCAAGACTGGCTTGGTCTTTCACTATATGAGCAAGGATTGTTAGCCTTGGTCTATCACCGCATAGGCGATACAAACATGGCCAGTACCATTGTCGATGCACTGGAAGAGCGAGTTGTAAAGAGCGAAGAGAACGGCTGGTATTGGAAGGAGAATAGAGCCGGATGGAGGTGGTTCAATTCTCAAATAGAGACGCAGTCCCTTCTGATCGAGGTGTTTGCTGAGGTCGACCAGGATGTAAAGAAGATCGAGGCCTTAAAACAGTGGTTGGTCCGCAATAAAAGAGCCAGGTCTTGGGGGACTACCAAGGCCACCACGGAAGCCATATACGCCATGCTGCATTTTGGTGAATCCGGCTTGGAAAAGCGGAGTCGGACCAGGCTGGAAGTTGGCAACCAAACAATACTGGCCCACCAATTGCCGGAAACGGAAAAGGAAGCCAAAACTGGATACTTCAAACTCCGTTGGTCTGCTCAGGAGATCGAACCTGAAATGGGTAATATCACTATAGAAAACCGTGGAGAAACTTCTGGGATGGGAGGGGTGTATTGGCAGTATTATGAAGATAGCGATCGAGTTTCTGCTTCTGCCAATCCCGCCTTGTCCATTAATAGACAACTCTATAAAAGGAGGGTGGGTCCCATGGGGGAAGAACTGATTCCACTTGGTCAAGAGGATTCGGTTTCCCTTGGAGATCTGATCGTTTCACGTATTGAGATCACCGTCGCGGAAGACATGGATTTTCTCCATTTGAAAGATGACAGGGCTTCTGGTCTGGAACCGGTAGATGTACTTTCAAGCTATCAGTGGAATGATGGAGTAGGGTATTATCAGGTGACCAGGGACCAGGCCACTCATTTCTTCTTCGATCACTTGTATAAGGGTACCTATGTGTTCGATTATCAAATGAGGGCCAACTTAGAGGGTCATTTCTCAAATTCTGTTTCTACCCTTCAAAGTTTGTATGCACCAGAGTTTTCAGCTAATTCCGAAGGGATTCTGGTCCAGATAATTGATTAATGTTGACGATTTCGGTTTGGGCGTACCGATTTCATGAATAGCCATTTAAAGTACCAGTTTCATTTCTTTGTAAGCCTCTAGTTGGTTAATTTGTCCCGGGAGGGGAACAGCGCCCCTAGGTAGAAATCCCAAAAAAGGTGACCTTTTTAAAGAGGTCACCTTTTCCAAAAAGATAGATTTAGGTTAGTTCTCCAAATGCACGGCCTGGTTCCAGACACCGGAAGCGGCTGTTAGCTTGACATAATTCCGGAAGGATTTAGCTGGTCGCTTCAGGACCATTTCTATGTCCTGGGTGATAATCTCATTGTCGGGATTGGTCAGTACATGACTGAACAAATATTCGATCAACCAGGCATAGATCTCTGGAAGGTCCATTGTTTTCATCACCTGCACATATTCTTCCAGGGTCACGGGGATGAATTTGATCTCTCGCCCTGTTGCCGAAGAAATAAGCTCACATACTTCTGGAAAGGTAAATCGTTCATTTCCGGTAAGTTGATATATCTTCTTGTTGTGTTCTTCATGCAACAAGCATTCTACAACTACATCGGCGATGTCGTCTGTGTCCACATAAGGCACTTTCATCTCGGCCATGGGAAGTGCCACCACACCTTGGACAACAGGTTCTAATAAAAAGTTCTCACTGAAGTTCTGACTGAACCAGTTGGCCCGGACAATGGTGTAGTCCAAACCGGATTCCATGATGACTTGCTCGCAGCGTTCCGCCTCTACTTCCCCTTTCCCGGAAAGAAGGACAAGCTTAGAAACTCCTTTGCTTTTAGCGATACTGACTAGTTCGCTGACCGCATCAAAAGCACCTGGCACCGCCAGGTCGGGTTGATAGGTGATATAAACGCGGTCCATACCTTCAAGGACTGGGCCATAAGTTGCAGATTGGTTCCAATCGAAGGGGATGGATGCGGATCTTGACCCAACTCGTACGTTTTGGTTGAGCAGTTCAAGGCTATTGACCACTTTTCGTCCAGTCTTACCGGTTCCTCCGATGATTAAATAATTTGGCTTTTTCATGTTTACTTATTTTTCGTGATTATTAGAATTTGTGGTTGATTTATTTGCCTGCCATCAGTAGGGTAATGGCTAATAGTAAAAAGGAAGTCAAGCTGCTCCAGCTTCGGATGTTGTGGAAGCTGTTCCAGGGTTTTTCAAACCGCTCCCTCAATTGAACCAATTCTTCTGTCGATGCAGACAGCAGGTCTGTTTTGTCCAATATTTCGTTGAGCGGTACATTGCCAAGAACAGTGACCAGGAAAAGTCCGATAAAATAGACGATTGCTGCTCCGATCAATAGAAATAGTACCGGTTTGGCTGCAGATCGGAAAACGATCAGATTGGCGATATTTAGAACAACAGGTCCGAGAAAAACGATAAAGAATACAGGATTCAAAATGCTCCGATTCATTTCCTGAAATGACTGCAGATAAGCCAGGGTTCCTAGTTTTCCGATCCCTGGTGTCACAGCATTTCCCCAGGTAAAGCAAAGGCCAGCTGTCAGGCCTGTTGTCAGGAGGGTTACAATGAGTAAGATCGGTTTTATGGATAGTTCCATGATTTGATAATTTTCAAGGTTAGATTAAGCAGTTCTTAGTTCTTTCTTCCGGTTCAGGTAATCATATAGGATGACAATGCCCGCATATTCTGCGATTAGTAACCAGAATTCGATGGCACCGAAAAAGGTCTGGTGATCAACTCCCATTGGGAAGAAGAATATTGGCACAGTTATCAGGGCATCCAGCAATGCCGCCACAAAAACCAGTAAAAAGGCCAGTTGATAGACCGGAGTGGTAGAACCCTTTTTGTAGTAGTATTTAGCTCCATACCATCCCAGAGGAATAAAGGCCAATGCCAGTGAGATATTTGCCTGCAGTTCCGGATTGTCAGAAAGTGGTAGCATGGCGGCAATGACAAATAGTAAAACGCCCATTACCCATATGCTGACGGCTGTCTTGAGTGCTCTTTTGTAATTCATGGTATTAATTTTTAACGATTAACAATACCACAAATCTATTGCGACCCACACAGGCCGGTTTATTCAAAAAGGAGTATAATTTGTTCGAAAAGGAGACTACTTGACCTGGCTGGGGCGGTAGCCAAATTTCTTTGTAAAGGCGTTGGAGAATGAACTCAGGCTATCATAGCCTACCTGCCATGCGGCTTCTTGTACGGTGGCCTCATTTTTTCTGATCAGGTCATGAGCAGTTGTAAGCCTCTGGTTTTGCAAATATTTGAATACGGGGAGTCCAAACATCTCCTTAAAGTCCTTTTTTAAATTATAGGTGTTCAAACCGATCTGTCTGGAGAGTTCAGATAAGGAAGGAGGCTTGTCCAGGTTATCGGCCAAAATAACTCTGGCCATTTCTAATTTTTCACGTTGTGTTTGATTAACCGATTTACTTGGCGTATCAGCCAGTTGACCAAAAAAGTGAGACAGCAAGGCCGTCATCTGACTTCTAAAGAACATCATCTTAGTCTTACCCTGGTAGGTGTTGGAAAAGACAGAATCCACTATTTGCTGCATTTCGGGATTCATAAAAAAGCTTGGCCCTTCTACATAATGATCACTCGGGTTGACCAATTCGTTCAGCATATCCGAAAAGATCTCCCCCTCCTGGTTCGGAAGGTTTGCAAGATTCCTGGTAGCCGTTGCGATAACAATGCACTCTAAGGGCTTATTTGCTGCAACCGTGTGCTCGCAGATCACTTTTTCATCGGCATAGAAGGAGAGGGCCAATCCCTTGGTATAGTTGAAATCCCTTGTTTTACCTTCAAATTGCATTTGGAGATCCACATTGCCAGAACCATAGAAGGCAACTGCTATAACGGGTTCGTCAAAACTACAAGCGTCCTTGATGACGTTCTCAGAATTGGCGGTCTCCACAAGTATGGTGAAGTCATTGATATCGATTATGTCCCTGGTCATAATTCACCTCTAAGATAATTCACCTGAGGCATTAATTCTAGTGGAGAATAAAGGCATTCCCCTAGAAGGAATTCAGGAAAATCGATTTCCGATTCTTGAAGTACCAGAACTACAACATCCAAACCCGCTGCTAATGATTAGCTATAAACTAACTTGTCATGGGAGGGGAACAGTGCCCCAAGGTAGAAGAGAGCCAAAGTATTTCAAATACTCTCTTTTGCCTGGGTTGGGCGCAAGCGTTTTGGTCCTATGGTCAATGTGTGCTCGTATTGCTCTTTGGCCTCTTTAGTTCGTCCCTGCTCCATTAACCAGTCTGCATAGAGTTCGTGTACAGGCTTTTGGATATGAGGTGGGCCGTAGCTATAGCTAAGTTCACTGAACTTTTCGATGGAATTTTGCAGATGGGTTTCGGTTAGATCGGCGTCTGCATCTAACCATGCAGCCAGTGCAAGCAGTTGTTCTTTTCGGACTTCAGCTTCCAGGATATCCCCTGAAGTAGCATCCGCCCGGGACACATTGGAGCATAGTTTGGCTTTACCCGACTGTACTACAAAATTTTCACGGTTGATATCATTTTGAGCCTGACTGACCAGGCTGTCCAGTTTGGCTTCGTCTTTTTTGTGAAAAGCCTTCATCCCTTCAATGAATAGGTTTTGCGATCTGATCGATATGTTTAGGTCCGATGTGTTGACGGGAATCTCTGCGATGTTAGAATCCCACTCATCAGTTTCTACCAAGTAAGTACCTTTTAAAAAGACCATATGTACCCTGGCCCTTGGGGATGGGGTTTCCTCGGCAAATTTCTGCATCTCCCAAACCATATCAGCTGCCTTGTGTTTTTCACCTTGTTGCAGATAGCCATATTCCAACCAATGAAAAGCGTGGTAACCACGGGCATCATTATCTAGGCCCTTTCTGTCCATTCGCTTTAAGCTGGCCTCGTAGGAGGCAATGTTAGAGGAAACAACCTCGTCCCACATGCCCATGGCGACGTAGATATGTGAAGGCATGTGCAAGGCGTGGCTGGCGTCCGGTGCAACGACTAAATAAGCATCGGCCGCGTCCAAAGCCAAACTTGCATGCTTGGGGTCGTCATAAGAATGGATCAAATAATGCAAGGCTCCAGGATGGTTGGGATTCTCTGCAATTATACCCTGCGCGATCACCGCTCCTTGTCCGTAGATCTCATCATCTCGGCCTTCTGGGACCGAGCCAAGAAGGGAGAGGGCATAGAAGGCTGCGACTTCGTGGTTATTGGGATATTTTTTATACAGGTCCTCCATATGATCCTTATAATTTTGGTCCCGTACTAGTTTGTCGGTTTGAGGTTGATACAGGATCTTCAATCCTTGGATCATATCCAATTCTAGTTCATTGCAGGTCGAGGTATAATCCAGTTTTTCTAATCTTTCCAGTACCGGAAGGGCCAGATCATAGTCTTGCTCACTCCAGAGACTGTGATTGTAGGTCATGGCCTCTCCCCAGTATGCCATAGCCATATCCGGATCTATTTCTTGAGCTTCTCTAAAAGCTTCCCTTGCATCCTGGTACTCGAAAGAGTGCAGAAGGAGCAGGCCTTTTTCAAATTGTTCAGCTGCTTTGGGTTTTCCGCTTATTTCTATGGAGACTTCACCCAGATTGCTCGGCATTTGGTCATTTCTATTGCAGGAAAACAGCGCTAGAATGAACACGAAGAGAATTAGATTTTTCATTTTGAATCGCGAATATGATGGTATCAACAACAAGATAGTCAAATTTCCGGGCTGTAAGGATGAGACTGTCCAGTAGCTAAGTAGTCGATCCCTGGAAGATCTTCCGTTCTTATAAAGTCCTCACATTTAGGGATGAAAGATTGCACGAAATCATTTGTGATTTTTGGTCTTAATCATGATATTGCCCCCCAGATTATTTCGGGCAATTGTAGTATGCCCGAAACACCAACTATGTTCAGGATACCGGAGTTTGTCAAGCTGGAAATTGTTTATATTTTCACAACAAATTTGGTTTAGATTCCGGCCTAAGGTGAGCTCCCGGTACCTGATCCATTTAGGAAATCTCCTTCTACTGTTCTTCCCTTCCGACTGCATTGATTTTTCTCATACGGTCCCGACAAATGCGGATTGGGTATCTTTGAGAAAAAAGCTATGCTGAAGTTGAATTTTCGATCCCTCCTTGTCCTGATTGCTCTGTTAAGTCAGCTTCCCTTAATTGCTCAGTCTACGTTCTCAGATCCATATCAGTATCGTAACGGAAGTTATGACGGCACTGGCAAATGGTATATGGGAAGGGAAATTGCGCATGTGATGGGCTACCAGGGGATGGCCTGGTTGGAAAGGGCCGAGCGTGAAAAAGAAGAACAGACCACTACCCTGATCGCGAATATGAATATTCAACCGGAAGATGTGATAGCGGACATTGGCGCAGGTTCAGGATATCATGTCTTTAAGATGGCTCCATTGGCAAATAAAGGGATGGTCTATGCTGTGGACATTCAAATTCAGATGCTCACGGCCATAAAAGCTCGAAAAGATGCTGGTGGATTTGACAATGTTCAAGGAGTCAAAGGAGAGATCGAAGGGGTTAACTTGCCTAAAAACAGTGTGGACAAGGTATTGATCGTGGATGTGTATCATGAGATGAGTCACCCGGTAGAGATGATGCGCTCCATCAGAAAGGCGATGCGTCCAGATGCCCAACTCTTCCTTATTGAATATCGGGAGGAGGATGCTTCTGTGCCTATTAAACCATTGCATAAAATGTCCGAGGCCCAGGCCGTTAAGGAGATGCGCGCAGCTGGTTTTCGACTCAAAGAAAATATGGGTAATCTACCCTGGCAACACTGCATGGTATTTGTTTTGGACGGGAACTAGTTCTATTTTAGCTTCTAAACACCTATCTCACAGATGACCAAGAAAAAGTCCGTATTCTCCCTGCTTGGAAGATATGTCTCCGAGACCATAATCATAATCATCGGTATTTCCATCTCCTTTGCGATCAGTGATTGGGAAAAGAAGCGTTCGGCCAGGATATCGTACCAGGACTACTTGGAACGCCTTCAACTGGACATGGCCATAGATTCGGTTCAAATAGTTAATGATGTGCGCGCATATAGGCGTAAGATCGATGGGGTGAACCTTGTGTTCGCCTTTCACCCTGGTTTCTCTCAAGACAGTATAGCCATGATGGGCGAAGCTCAGAATTCCTTACTCAATTATATCGAATTCCTGCCTAACGATAACACTTTCCAGATCCTGAGCAGCACAGGAGATTTCAACGTCTTTACCAACGATTCCCTGGTATCCGAACTTTTTCGGTTGTATCGGTATGATTATGCCTTTATTGCCATGAATGGGAGGGAGGCAAACCATGAAAGATTGAACCAGGTAAAGCCATATCTGATCGACAATATGTACTATGAGGACGAGCTGACTTTCCCATTAGTGCGTACGGACATCCCAGCCATTGTATCGGATCGTTATTTCCGCAATATCTGCCTGGAATACCAAGAATCCTGTTATGCGGCCATTAATCCTTACCAGAGGGCTATGCAGCGGCTTGTCCGGGTTAATCGGATGATCAGGGAGGAACTGGTTACTTTAGATCGTTGATCTATGAATCTATTATCTCAATCAACCATCTAATTTGTGAAACCCAGCATTGAGTTGATTCGTCTTGTGGCGGTCTTCATGATCACCTTTACCCACACCCGGCATCAGTTGGAAGAAGGGTGGCTGTACTTTTTAGTAGAGATATTACCAACCTATGGCACGGCTATACTATCGGTTATTTCGGGTTACCTATACTTCACGGTCAGTCGTAAAAAGAAATACCTCTTCCAGAAAAAGGTCAAAAGCCTGGCAATACCTTACTTGATCGCCAATGTTTCTGTAGTGATGTTGGTGCTCTTCTCATATTATGTTTTGGGTTTTAATCCATTGAATCGATTGGGAATAGGACCAGAATTGTTTACCGAAGGGGTGCTGGCATTAAATATGGAGCCGGTTAATCCGCCTACTTACTTTATCCGGGATATCTTTTTGGTATTTGCTGTGATCGCTTTATTGACACAGAAAGAATGGCGTGCCCTGCCGGTCATCCTAGTCTTCCTGGTTTTTGGATCTCTTTTTCTGAGATTGGATGTGGTTGGCTTGTTTATAATTGGAACCCTTTACGGTATGGTTAGGGACAGATTGAACCGAGGCTGGTTCGTGGCCCTATCTGCATTGGCTGTTGCGGTTGTGGCTATGTGGTTTCCGCAATATTTGAAGTGGCCTATAGCTGTCTTCCTGTTTATACTGGTGATCGACCTGGAGTTCAAGTTCTACAATACCGGCCGTTATGCATATTTGTTGCACTTGTATCACAGTCCTATCATTGTGATCACCTATCCGTTTATCGGAGCTCATATTTCTAATCCTTTCTTGAGTATTGGGAGTCAGATCCTCACGGCTTCGCTTTTGGTTTATTTCATGCTGTTGTTTACTCGAAGATTCCCTGTACTTACTATCTTGAGTGGAGGCCGCTAGTTGTTCCACAATCGTTAAATGTCTTTCCAGATTGCCTCAATTTGGCTAAATTCGACCCGATAAAAAAAATGCTGCTTTATGGTGTTAAAAGGAAAGTACTTTTTGTCCGTTTTGTTCATAGCTTTAACTCTGATTTCCTGCCAGGAAAGGGGCATGAAGGCCTTACAAGGAGAGTGGTTGGATGCCAAGAATGAATTCCAGCCATTAGAGGTGGTCGAAGAAGACGGCAAGTATAAGTTGGTCGCACATTGGGGAGAGTATTTTGTCAACATGCGAGACGATCGCTATCCGGAAGTCTTCTTCAACGGTAAAAGTTACCCCATCACTCACGATGCCAAGACCGATCAGCTCAAGTTCAATGGTATTTCTTATGTGCGGAAGGAAAAGAGCTTAAAAATGCAGTTTGTAGGGAAGTGGACGGATGCTGAACGTCAGACCCACTTCGACATAGCCATACAGAATGGTGCTATGATCTGGGATATTTACCAGGAAGATGGTACTTCGGTCCGTTACTATCCAAAATTGATCACGGGCGAGGGCTTTGTGTTTACCTGGGACAATGAGGACGTCAAGTTCGAGTTAAAGGGCGGTAAAATGGTCGACTCCAGGGGCCAGAAATACGAGCGGATCTCCAAATAGTTCGATAGCCTAATCCATGGCTTTGTCTAATTTAAGCAACGTTCTTAGAAGAACATTAGCTCCATTGGCCATGTCCTCTGCGGTTGTAAATTCCTTAGGCGAATGGCTGATCCCACCCTTGCTGGGAACAAAGATCATTCCTGTGGGAGTGATCAAAGCCATGTCTTGCGCATCATGTCCAGCTCCACTGGGCATATATTGAAAACTCAGGCCCAGTTCATTGGTGCTGGCCTCTATTTGCTTTTGGATCATGGGGTCTGTTAGTGCAGGGATACCCGTTGTACTTAATTCCTCGAATTGGATGGCCACACCGGAATCCTTTGATATTTCTGCAGCTCCCTTTTCTATGGTCGAATAGACTTCTCGAATCACCTCCCCAGCCAGATCACGAATTTCCAGGCTGAGGACCACTTTACCGGGGATCACATTGGGTGCTCCCGGCAAGGCCTTGATCCGGCCTACGGTGGCAACCTGTCTTCCGTCACGATCTACAGCTACCTGGTTCACCATTTGTATAAATTGAGCAGCTGCCAATAATGCGTCTTGTCGCTGGTCCATTGGAGTCGTACCTGCATGGTTGGCAAAACCGGTAAAGGTGACATCCCACCAATTTAGACCGACGATTCCTTCTACTATTCCGATCTGTAATCCAGCTTGCTCCAAAAGTCCACCTTGCTCGATATGCAACTCTACAAAGGCGGCAACTTCTCCTTTATTTCGAATGACCTGGTCGATCTTGGTGTGGTCTCCCCCCAGGCGATCAATGCCGTCCGCCATATTGAATCCTGTGCTATTGACTACTTCGAAAGCACTTGGTGGTAACTTTCCTGATATTGCGCGACTTCCCATTACTCCGCCTTCCTCATTGGAGAAGATGATCAGTTCCATGGGGTGCCGCGGCTGGATCCCATTTTCTTTCATTACCCGTACCACTTCGATCGCAGCCATGGATCCAACACAGCCATCGTAGTTCCCACCATTGGGGACCGTATCGATATGGGATCCAAAACTGATTGGAGCAAGTTCTGGATTAGATCCCGGCAGAGATCCGATGATATTACCCGCAAGATCAATATGAACTTCCAGACCGGCTTCTTTCATCAGCTGTATCGCAAAATCCCTTCCGTCGAGGTCGGCCTGACTAAATGCGACACGCTGGGTTCCCATTTCGTCTACACCAATTTTGCCCAGATCCAGGATGCTTTTCTCCAAACGGTCCTGGTCTACTTTGGGTAGGTCTTGTGCAGCGATTGAAATTGAGTGCATGCCGATCAATGCGGTCAGAAGAAAAGAAATGAAGGATCTCATAATGATGGTTTAAATGTGACCCTGTGAAGTTACATATATGCGCGAACATGGTTCATGGTAGGATGAAGCAACAACATATATGTAGGAAAATACGTCAATACGTGTATTTCATCGAAAATATTTGCATTTAAACGTATATGTGATTAAGCTTGTCTTCCCTAAATTAACCACCAGTCCCCAAACTGGTATGAACTTAACCTATTTATGAAACCTTACATCTCTCTATTGCTCAGCCTGTTCACGACCTCAACTATTGTTGCCCAAAACAATCGCAATACGGTAGAACAGATTGGTCAGAACAATTACTCCGTAGTTGTACAACAAGGATTGGAGAACAAATCAATTGTCAGGCAACAGGGGCAGCAAAACGTCTCCAATGTTCTGCAGTTACAATCTATTGGATCTTATTCTCGTGTCGAGCAAGAGGGAAGTGGTAATAACTCCTTGGTTATTCAAGAGGCAGACCTTTTAAGCCGGTCCATCGTCAGGCAGGAAGGACAGTCCAACATTTCTGTTGTACGGCAGCTGGCCGGAAGTAGCAACCTATCCGAGGTAATACAGAGAGGTGCTAATAACAACTCTGATGTTTTACAGGCACTGGGTACAGGCAATCGGTCCCTGGTCGATCAATCCGGAATGGCTAATGTTTCTACGGTGATTCAGGGGTCGCTTACAGCCGGAAGAACCTCAAACTTCAATCGCAGTCAAGTGATACAACGAGGAAGTGGTAACACCTCTATGGTTACCCAGTTTGATCAGTAATTAAAGATCCTCAATTTTAAGTAATAGGTGATTCTCACTTTAGGGAATAAAAAATAGTACCTTTAAGTACACTGATTACCATGACTTTAAAGTAAAAGTCATGAAATTACCAACTCGTATCTATTCAGGCCTTGTGGTCCTGATCTGCTTCTCTTTTATATCCTGAAGTACATCGGAGGGTGGCCGTGCCCCAATGCTCAAACACGTAGTGGCAGCCATTGGCCCCAATTGTACCGACAATATCAATTATGAGGACGACGATGGCAATGTTTATGCCTATCGGGCGGACAATATCTTTGGAGTAGTTTCCATTCAGGTAGGTGGGCATAGCACCCCGGACGAATCAACAGATCCTGGAGTGAATCTCTATGGTGCGAATCCTGTTTTTGGACTTCCAGATACCGGTACCTACAGCGTAACTGATGGATCATTGGAACCTGGGACCGGCTATGTGTTCTACATAGATGGAACCAATGAATACATTAGCACGAGAAACAATCAAGGTAAACCCATCCGTATCGATCAGCTCACCCTAACGCCGGAGGGTGAGGTGTCTCAGTTCACTGTTACCTTCTCCAATTTAGAATTGGCCAATAATTCCGATCCTGACGACAAGATCTGTGTCAATGCATTCCAATTGTCATTTTCAGCAAATTGATCCCATAGAGGAGATTTAATTCCTCTTCATGGAGGCAAATTTTTAAGCCCGAGCGATCCCCTTTAAGAAGATCGCTCTGGCTTTTTGTTTAATGGTAAGGAAGGTCTTCCGTATTTTTACTCACTTTGTTAAACTTTTAAAGTATATGCATAAACAAAACAAAAATTCTAGTGTTTTTTATCGATTAATTACTAAAAATGACGATTTAGTGAGAATAATTTATAGCTTTATGAAAGCCTTAACAATTTTAATCATTAACGTAAAATCAACGCACATGAAACACTTTGATTTTCGCGGGACCATGCTTCTAATGGTCTTCGCACTTACTCTCACCATGTCCTATGCTCAGGACGACCAACCCAAACCAATACCTAGTTTAAAGGTATTTCCTCAAGACCAACTGAAAGCTGCGTCGGCCGCAAATCAACTTTTTGCCGAACAGTTCAAAATGGCTGGAGAGAATCAGATGATAGCTGCTGGTCAAACCATCGATGAGCAAGGATTCGTTCACCAAAGATTCCAGCAGTATTACAATGGGATTGAGGTAGAGTTCGCACAATCCGTGCTACACACTAAAGACGGCATGGTCCAATCCATGTCCAACAATGTGTATCGCCTGGCCGATATCCAGGTAACTGCTTCACTTAATGCTCAGGCTGCACTAAACAGGGCAACTGCATTTGTTGGTGCGAGCAAATATCTCTGGGAAGATTCCAAAGAAGCAGAATTAGCGGAGTACCGTCAGCCTCAGGGCGAATTGGTCATCCTTCCTCCATTGAAGGAAGTAAGCGACCAGGCTCGACTTGCGTACAAATTTGACATTTATGCCACTAATCCCGTTTACAGGGCCGATGTCTATGTGGATGCCATAAACGGAAATGTCCTGTTTGAGAACAAGCGAATTCACCATGCCAATACACCGGCCACAGGTGTAAGTCTTTACAATGGTACGGTTAGCTTTACTGCGGACAGCTTTAGCGGATCATATCGCCTGAGACAAACCGCGGACGGCAACGGTATTCAGACCTTCGACATGAACAATGGTACCAATTACAACAATGCCAGCGACATTACCAGCAATGATACCTCCTTTCCGTCAGCGACTGCCACTGGGGTTCAGGCCCACTGGGGTGCCGAGCAGACCCACAAGTACTTTATGCAGCGTCACGGCCGTAATTCCTATAATGGAGCCGGAGCTGTAATTCGTTCCTATGTGAGCTATGCCAATAATTATGTAAACGCGTTCTGGGATGGATCCAGGATGACTTACGGAGATGGAGATGGTGTCAACTATGGTCCTCTTGTTTCTCTGGATATTGTTGGTCACGAGATCGCCCATGGTGTGACCGAATATGCTGCTAACCTGGTGTACAGTTATCAGTCTGGTGCTCTTAATGAGTCCTTCTCTGATATTTTTGGCGAGTCTATCGAGCATTTCGCCCTTGGCAATAACGACTGGCTTATGGGAGACAATATCGGCGCCGGTGGAAGCGGTGGAGCTATCCGTTCTATGAGCAATCCAAATCAATTTGGTGATCCGGACACTTACCTGGGAACCAATTGGTATTCAGGTTCCGGTGATAACGGTGGTGTCCATATCAATTCTGGGGTACAGAATTTCTGGTTTTATCTACTGTCAGTAGGAGGTACAGGTACCAATGACATCGGGAATGCTTACGATGTAACTTCCATTGGTATTGATGCTGCAGCGGCAATAGCCTATCGCAATCTGGCTGTATATCTAACCACAAATTCACAGTATAGTGATGCCCGTGCAGGTGCAATCCAATCTGCTATCGACCTATATGGGGCCGGAAGTCAGGAGGAGATCTCTGTAACTAATGCCTGGTATGCGGTAGGTGTTGGCCTTCCTTATGGTGGAACTCCTCCTCCGGTCGACTGTGTGACTGGAGACGTCTACCTGTCCATTACCCTGGATAACTATCCTGAAGAAACGGCCTGGACCCTAAAAGATAGCTCAGGTACTACAATCGCATCCGATAGTTATTCTACGGCTAATCCTGATGGCTCTACAGTCAATGAAACTTTCAGTGGACTGGCTGCTGGCGACTATACGTTCACAATTACCGATGCTTATGGAGATGGGATCTGCTGTGCCTATGGTAGTGGTTCTTATACTTTATCTAGTGATGCAGGCGTGATCTTTACCGGTGGAAGTTTCGGAAGCTCAGAATCCCGGGACTTCTGTGTAGAGGACGACGGTGGCCCCGGGCCAGATACCGAGGCTCCAACCACACCGACCAATCTAACAGCTAGTGATATTACTGAGACTACGGCAACTTTGAGTTGGAATGCTTCCACAGACAATGTCGGGGTAACAGGATACGAAGTGTTACAAGGAGCAAATAGCTTAGGTACGGTTACTGGAACTACGGCCAATATTACTGGTCTGACAGCCAATACCTCTTACGCCTTCAACGTCCGCGCTTTTGATGCCGCAGGAAATAACTCTGGAAATGCCTCAGTCAACTTTACTACCCTTGGTGGTGGCAGCGGGTCTGTCGTGATCAACGAAGGTTATTTCGAGTCTGGCTGGAATGGTTGGATAGACGGCGGAAGTGATTCCCGCAGAATGTCTACTTCCCGTTCCTATGAGGGTAACTATTCTATTCGCATCAGAGATAACACTAATTCCTCGACCATGACCCTTAACAATGTGGATCTGAGAGGATATAGTTCAGTCGATGTAGAGTTCTATTTCTATGCTTACAGCATGGAGAACAATGAGGATTTCTGGTTGCAATTCTATAACGGTAGTAGCTGGCAAACAGTTGCCTCCTGGGCTCGAGGAACCAATTTCGATAACAACACCTTTTATTCGACCACAGTTAACATACCGGCTTCGAGTTACAACTTTGCAGCCAACTCCGGTTTCCGATTCCGTTGTGATGCCAGTGGAAATGGAGATCATATTTATATTGATGCGGTTACCATTACGGCAAATAGCGGCGCCGGTGTTGGACAAGGTTTGCTAGTGGATCTTGGTTCCATCCAAGGCTTTGGTGGAGAATCCGATGGATTTAATATCGAAGAAGATTTCTTGATCTATCCGAATCCCGCCAGTGATGTGATCACGGTTCGCATGTTAGAACAGACAGGAGACGAAACCTATCGTATCCTCAACCTACTAGGGCAAGTAGTTAGACAAGGCACCTTGTCTCAACAGATCAATGTAGCCGATCTTCCATCCGGTATGTATGTCATGGAGATCGACGAAGGAGAAGAGACCGTTGTACAGAAATTTACCAAGCAATAGGTTTTAATTCAATCACTAACCAAAAAAACCCGGGAGTTGCTCCCGGGTTTTTTATGTTTGAGTGTAATCTTCGATAGGATATTCTCAATTATTGATTTCTGATCGCATCGTAGTAACTCTTCTCAAAATTGGCTTCTAGTTTTTTGATAAGAATCAGGTTCTTATTGTTAGCTGCGGGCATCATAGAACCTACTTCCAGTTCTTTCCGTTTGATCTCCATCATTTCCTTGTTCTTTTCCAAAAAGGCAATGGTGGCATCCACGTAAGCGTTCCAAGCCATCACATCATTGGTCTTTTTAGAGGCCTTCATATAAGGAACTGCCTTGGCATTTACTCCCGCCAGTGCGTACATCTGACCGACGTGAAAATTCATGACAGACAGCTGTCCATCGTCCAGGTCCTGATGTAGGCCTAAATATTCGACGATCAGGTCGGCGGCGAGTTCAAATTGCTCTTCATTGGCAAAGGTGCGCCAACCTCCCTGCATGTCCTGATCAAAGGCTTCGAAGTCCAGAGACATCAATCGCTGACGTTCTTCTTTGGATAAGGAGTTTTGAGCTAAAGAAGTTGCAGATTGGAAGAATAATGTAGTTAGGATTAAGAAGAGGATCCGCATGTTGATAGGAATTAGTTTTAATTATTAGTGTCCGGGTTTTGCCCGTTCGTTACAAGTTTGGTCTATTGCATTGGGGTTTTAACAGTAACAGTTTTGTAACTTTATGAAAATCAGCTAACCATGAAACACTTTTTTATTTTGCTTGTGCTGTTTGTCTCCTGGGTGAACGCACAAGATAACGACTCTATTCCTGCACATATTTTAGAGAAGATAACCTACCCGGTTTTGGACATGCATCCTTACATGGGTGTGATGGATATGGAATTCTCGGCCATGAAGTACGATCCTCAACTGGATTACAGAATTGCTTTCGATCTGTACGATGAAAGTAAAGACTCCACCCAAGTTAACGCGACCCTGGTTGAGGTGGGACGAATCTATAATTTGCATCGGGCCAACGGAGTTCCAAAAGAAAAATTAAAGCTGGTTGCCGTTATTCATGGGATGACCACAAACGCCATCTTGACGGACGCAGCCTATCAGGATAAATACGGTCTGCCCAATCCCAACATTCCGGTAATGAAAGCCCTAAAGCAGGAGGGGGTTGACTTCATCGTTTGTAGTCAGGTAATGGGGTTTTTCAATATTCCAAACGAGAATATTCATCCAATTGTAGATGTAGCTATCTCGGCCAAAACGGCCTTGGTCATGTTCGACCAAATGGGTTATTCGTATATGAATGTCAATGAGTGATTAGTGAATCCCATCTCTGGCGGACAGGGGTGAATTTTGATTTCGATTTAAGGCAACTGTGCAGGATGGAACTTTAATTGATCAGTTCAACTGAATACTTTTCTCGAATTCAGACGGGGTGATTCAAGAATGA
Organism: Aureitalea marina; assembly: GCF_002943755.1. Classification (NCBI taxonomy): domain Bacteria; kingdom Pseudomonadati; phylum Bacteroidota; class Flavobacteriia; order Flavobacteriales; family Flavobacteriaceae; genus Aureitalea; species Aureitalea marina. The sequence continues at coordinate 3,029,151 of NZ_MQUB01000001.1, forward strand.
TCATTAGCATGTCATTTAGCGCTTGTTAGATGAAATGGAAAAATCTAGATTGCACCCGGACGGGGCTTGGGGCCCCAAGGACAGATTAGGTGAAGTGTGAAGGGTTAAGAGTGAAGGGATTTCATATCTAGATCTTCTATTTGGTCTTTATACGATAATTGAAAAACATATTTTTCACCTCACACCTCAACCCGCCATCTCCTTCAAGGCGGACACGAAGTGATCCAGTTCTGCTGTGCTGGTAAAAACATTGGGGGTTATCCGGCAACCGTGAACGTTTGCATAGTCTATGGCCACGGTCCAGATATTGTGATCGGCCAGTAGACGCTTTTTCATTTCCCCTGGCTTCATCTTATCAATGCCTACATTAGCAATGGCACAACTCCTTGCAGGGTCATCCGGAGTATTCACTATGATACCGGGGTGATCCCGAACCTGGTCGGACCAATAACGCTGCAGATATCTAAGCCGCTCTTCTTTTCGTTTTCCACCAATCATGTTGTGATAGTCTATGGCATTCTCTATGCTGAGGTCATGGTATACCGGGTGGGTTCCTGTATGGTTCAATCGGCCAATATCTCCAGCCTCCCTGGGTGATTCTGCCAGGAGCGGCCAAATTTGGTCAATATGCTGATCGCCAACATAGAGTAGACCTGTTCCCAAGGGGCAGGCAAGCCATTTGTGTAAGCTAGAACCGTAGAAGTCACACCCAAGTTCGTCCAGTTTGTATTCAAAATGGCCTACGCAATGCGCTCCATCTACCATCACCTGCACTCCCTTGCTGTGGGCCATATCACAGATCTTTTTCACAGGCAGAATGTGCCCGGTTATATTGATCATATGGCAGATCATCAGCAGACGGGTTTTCTCGGTGATCGCTTTTTCGTAAAGTCCCACGATGTCTTCATCAGATTTCGGATGGTTAGGAACCGAGACTGTATTGAGTTTTACCGAGTAGCGCTTGGAGACTTGGGCGAACATATCTTTCATAGCCCCGTAATCCTGTAAGGCGAATACAGCCTCATCACCTTCCCTCCAAGGGAAACCTTTGATGATCATATCCAGGGATTCGGTGGTATTGCGGGTAATGACCAGGTTCTTGGAATTACAACCTGTGACCTCAGCCAGTTTGCTGGCCATCCTGGCCTTGTTCTCCCACTGAACAGTCCGCATATAATAGGAGCCTTCATAATTGACCATTTCAATGTGCTCCTGCAATTTCTTTAAGGTAGGTTGAGGGATGATGTTGTAATATCCACTTTCCAGATTGATGTAATCCGGTTTCAATTTGTAATCGGAACGGATCTTGGCCCAGAAGTCCTCATCGGCGTAAAGCAACTTGTCATTAGCTGGTATCTCTGCTGTCCAGTTGGGGAGATCCAGGGAAAGCAAAGGCAGGCCCGTTCCTGCCAGGGCCAGGGATCTTAAGAATTCACGCTTCTTCATGGTCGGATTGTTTGTTTTAAATATAACAAAAGCAACCCGAAGGTTGCTTTCTATTTATGAATTCCGACTTAGTCGATCTTTTTATAATTTTCCGAGAAATAACGATTTCCGTCATTGTCCATGGCGATCTGCCGGAATCGGCCTTCTTCGAATTCCAGTTCAAACCGAAAGACCGTAATGGTGTCAATAGCCTGCATCATGGGATTGGACCCGTACTCTATCCTTTCTTCCAACCAATCATCTGCTATGGAATAGGAACCGTACCCAAACCATTCCAAGGTATCTTTGGGGTTGTACCGGGTCCACATGACCTTGCTGTGGCTGTAGACTTTAACCTGCCTATAGCCGTGCATATTGGCAGCGGTGTCCACCACCTCGTTGTTCTCATAGAAATATTGGTCTTCTAATTCCCAGACACCCTGTAAACGGGGATCATGAGTGGGTGTTTCATGGGTTGCCGCAGCCAGTAGAATTGCCGATACCACAACAACAAACAGAATGATGCTTAGCTTTTTCATGGTCAGGTGGTGTTTAGAATTGTACCAGTTAAGTTAGTGAAAATAAACGTAGGTTCCTCGTTATTAGGGAGTAGGACGCGTATTATCTTACAGTAGGAGTGTATAGTAACGTTTTAATAACTCCTAAATCTTGCCCTCAGAGATAGAAAGGTTTTGATTCGTAAGTTAAATTTTGACTGAATGAGACCAGCATATACCATGATGATCGCAATAACTCTTGTCTTTACCGCTTGTAAGGATGAGGGCCGATCAAGATCAGAGGATAAGCAAATCGTTTCCGAGAAGGTGACCGGTGAATCACTCTCACGGATATACTGCGCCTCCTGCCATCAATACCCTCCACCATCGACACTGGACAAGGAGACCTGGGAAGAATTCATGCTTCCCAGAATGGGCTATATGTTTGGGATCTATAACTCGCAGGAGGAGAGAGAGGCCCTTTTCGAGAAGAACGAAGGTGGAGAAATTGTGCGAAGAAGCAACTTGTTTCCTGCCCAACGAACCATCGACAGCCTCGATTGGGAAATGATAGTCGATTACTATCTGAAGAATGCACCTCTGGAACTTGCGGAACCTGACAAACTGCCGATCGCCATGGACCTTGATCGATTCGAGCTGATCGTTCCAAGCCAGAAGGTACGGGTGCCCAGTTCCACTATGGCCAATTTTGCACCCGATGGTTCAATTTATCTCGGGGATGCCATGACCGGGAGCTTCTCGGTGTTTAGTTCCGATCTTCAATTACGTTCTACCGGTAACGTACAGGAAGGTGCAGTAAGCCTCTTCGACGATGGCGAAAGATTTTGGTTAACGGTTATGGGTAGCTTTTCGCCCACAGATGCTCCAAGAGGTCTTATCGCGACGCTGCCTAAGACGACAGGGGAGAATGCATCTGTCCCGATCACAGAGCTCCAGCGTCCCGTCCACAGTAGTTTCGGGGACATGGATGGTGATGGTGACCAAGATGTTGTAGTAGCTGAGTTTGGCAAATGGACCGGTGCCCTTTCCTTACATCTCATGGAAGACGGGGAATACCGAAAGGTCGTTCTCCACAACACACCAGGTGCAATAAAGAGTTACATAAAGGATATGAATGGGGATGGCAAACTAGATATAGTCGCACTTTTTGCGCAAGGATCGGAGGGAATAGACATCTTTTACAACGATGGCCGGGCAAATTTTCGAAGGGAGCGTGTATTGGAATTCAGTCCCTCCATGGGAAGCAGCTTTATGAACCTGATCGACTACAACAAGGACGGTTACCCTGATATAGTCTTCACAGCGGGGGACAATGCAGATTACAAACCATTGATGAAACCCTGGCATGGGGTCTATATTTTCATCAATGATGGCCAGAACAATTTTCGGCAGGAGGTTTTCCTGCATCTCAACGGGGCTTACAATGCAGTTGTAGAGGATTTTGACCTGGACGGGGACACGGATATTGCGGCCATCTCCTTCTTTCCGGATTGGGTGAACACTCCGGAGGAGGGTTTTGTGTACTTCGAGAACGAGAAAGGTGAATTCAGTGCCTCCACCTTTGAACAGGTGAATGCAGGACGATGGGTGGTCATGGACGCTGCAGACTATGACCAAGATGGAGACTTAGATCTTGTACTTGGCTCCTTGGCATTTGAGGTAGTGCCTAAACTGGGTTATGTTGAAAAATGGGTAGAAAAAGGCATTCCTTTCATCGTTTTAAAGAACAGATCCCGTTAAATGCTGTTTAGAAGGCTTCTAAATAAATTGATCGATGATCTGTCGTTACAGCTTTTGAATTCTTTGGCACACCCCTTTTTAGAAATGCCGATTCAGCAGTGGCAGGCATTTATGGAATATGACTGTCGGATTTACCCTTCGTAGACTACAATACGCTGTATTACAGAATTGTAAATTAACGTTGAACGTATATCGATATCAGTTAACGTTGTCCTAAACTTCCTAACATTCAGCTTACTTTTTTTTTAAAGTCAAAATAGTTTTCGCTAACAAGGCGCGATTAGTTTTACGATGGTTTATAATCAAACACTAAAACTAAACGCATGAAAATTAAAGTACTATCATTAATGTTATTTGCCTTTACCCTGACATTGGTTGGGCAAAACGAATTTCCATCCCGAGTGGTTGAAATCGACTGGGAGGCCACCGAAGTAGTGGTTCCCCCTTCTCCATTTCAATATCAAGTCCTATTTATAGGAGGGGAGGATCTTGTTCAAACGGGAGAAAATGAAGCTGTTCCTGCCAAACAGTGGCACGATTTCATTGGATTTACTCCTCTTACCGCAGAGGATTGTGTGGACGATCCTAACGCCCTCGGATGGGTATCCATTAACCACGAACGCATCACTGCCGACGACAAGATTGGTGACGGTGGGGGAATGACTGCCTTCCTTTTGGGCCGCGATCCTGGTAACGACGAACTATACGTTATTCCCCAGACTTTGTCTGATGGTCGTTCTGGAGATTTCTTCAATGTTGATTTCAGCAATGTTGGAGAAACCGGGATGAACTGTGGGGGGATCAACTCCATAGTGGATGGTCGTATCTGGACCGCCGAAGAGTGGTTCCGAAACAGCAATGATGACATTTACGACGATGGCAACGGAGTACGGGACACCACAGACTACGTCATCAAATATACTGAGTTCGATGCCGCCAATTTCCAAACCATTCCTAAGTACCAGAACTTCAACTGGATGGTAGAGATCGATCCTCGTGAGGCTAAAGCCGTTCGCAAGCAGTACAACTGGGGACGTCAGCCTTTTGAAGGAGGAACTATTGCTGCAGACAATCAAACGGCTTACCTAGGCGCAGATGCGACACCAGGTTTCTTTACAAAATTCGTAGCTGATGAGCCAGGCGATTTCACCAAAGGTGATACCTATGTATACAAACACGACAATCCGGGAGAGCCATGGGTTCTGATCAACAATGCTGATTTTGACAAAATGTTGAACTTTAAGGACGAAGCTGTTTCTTCTGGTGCGACCATGTTTAACCGTTTGGAATGGGTAACCATCGACAAGAATACAGGTAAGATCTATATGACAGAAACCGGTCGTGATAATCCTGCCTCTCGATGGGTAGACGAAGAGGCCGAAGGAGCCGTGTACGCTCCTCACCACATCCAGCGTGCAGCAGACCAAGGAGCTACAGGTCCTGGAGATGATGCCTACTGGGATTACTATGGACGTGTATTGGAATTTGATCCAGCTACCGGAGAGGTTTCTATATTCCTGGAAGCGGGTCCTTATTTTGCGGAAAGTCCGGATTTGGCTGATTATCCTGCGAAGCATCTGTCAAACCCTGACGGGCTGAACATGCTTTACGTAAACGTGGCTGGACAAGACAAGACCTACATGCTTGTTCAGGAAGACCTCAACGGAACATCTTTTGGACGAACTCCATCAGAGTATCCTGACGACAGGATGTGCGAGTTGTACTTACTGGATATGGAAGTTGAGAACCCAACTGTAGACGATCTGATCCGTCTGACCCAGACGCCACGTGGAGCTGAGATCACCGGAGCTTGTGCCACACTAGATGGCAAATCAATCCTTGTTAACTCTCAGCACCCTGATGGTGCCAATCCATTCCCATACAACAACTCCCTGACCTTTGCCATAACCGGGTTTGATGATTCGGGTGCAATCGAAACGCTATCCGCTCCGGATTTTGGAGATGTGAGTGACGATAGTTTTATAGCTTATCCTAATCCTACAGAGCGAATAGTCTACTTTAACAAAGTGGTCGATGTTGCTTTGTATGACATAACCGGAAAACGGATTGCTGTTTATCGCGATGTGAAGTCGATCGATATAGGTGGACTGCAAACGGGGATGTACTTGCTGAAGACTGCTGACGGCGATAGCAAGAAACTACTAGTGAAGTAATTTTCTCATATATGTTTTAAGTAAGAACTGGACGTTCCTTGTGAACGTCCGGTTTTTTAGCAAAAATTTCGGAACATGCGAACGGACTCCTTATTATTGGTTGGTAGTTTATTTATTTCATCATTGCTTATTCTTGTGAGCCGACCGGTCATTAAACAGCAACCAGCCACCTACACCCAAAAAGCAATCGGACAGATCAATCAGCAATTCAAATTGGATCTAAAACGATTTGAACGTGAATTGGTAAGATTTGAGAATGCGGTTAAGGACTTCAGCACAGAAGAAATCCTTGAAAAGGACCTGCGAAATTCCTACCAATCGCTGCGAACTAGCTTCAAAAAAGTAGAGTTCGTCTTGGAATATCTGGATAAGGAGGCCTATGATAAGGTGCTTAATGGAGCTCCACTTCCCAAATTAGAACCGAAAGTAGCCGACTTCAACATACTCCAACCAAAAGGACTACAGGTGATCGACGAGCTGATGGCGGAAGAGGATTTATCTGCAGTATTAGATGACCTGGTTTCTCAGTCAAAAAAATTATCCACTGGGGCAACTAGCGTAATAGCCTTCTCTAAGGATAGGAGACTCACTGATCGTCAGTTCTTTGAGGCTTGCCGTCAGGCTATAATCCGTATGGTCACCTTAGGGATTACCGGATTTGACACTCCAGGAACAACCATGGGCATTTCGGATACATATACAGTATTAAACTCATTGCAACAGTCCTTTCAATATTACGAATATGAACTGGAGAACGTGAAACAGCAACAAATGTTCAAAAAAGTCAATAATCTTTTTGATCAGGCTGGACGTCAGACCAGGAAAAAAGGATTTGAAAACTTTGATCGGTTAAAATTCATCAAAGAATATGCTCAACCTTTATATGCCAGCTTGCTCGAAGTTCATCTCGCCTTGGACTATGAAACCATTGAAGAGGTCTCCCGCTTTCCATTAGCCGTTAATTATACAGAGGACAATATCTTTTCTGAAAATTTCCTCAATCCATTTTACTATGTGAGCCTGGAAGACAGCGATCAGGTTGACGACCTGGAGGAGTTGGGGAAGTTGTTATTCTTTGACCCTATACTTTCAAGTGACAATCGGATGTCTTGTGCGAGTTGCCACTTACCGGAAAAAGCCTTTACAGACGGGATGAGAACTAGTATTTCCAATACAGGTCATCCTTTAAAGCGCAACTCCATGACACTTAATTATGCCGTTTATGCTTCTGGCTATTTCCATGATATGCGCGTAAAACGCTTGGAGGACCAATTTGAACACGTCGTTTTTTCCGAGGACGAATTTGACAGCAATTATGCCAGCATAATTGATAAATTAAATAAAAGTCCGAAATACGCAGACCGCTTCCAAGCCATTTTCCAAGACCCAAGGTCAAAGATTAGGAATCACCATATTGATTATGCGTTGACGGCCTATGTTATGAGCCTCAATTCGTTTGACAGTCCGGTGGACCAGTATTTTCAGGGAAAAAGAGAAGATTTGCCGGCTGAAATTAAACGAGGATTTAACCTTTTCACAGGGAAAGCTGCATGTGCAACCTGCCACTTCGCTCCCTTGTTTTCCGGGACAGTTCCTCCACTTTATGTAGAATCTGAAAGTGAAGTTTTGGGTGTTCCAAATGACAAAAACACCCCTCTTGTTTTAGACGACGATAGGGGACGAATCTCCAATGGTAATATGCGGGAAGTTGCAGAGTTCTTCGTGAGTTCTTTTAAAACTCCAACGGTTAGAAATATTGACAAGACAGGGCCATATATGCACAACGGTGTGTTTGCGAGTTTAGAGGAGGTTATGGACTTCTACAATGAAGGTGGAGGGGCTGGTCGTGGCATATCACTGGAGCATCAGACGCTCGCTCCCGACCCACTTGGTCTAACGAAGCAGGAGATATCGGATATCATTGCATTCATGAAGGCTCTTTCGGACACTACCGTTTACGACAACCACGTTCAATTGCCACAGGATTTTAGTCAGCAGCGTCTCAATGGACGACGTGTCGTTGGCTTCGATTAGATATTCTGACCAGGTAAAGCCATGGTATTGAAAAGCTTGGCCTTAGTCATGAACAGTTTATTCTCCAGATCGATCTCCTTCAACTGGGCGTCGATCAGTTTGGTCTCCCGGGCGTTGATCAGGAAGAGGGAACTGTCTCCTACGCCAAATTTGCGCTCTTCTGCCCTGAGCATCCTCTCGTAATTGACAACAATATCCGAGATCAACCCTCGCTGAACCACATAAGAGTCTAAAGCGGTGTAAACCTGGGCGATCTTGTTTCTCAACCGGAACTGCTCACTAATCAGGTCCAGGCTGGCGTCCTGTAGCTTGATCTTAGCCAGTTTCAGATCTCCTCTTTCTTTCCTCAGGAACAGGGGGAAGGCAAATTCGATCCTGCCTTTGTAGTTAGCCGCCTGGAAGGAATTTCCAACGTCTGGGGTTTCGGTCAGGAAATTGTACTCCAGGTTAATGACAGGCAACAATCGGCTGGCCTTAAATTTTTGGTCCACCTCCAGTTGCTCTACCTTAAAGCGCATGGATCGAAGTTTAGGATGCTCATCCAGGGGAATATCACTGAGCGGCCTTTCTTCTATACTAAGGGTCAGATCGATCTCCCCATTGAGTTCTAAAACTGGTTTGACGGTCTCTTGCAGAATCACTGGAACCTGGTCTTCCAGCCACAGATAGTTGGACAGGTTTAGTTCTGCTTTGCGCAAATTGATCCCTGCTTGCTCCAGGCTCAAAGTCCTGTTCTGAACCGGGATATATGCCTCTACGGTATCTATGGCTGCTTGGCCCCTAATTCAACGGCACGGCTCACAGCTCTGTGTCGAAGTTCCGCGTTTTGGAGAAACTCCTCATAGGTCAGGGCTTCCTTATAAGCTTTGACCCAATCAAAATAGGCTAGGGATGCATCAAAAAGCAGTTGGTTGATCAACAGTTGCTGATCTGCAGCAGTTTGCTCCTGGAACAGTTTGGCTCTCCTTAGGGTCGCCATGCGATCATTTATAAACAGGTCCCGACCCACAGAGACGGAAATTCCGGCATTAAATAATCCATCATCCGGCACCGTTCTCTCCGGGTTCAGGAATTCACCGTCATTCTGTTCGAAGCCAGCCTTTAACTCTATCCCATACCAGGTAGGGATCTTAAAGGTTGCATTCAAAAGATCGTAATATTCACTACCCTTGAACTCTTTGGCATCGTAATCGACCTCCAACTTAGGATCGAACCCACCTCGTGCCTTCATCAGATTAGCCTGGGCGGCATCGATGGTGAGGTTGCCTGCTTGGCTATGGGGTGATATTTCTTGACATAGCCCAGGTACTCCCTAAAACCGAGAACAATGGAATCCTCCTCGGCAGCTGCACTAGCTTGAAGCTGGCCAATGCACAGTTGAGGAGTGTATAGGATCAATATGAGAATTAATAGCCTCATTTTTTTACACTTTTATCGGCTAGAGCTGTCGTTGGCTGATAGTAGTTAGGAGGGAAGCCATTGAGTTGACGCCAGGCCTCCAAACCAGATCCGGACGATCACCCTTGGCCAAAGGAGCACGAGTAGGATCTGGTGCCAAGACCATTGCGCTACTGGACGATGTACCGATCTGGTTTGAGGCCTGGCGTCAACTCAATGGCTTCCCTCCTAACTACTATCAGCCAACGACAGCTCTAGCCGATAAAAGTGTAAAAAAATGAGGCTATTAATTCTCATATTGATCCTATACACTCCTCAACTGTGCATTGGCCAGCTTCAAGCTAGTGCAGCTGCCGAGGAGGATTCCATTGTTCTCGGTTTTAGGGAGTACCTGGGCTATGTCAAGAAATATCACCCCATAGCCAAGCAGGCCAACCTCACCATCGATGCCGCCCAGGCTAATCTGATGAAGGCACGAGGTGGGTTCGATCCTAAGTTGGAGGTCGATTACGATGCCAAAGAGTTCAAGGGTAGTGAATATTACGATCTTTTGAATGCAACCTTTAAGATCCCTACCTGGTATGGGATAGAGTTAAAGGCTGGCTTCGAACAGAATGACGGTGAATTCCTGAACCCGGAGAGAACGGTGCCGGATGATGGATTATTTAATGCCGGAATTTCCGTCTCTGTGGGTCGGGACCTGTTTATAAATGATCGCATGGCGACCCTAAGGAGAGCCAAACTGTTCCAGGAGCAAACTGCTGCAGATCAGCAACTGTTGATCAACCAACTGCTTTTTGATGCATCCCTAGCCTATTTTGATTGGGTCAAAGCTTATAAGGAAGCCCTGACCTATGAGGAGTTTCTCCAAAACGCGGAACTTCGACACAGAGCTGTGAGCCGTGCCGTTGAATTAGGGGCCCAAGCAGCCATAGATACCGTAGAGGCATATATCCCGGTTCAGAACAGGACTTTGAGCCTGGAGCAAGCAGGGATCAATTTGCGCAAAGCAGAACTAAACCTGTCCAACTATCTGTGGCTGGAAGACCAGGTTCCAGTGATTCTGCAAGAGACCGTCAAACCAGTTTTAGAACTCAATGGGGAGATCGATCTGACCCTTAGTATAGAAGAAAGGCCGCTCAGTGATATTCCCCTGGATGAGCATCCTAAACTTCGATCCATGCGCTTTAAGGTAGAGCAACTGGAGGTGGACCAAAAATTTAAGGCCAGCCGATTGTTGCCTGTCATTAACCTGGAGTACAATTTCCTGACCGAAACCCCAGACGTTGGAAATTCCTTCCAGGCGGCTAACTACAAAGGCAGGATCGAATTTGCCTTCCCCCTGTTCCTGAGGAAAGAAAGAGGAGATCTGAAACTGGCTAAGATCAAGCTACAGGACGCCAGCCTGGACCTGATTAGTGAGCAGTTCCGGTTGAGAAACAAGATCGCCCAGGTTTACACCGCTTTAGACTCTTATGTGGTTCAGCGAGGGTTGATCTCGGATATTGTTGTCAATTACGAGAGGATGCTCAGGGCAGAAGAGCGCAAATTTGGCGTAGGAGACAGTTCCCTCTTCCTGATCAACGCCCGGGAGACCAAACTGATCGACGCCCAGTTGAAGGAGATCGATCTGGAGAATAAACTGTTCATGACTAAGGCCAAGCTTTTCAATACCATGGCTTTACCTGGTCAGAATATCTAATCGAAGCCAACGACACGTCGTCCATTGAGACGCTGCTGACTAAAATCCTGTGGCAATTGAACGTGGTTGTCGTAAACGGTAGTGTCCGAAAGAGCCTTCATGAATGCAATGATATCCGATATCTCCTGCTTCGTTAGACCAAGTGGGTCGGGAGCGAGCGTCTGATGCTCCAGTGATATGCCACGACCAGCCCCTCCACCTTCATTGTAGAAGTCCATAACCTCCTCTAAACTCGCAAACACACCGTTGTGCATATATGGCCCTGTCTTGTCAATATTTCTAACCGTTGGAGTTTTAAAAGAACTCACGAAGAACTCTGCAACTTCCCGCATATTACCATTGGAGATTCGTCCCCTATCGTCGTCTAAAACAAGAGGGGTTTTTTGTCATTTGGAACACCCAAAACTTCACTTTCAGATTCTACATAAAGTGGAGGAACTGTCCCGGAAAACAAGGGAGCGAAGTGGCAGGTTGCACATGCAGCTTTCCCTGTGAAAAGGTTAAATCCTCGTTTAATTTCAGCCGGCAAATCTTCTCTTTTTCCCTGAAAATACTGGTCCACCGGACTGTCAAACGAATTGAGGCTCATAACATAGGCCGTCAACGCATAATCAATATGGTGATTCCTAATCTTTGACCTTGGGTCTTGGAAAATGGCTTGGAAGCGGTCTGCGTATTTCGGACTTTTATTTAATTTATCAATTATGCTGGCATAATTGCTGTCAAATTCGTCCTCGGAAAAAACGACGTGTTCAAATTGGTCCTCCAAGCGTTTTACGCGCATATCATGGAAATAGCCAGAAGCATAAACGGCATAATTAAGTGTCATGGAGTTGCGCTTTAAAGGATGACCTGTATTGGAAATACTAGTTCTCATCCCGTCTGTAAAGGCTTTTTCCGGTAAGTGGCAACTCGCACAAGACATCCGATTGTCACTTGAAAGTATAGGGTCAAAGAATAACAACTTCCCAACTCCTCCAGGTCGTCAACCTGATCGCTGTCTTCCAGGCTCACATAGTAAAATGGATTGAGGAAATTTTCAGAAAAGATATTGTCCTCTGTATAATTAACGGCTAATGGAAAGCGGAGACCTCTTCAATGGTTTCATAGTCCAAGGCGAGATGAACTTCGAGCAAGCTGGCATATAAAGGTTGAGCATATTC
>NZ_MQUB01000002.1 GCF_002943755.1 Aureitalea marina
CATCATTGCCACCTATTTTGCCCGGGAAGCCGTCAAACTTTTATCCTGACACCCCATGAAACGACTAACTACTTTAATCATGCTGACCATGAGCACCCTGTCTCAGGCACAACCAACTACCGTGAAAGAAGCCTTCCTGGAAAAATGGGAAAATTCAGCTACATATTTGCTCGATTTGGCCCGTTCCATGCCTGCCGATAAATACAGTTTTAACCCTACAGAACGGCAAATGAGCTTTGCAGAGCAGTTGGTGCACATTCAAGGCAATATGCAATGGCTGGGAAGTTCTCATTTTGGGATGACGGAAACTGCTAAGGCCGCGGCAGAGGACAAGAAACAGATCATTATCGATAAATTGGAGCAGAGCTTTACAGCTGTTGGCTCTGCTGTAAAGGCATTTCCTGAAGACGAACTTGCCGAAACCGTCGATTTTTTCGCAGGTCCCAAGTCCAAATTACAAATGCTCAACCTCCTGCAGGATCACCTGACCCATCATCGCGGCCAGCTTGTAGTCTACCTGAATTTGAACGGTATTGAACCTCCCCGCTACAGTGGTTGGTAAAATTGAGCTTCGGCTGTCGGGAATTTTTACCGAATGCGTTAACTTGTTGCAAATTTCCAGCGAATGAATCTGCTGATCCTTTATGCCTTCCTCTCCATCTTGTTCTCCTTCCTGTGTTCGATCATGGAAGCTGCCCTTTTGAGCTTTACTCCTTCTTATCTGCAAATGAAAATGGCAGAGGGGAAAAAGTACGCAGCCGTATTGACCAAGTACAAGGAAAACGTAGATGAACCCCTGATCGCCATACTGACTGTAAACACCATTGCCCATACTGTTGGGGCTATCCTGGTTGGAGTACAGGCAGAAAAATTACCCTACAAGATCGATGTATACGGGATCAATATAGTGGGTTTCGTTTCGGCCATAATGACCTTTTTGATCCTGGTTGTTTCGGAGATCATTCCTAAGACCATAGGTGCCACTTATTGGAAAAAACTGGGGCGATTTACTGCCTTATCACTGAAGATCATCATTTTTCCTTTGCGCTATACCGGCATACTGTGGTTGCTTACTCGTACCACCAAGCTGATCGGGAAATCGGCTCATGTCTATACCGTTAGCCGGGAAGAATTCATCGCCATTACAGACACCGCAGAACAAGAGGGAGTCTTTGAGGAGAATGAAAGTACGGTGATCCGGAATTTACTGGTATTTAAATCCGTCCAGGCCAAAGATGTCATGACTCCTTTCCCTGTAGTCATTTCGGAAAACGAAGAGACCACTTTAGAGGATTTCTATAGCCGGAATAAAGACCTTCGTTTTTCCAGAATTCCCATTTTTCGGGAGAAAAGTCATCAGATCTCTGGTTTTGTCCTCAAAGATGATGTGCTGCAGGAGATCGTAGAGGATCATGGCAAGAAGCAATTGGCCGATATCAAGCGTGAAATTCACGTGGTAGAGGACGAAACGGCACTACCCGACCTATTCGAAAAATACATCAAACAGCGTATCCATATCTCCTTGGTGGTTGACGATTTTGGTAACACCATCGGCATAGTTACCATGGAGGATATCATTGAAACCTTACTAGGTATGGAGATCATGGACGAAAGTGATGCCGTAGAAGACATGCAGGTTCAAGCTCGCAAGAATTGGGAAATGCGAGCAAAACGCATGGGCATCGAACTACAATCCAGGGAAGAAGAGAAAGAGGATACTGAAGATGGAACGGACTAGATTTGAAACTCCACTGGGCCCTATGATACTGGAAATGGACGATTCTGGCATACAGCTGTTGGAATTTACCGAAAAATCTATCACGCCTACCAACACCTCTCCATCAGAAGAACTGCAAAAAGCAATTGAACAGATCAGGGATTATTTCGACGGAAAAAGAAGTAGTTTTGATCTCGCTCTCGCGCCAAAAGGCACCGATTTTCAGCGCAAGGTTTGGCAGGAACTCATAAACATTCCTTACGGAAAGACCATCAGTTACCAGGAACTAGCCAATCGGCTTGGTGATCCACTGGTAATACGGGCAGCTGCCTCCGCCAATGGCCGAAACCCTATCGCCGTGATCATCCCCTGCCATCGGGTCATTGGAAGCGATGGTTCACTTACAGGATACGCCGGAGGCCTTCATCGCAAAAAGTGGCTGGTGGAACACGAACAACCCTACCAGCAAGGAAATTTATTCGAGTGAGCATGCTGAAATTCCTCAAAAGGATATTCCTGGGACTGATCGGCTTGGTGGTCTTGATCGTGATTGGGTTGTATATAACTGGCAACGGTTATATTGTTAAGGGTGTGAGAGTTGTTTATATGACGGGGCATACCTCGGCCTTTATAGACGACTATGCTTATTTTGAGAATGTGGAGATCAAAGCTTCAGGGCAACCTCAACCTTGGGAAGAACATCAGGACTACAATAAGACCCCTGCAACAGACCGTTTACAAGCCATACATTCAGAATTGGGGACGGTAGCCTTTCTCATCATTAAGAACGACAGCATTTGGCACGAGTACTACAGCGATGGCTATGGCACCGATTCCAGGTCCAATTCCTTTTCCATGGCCAAAAGTGTGATCAGTGCTATGTTGGGAAGGGCCCTGGTAGATGGTTCCATACAAAGCCTAGATCAACCCGTTTCGGACTTCATCCCCAGGTATGAGGGAGCGGCGACCACGGTGGGAGATCTCTCCTCCATGGCTTCAGGTCTGGATTGGACCGAACATTACACCAGCCCCTTCAGTATAACGGCAAGGGCATACTATGATGACGACTTGGGCTCCACTATTTTAGGCCAGGGAATTACTGGCACTCCCGCAAAGGAATTTGAATACCTCAGTGGAAATACCCAATTGCTGGCCATGGTCCTGGAAGCCGCTACGGGCAAACCATTGGAGCAATATTTAAGCGAGAATTTCTGGAAGCCGATGGGCTTTGAACACCCCGCCCTTTGGCAAGTTGACGATGCTGAAAACCAACTACCTAAGGCCTACTGCTGTATAGCGAGCAATGCCCGGGACTTTGCCCGCTTTGGCAAGTTGTACAAAGATTGGGGGCAGTGGAATGGAAAGACCATACTGGATTCTACCTTCGTTGCAAAAAGTATTGTACCCAGATTCCCGGAAAGCCCGGAATATGGCTATGGATTTTGGTTAAGTGATCATATGTTCAAGCAGATCTTCGTGATGAGGGGCATCTTGGGCCAGTATGTGATCACCATCCCCAAAGACGACGTAATCATCGTGCGTTTAGGTCACCAGAGAGGTGGCCGGTCTGGCCGACCTTTCAGTGACGACTTTTATGTATATCTGGAAGAAGCCTACCAGATGATGGAAGGATCGTAACTGTTGTTTTGTAACTTGACCTTTTGACTCCCACAATCGATATTCTATGATTGGCAAGATCAACCCTGAGCATGTACTATTCCTGGATATAGAGACCGTACCTCAATTTGCCTCTTACAACCAAGTAGACCCGGAATTGCAGGACCTTTGGCCGCAGAAAACCCGTTACCAAAGAAAGGATGAATTCAGCGCCGAAGAATTTTATGATCGGGCAGGTATCTGGGCAGAATTTGGCAGGATCATCTGTATCTCTGCCGGCTTTCTTAGAAATGTGAGCGGAGATTGGCAGTTCAGGGTTACCTCTTATCACGGGGAGGAACCAAAGTTACTGTCGGAATTCAAGAATCTGCTGGACACTCACTTTAGTAGACCGCAGCACTTGTTATGTGCCCACAACGGTAAGGAATTCGACTTTCCCTATATCGCCAGAAGGATGATTATACATGGGATAGAACTTCCGGACAAACTCAATCTCTTTGGCAAGAAACCTTGGGAAGTGGCTCACCTAGATACCATGGAGCTTTGGAAATTTGGGGATTATAAACATTATACTTCCCTTAAACTTATGGCCAAGGTGTTAGGTGTTCCCTCTCCCAAAGAAGATATTGACGGCAGTCAGGTCCGGGATGTATACTACGAAAATGGCGATATTGATCGCATCATCGAATACTGTGAGCGAGATACCGTCACCGTTGCTCAGCTGTTTAGAAGATTCCGAAATGAACCCTGTTTGAGGACCACCAGATACTGCGGGTCTGACCCCTTTTATCTTATCTTTGAGTCATGAGTGCCTCACCTCTATTATCGGTTAAAGACTTAAAGGTCTCCTTTGGACGAAAAAAGAACCAGACCGAGATCATACAAGGGGTGTCTTTTGATCTTAAGCCCAATTCCATCCTCGGCCTGGTGGGTGAATCCGGGTCTGGAAAATCAGTTACCTCTTTGGCCATAATGGGCCTTTTGCCAGCTAAGACCAGTCAGATTAGCGGAGAATTAAGCTTTGAGGGTCAACGGCTGGATCAGATGAATCCAAAAGAATTGCGCGATCTAAGAGGCAGAGAGATCTCCATGATCTTCCAGGAACCCATGACGGCTCTTAATCCCTCTATCCGCTGTGGTAAGCAGGTGGCCGAAGTCATGAAATTGCACTTGGGAATCTCCTCTGGAGAGGCCAAGAACAGGGTGATCAGCTTATTCAATCAGGTCCAACTCCCCCGGCCCAAATCCATATACCGTTCTCTTTTGAACCCTTTAAGATGGATATCTCTTTCTGAACGGTCCACATCCAGGGCGGTTGTGGGTTCGTCCGCAACCAAGAGCTTAGGCTTACAGGCAAGTGCCATAGCGATCATCACCCGCTGCATCTGTCCGCCACTGAGTTGATGGGATAAGAACGGTATATGGATTTGGGCCGGGGAGTTGGACCTGATTGAATAAGCTGATCACCCTGTTCTTGGCCTCTCCAGAGGAGATTCCCAAGTGCAATTTCATGATTCGGCCACCTGCTTACCACAGCGGATAGAGGGATTAAGAGCCGTCATGGGTTCCTGGAAGATCATGGAGATCTCTCTGCCTCTTAGATCGCGCAATTCTTTGGGATTCATCTGATCCAGCCGTTGACCCTCAAAGCTTAATTCTCCGCTAATCTGACTGGTCTTAGCTGCAAAAGGCCCATTATGGCCAAAGAGGTAACTGATTTTCCAGACCCGGATTCACCCACCAGGCCGAGGATGGAATTGGCTTAAGATCAAAAGACACCCTTGTATGATCTCGGTCTGGTTCTTTTTCGTCAAAGGAGACCTTTAAGTCTTTAACCGATAATAGAGGTGAGGCACTCATGACTCAAAGATAAGATAAAAGGGGTCAGACCCGCAGTATCTGGTGGTCCTCAAACAGGGTTCATTTCGGAATCTTCTAAACAGCTGAGCAACGGTGACGGTATCTCGCTCACAGTATTCGATGATGCGATCAATATCGCCATTTTCGTAGTATACATCCCGGACCTGACTGCCGTCATATCTTCTTTGGGAGAGGGAACACCTAACACCTTGGCCATAAGTTTAAGGGAAGTATAATGTTTATAATCCCCAAATTTCCAAAGCTCCATGGTATCTAGGTGAGCCACTTCCCAAGGTTTCTTGCCAAAGAGATTGAGTTTGTCCGGAAGTTCTATCCCATGTATAATCATCCTTCTGGCGATATAGGGAAAGTCGAATTCCTTACCGTTGTGGGCACATAACAAGTGCTGCGCTCTACTAAAGTGAGTGTCCAGCAGATTCTTGAATTCCGACAGTAACTTTGGTTCCTCCCCGTGATAAGAGGTAACCCTGAACTGCCAATCTCCGCTCACATTTCTAAGAAAGCCGGCAGAGATACAGATGATCCTGCCAAATTCTGCCCAGATACCTGCCCGATCATAAAATTCTTCGGCGCTGAATTCATCCTTTCTTTGGTAACGGGTTTTCTGCGCCCAAAGGTCCTGCAATTCCGGGTCTACTTGGTTGTAAGAGGCAAATTGAGGTACGGTCTCTATATCCAGGAATAGTACATGCTCAGGGTTGATCTTGCCAATCATAGAATATCGATTGTGGGAGTCAAAAGGTCAAGTTACAAAACAACAGTTACGATCCTTCCATCATCTGGTAGGCTTCTTCCAGATATACATAAAAGTCGTCACTGAAAGGTCGGCCAGACCGGCCACCTCTCTGGTGACCTAAACGCACGATGATTACGTCGTCTTTGGGGATGGTGATCACATACTGGCCCAAGATGCCCCTCATCACGAAGATCTGCTTGAACATATGATCACTTAACCAAAATCCATAGCCATATTCCGGGCTTTCCGGGAATCTGGGTACAATACTTTTTGCAACGAAGGTAGAATCCAGTATGGTCTTTCCATTCCACTGCCCCCAATCTTTGTACAACTTGCCAAAGCGGGCAAAGTCCCGGGCATTGCTCGCTATACAGCAGTAGGCCTTAGGTAGTTGGTTTTCAGCATCGTCAACTTGCCAAAGGGCGGGGTGTTCAAAGCCCATCGGCTTCCAGAAATTCTCGCTTAAATATTGCTCCAATGGTTTGCCCGTAGCGGCTTCCAGGACCATGGCCAGCAATTGGGTATTTCCACTGAGGTATTCAAATTCCTTTGCGGGAGTGCCAGTAATTCCCTGGCCTAAAATAGTGGAGCCCAAGTCGTCATCATAGTATGCCCTTGCCGTTATACTGAAGGGGCTGGTGTAATGTTCGGTCCAATCCAGACCTGAAGCCATGGAGGAGAGATCTCCCACCGTGGTCGCCGCTCCCTCATACCTGGGGATGAAGTCCGAAACGGGTTGATCTAGGCTTTGTATGGAACCATCTACCAGGGCCCTTCCCAACATAGCACTGATCACACTTTTGGCCATGGAAAAGGAATTGGACCTGGAATCGGTGCCATAGCCATCGCTGTAGTACTCGTGCCAAATGCTGTCGTTCTTAATGATGAGAAAGGCTACCGTCCCCAATTCTGAATGTATGGCTTGTAAACGGTCTGTTGCAGGGGTCTTATTGTAGTCCTGATGTTCTTCCCAAGGTTGAGGTTGCCCTGAAGCTTTGATCTCCACATTCTCAAAATAAGCATAGTCGTCTATAAAGGCCGAGGTATGCCCCGTCATATAAACAACTCTCACACCCTTAACAATATAACCGTTGCCAGTTATATACAACCCAATCACGATCAAGACCACCAAGCCGATCAGTCCCAGGAATATCCTTTTGAGGAATTTCAGCATGCTCACTCGAATAAATTTCCTTGCTGGTAGGGTTGTTCGTGTTCCACCAGCCACTTTTTGCGATGAAGGCCTCCGGCGTATCCTGTAAGTGAACCATCGCTTCCAATGACCCGATGGCAGGGGATGATCACGGCGATAGGGTTTCGGCCATTGGCGGAGGCAGCTGCCCGTATTACCAGTGGATCACCAAGCCGATTGGCTAGTTCCTGGTAACTGATGGTCTTTCCGTAAGGAATGTTTATGAGTTCCTGCCAAACCTTGCGCTGAAAATCGGTGCCTTTTGGCGCGAGAGCGAGATCAAAACTACTTCTTTTTCCGTCGAAATAATCCCTGATCTGTTCAATTGCTTTTTGCAGTTCTTCTGATGGAGAGGTGTTGGTAGGCGTGATAGATTTTTCGGTAAATTCCAACAGCTGTATGCCAGAATCGTCCATTTCCAGTATCATAGGGCCCAGTGGAGTTTCAAATCTAGTCCGTTCCATCTTCAGTATCCTCTTTCTCTTCTTCCCTGGATTGTAGTTCGATGCCCATGCGTTTTGCTCGCATTTCCCAATTCTTGCGAGCTTGAACCTGCATGTCTTCTACGGCATCACTTTCGTCCATGATCTCCATACCTAGTAAGGTTTCAATGATATCCTCCATGGTAACTATGCCGATGGTGTTACCAAAATCGTCAACCACCAAGGAGATATGGATACGCTGTTTGATGTATTTTTCGAATAGGTCGGGTAGTGCCGTTTCGTCCTCTACCACGTGAATTTCACGCTTGATATCGGCCAATTGCTTCTTGCCATGATCCTCTACGATCTCCTGCAGCACATCATCTTTGAGGACAAAACCAGAGATCTGATGACTTTTCTCCCGAAAAATGGGAATTCTGGAAAAACGAAGGTCTTTATTCCGGCTATAGAAATCCTCTAAAGTGGTCTCTTCGTTTTCCGAAATGACTACAGGGAAAGGAGTCATGACATCTTTGGCCTGGACGGATTTAAATACCAGTAAATTCCGGATCACCGTACTTTCATTCTCCTCAAAGACTCCCTCTTGTTCTGCGGTGTCTGTAATGGCGATGAATTCTTCCCGGCTAACGGTATAGACATGAGCCGATTTCCCGATCAGCTTGGTGGTACGAGTAAGCAACCACAGTATGCCGGTATAGCGCAAAGGAAAAATGATGATCTTCAGTGATAAGGCAGTAAATCGCCCCAGTTTTTTCCAATAAGTGGCACCTATGGTCTTAGGAATGATCTCCGAAACAACCAGGATCAAAAAGGTCATTATGGCCGAAACGAAACCCACTATATTGATCCCGTATACATCGATCTTGTAGGGTAATTTTTCTGCCTGTACTCCAACCAGGATAGCCCCAACAGTATGGGCAATGGTGTTTACAGTCAGTATGGCGATCAGGGGTTCATCTACGTTTTCCTTGTACTTGGTCAATACGGCTGCGTACTTTTTCCCCTCTGCCATTTTCATTTGCAGATAAGAAGGAGTAAAGCTCAAAAGGGCAGCTTCCATGATCGAACACAGGAAGGAGAACAAGATGGAGAGGAAGGCATAAAGGATCAGCAGATTCATTCGCTGGAAATTTGCAACAAGTTAACGCATTCGGTAAAAATTCCCGACAGCCGAAGCTCAATTTTACCAACCACTGTAGCGGGGAGGTTCAATACCGTTCAAATTCAGGTAGACTACAAGCTGGCCGCGATGATGGGTCAGGTGATCCTGCAGGAGGTTGAGCATTTGTAATTTGGACTTGGGACCTGCGAAAAAATCGACGGTTTCGGCAAGTTCGTCTTCAGGAAATGCCTTTACAGCAGAGCCAACAGCTGTAAAGCTCTGCTCCAATTTATCGATAATGATCTGTTTCTTGTCCTCTGCCGCGGCCTTAGCAGTTTCCGTCATCCCAAAATGAGAACTTCCCAGCCATTGCATATTGCCTTGAATGTGCACCAACTGCTCTGCAAAGCTCATTTGCCGTTCTGTAGGGTAAAACTGTATTTATCGGCAGGCATGGAACGGGCCAAATCGAGCAAATATGTAGCTGAATTTTCCCATTTTTCCAGGAAGGCTTCTTTCACGGTAGTTGGTTGTGCCTGAGACAGGGTGCTCATGGTCAGCATGATTAAAGTAGTTAGTCGTTTCATGGGGTGTCAGGATAAAAGTTTGACGGCTTCCCGGGCAAAATAGGTGGCA
>NZ_MQUB01000003.1 GCF_002943755.1 Aureitalea marina
TTGGTCGGGTTTTTTACAGGCCTCTAATCCCAAGCGCTATCCGGACCGGAAGAAGGAATACGATCAACCTGTGGTGGTCAATTGGGTAAACGGTGCCTTTATGTTCTTCCGCAGCTCAGATTTTGACGCTATAGGAGGATTTGACACCAATGTGTTCCTTTATTTTGAAGAAATGGACCTGGGCCATCGCCTCAGGAAGATCGGCAAACAGTGTGTGCTGCATCCCGGTGCCAGGATATTGCATTATCAGGGCGTTAGTATTGGCCGTTCCCGGGAAATAGACAAAGAAGCGTATATTTCCTATCTCTATGTGGTCCGTAAGAACCGAGGATGGGCCTATGCGTTGATGATCAATTTGTATCTGATCCTGGTCTGTCTGATCAAACCAAAAAATGGTATTTATTACCAACCCTATTAAGGGGCGGATCACTCAAAAATTCACTAAAGAATAAACAAACGGCACGAACGAAGGATGCAAGCAGAAATTGACAAAGCCTTAAAAACACTGAAATCCGGGGGATCATTCTCTATCCAACTGATACCAGTTGGGCATTGGCTGTGATGCAACCCATGCGACGGCTGTCGACCGTATCTTCGAACTCAAAAAAAGGCCTGGGGACAAGGCCATGATCTGCTTGGTCAATGACTTTCGCATGCTCTCCCAGTATTTGAACCAGGTACCGGAAATGGCATACGACGTTCTGAAATACGCCAATAAACCTACTACAGTTGTCTATGATGATCCAATTCGTGTGGCCGAAAACCTGGTCGCTGCAGACAACAGCTTGGCCATCAGGGTGGTTCGAGATACCTTTTGCGGAGAACTGATCAAACGCTTGAAAAAACCACTGGTCTCGACCTCAGCCAACCTCAGCGGAGCGCCTACACCGGCTAAATTCAAGGATATTGACAAGGCCATTGTGCAGGGAGTTGATTATGTGGTCAATTGGAATCGAGACAAGGTGAATAAGAGGTCCTCCTCCATCATAAAAATTAAAAATGACGGAACCGTCAAAGTGATAAGAAGCTAAGCCTATGAGCAAGACAACCGGGATGGATTACGAAAGTAAGCCACGCGACTATTACGAAAACGAGCGGGAAGAAATGTTGGAATTCTTGCCAGCCCAGGTGGAACACGTATTGGACGTAGGATGCAGCAACGGGAATTTTGGTCGTATGGTCAAAGAAAAGACCGGTGCCGAGGTACAGGGGATAGAACCCATGAAAGAGTTCGCCGACCTGGCCAGTGAACAACTTGACAAGGTTTATACGGCCACAGTCGAGGACGCCATCGCTCAACTACCCGATAACTATTTTGACGTGATCTATTGTAACGACGTGCTGGAACATCTGGTAGACCCATACTCGGTTCTGAGATCATTTAAGGCTAAACTTAAACCCGGTGGACGGGTCATCAGTTCCATCCCAAACATGCGTTATTTCAGGTCTTTTTTCAAGCTCTTGTTCCAAGGCGAATGGAAGCATGAGGATGAAGGGATCATGGACCGAACCCACCTGCGTTGGTTTACCCAAAAAAGCATGGTCCAGTTATTCGAAGATCAAGGATATGAGGTTTTCGAGCAAAAAGGTATCAACGCCAGTAAATCGCTTAAACCACGTCTGATGAATCTACTGATGCTGGGAGGAGCCGCCGATATGAAGTATATGCAATTTGCTACTGTGGGCGTACTAAAATAAAGGCTACTTGCTTGATTGTAGACTGGGGTAGTCGTACCTTTGCAAAAGCAAAAGCAAATGGCAAAAACATATCCCAAAGCGATCCATCATCCTGTCTTCAAGGATATTTCTTCCGCGGCCAGCGAGCTTCGTCTGGATGCTTATGTTATCGGTGGATTTGTACGGGATTTCTTCCTGGACCGAGGTACGCACAAGGATATTGATATAGTGGCCATTGGAAGCGGGATCGACCTGGCCAAGAAGGTCTCTTCCAAACTTTCTGGAAAACCCAAAGTGACCATTTTTAAGAATTATGGCACGGCCATGATCAAGGCCGGTGACCTGGAATTGGAATTTGTGGGCGCCCGCAAGGAATCCTATCGCAAGGATAGTCGAAATCCGGCGGTGGAAAACGGGACCCTGGAGGATGATCAGAATAGGCGGGATTTTACCATAAATGCGCTGGCCATTAGTTTGAATCCGGACAATTTCGGGGAATTACTGGACCCATTTGGAGGGATGACGGATCTGGAGAACAAACTGATCCGTACGCCACTGGACCCGGATACCACCTACAGCGACGACCCGCTAAGAATGCTCAGGGCCATCCGTTTTGCTACACAGCTGGGTTTTACCATAGAAGAAACTTCCCTGGAGGCCATCGGCCGGAATGCGGAACGGATACGGATCGTATCCAAGGAACGCATAGTCGATGAGATCAATAAGATCCTGGCTACAGATAAACCTTCTGTGGGTTTTGCTATCCTGCATAAAACCGGGCTGTTACCGGAGATATTTCCAGAGCTGTCCGCCTTGGAAGGGATAGAGGAAATGGAAGGTCAGCGCCACAAGGACAATTTCTGGCATACCCTGGAAGTGGTGGATAACCTGGCGGCTACCTCAGATGACCTCTGGCTCCGATGGGCAGCACTATTGCACGATATTGGCAAGGCACCGACCAAACGCTTCGATAAGAAGATCGGCTGGACCTTCCACGGGCACGAATTTGTTGGCGGGAAGATGGTTTACAAACTCTTCAAGCGCTTGAAGATGCCGCTGAACGAGAAAATGAAGTTTGTGCAAAAGATGGTGACCATGAGTTCCCGTCCGATCGTTTTGGCATCTGATGTAACCGATAGTGCCGTTCGCAGGCTGGTTTTTGATGCGGGTGACCACGTAGACGATCTGATGACACTATGCGAGGCAGATATCACAACCAAAAATCCGAAACGATTTAAGCGTTATCACCAGAATTTCAAACGTGTCCGGGAGAAGATCGTCGAGGTAGAAGAGCGAGACCATATCCGAAACTTTCAACCACCGGTCAGCGGGGAAGAAATCATGGCCACTTTTGGCATAGGACCCTCCCGGGAGATTGGGATCATAAAAGAAGCTATAAAAGAAGCCATACTCGAAGGACAGATTCCCAACGAGCATCAGGCGGCATATCAATTCATGCTGGAAAGGGCAGCCAGCCTAGGTTTAAAACCGGTTTAATCATCATGAAGGATCACAAAGGAGTTATCTATTGGCTGTTAGCGGGCTGCGCGCTAATCTTCACCATGGTCATAGTTGGCGGAATAACCCGTTTAACACATTCGGGTCTTTCCATGTCCGACTACAATCTCATCACGGGCACCATTCCTCCCATGAATGAGGCCGAGTGGCAGGCTGCCTTTGAACTGTATCAGCAGTACCCGGAATTTCAAAAGATCAACTTTAATTTCACGCTGGAGGACTTCAAACAGATCTATTTCTGGGAGTGGATACACCGAGTGATCGGACGACTGATCGGCGTGGTTTTCATTATACCATTCCTTTATTTCCTGGTGCGTAAGCAACTCAGTAAAGCGACTATCCGCAAATGTTTGGTTCTACTTTTTTTAGGTGGTTTTCAAGGTTTCCTGGGTTGGTATATGGTAAAAAGCGGCTTGGTAGATCGACCGGATGTCAGTCACTATCGACTCGCCATGCACCTGACTACTGCCTTCATTACCTTTGCTTACACCCTCTGGGTTGCCCTTGATCTGATCTTCCCGGACAAAAAACCAATTGATCGCTCCATGCGTAAACTGATCCGCTGGGGTCTGGCGCTGTTACTGGTGCAGATCGTGTGGGGAGCCTTTGTGGCCGGCCTGGACGCCGGTTGGATCCACAATCACTGGCCCAAGATGAGCGATGGCAAATGGATACACGAAACAGTGACCATAGAGCAGGATCCGGTATGGAAGAATTTCGTAGAAGGTAAGAGTGGTGTGCAATTTGTGCACCGATACATGGCTTACGCTGTTGTGGGAATTATCATCGCGATTTGGTTAAAAGGAAAGAAACGAGTCATGACGACATTCCAAAGTCGAGGTCTGAATGTCCTCCTTGGTTTGGTATTTATACAATTCGTTCTAGGTGTACTAACCCTTCTGATGCAGGTTCCAGTCTGGTTGGGTGTGCTCCACCAGGTCTTTGCATTCTTGTTGTTGGCTGCCATGACTTTTTCCCTGCACAGGTACTCAAAATAAGCCTGGCTTAAAGTATATTTGCACCCTAATTGAAGATGGAGATGATATATCGATTTCGCGTAATTCTGGATACTCACGAAGATGTCTTTCGCGACCTGGAGATCAATGCGGAGGATACCCTGGAGGACCTTCACAATGTGATCGTGCAAAGCTTTGGTTTTGGCGGTCAGGAAATGGCTTCATTTTACCTCAGCGATCCCGAATGGGTACAAGGTGAAGAGATCCCGATGTTCGACATGAGTGAAGTTCCTGGGGAGATCAAAGTGATGAACGAGACCTTCCTGGAAGATGTGGTCAATGAGCAAAGTCCGCGCTTGATCTATGTGTATGACTTTTTAAACATGTGGACTTTTCTAGTCGAGCTGGCAGAGATCGCAGAGATCGAAGAGGGTCGCACCTATCCCAACCTCATCTTTGCTCACGGGCATATTCCGGAAGAGGCACCCGAAAAAGAGTTCATCGCCGAACCGGAATCAGGCTCCCAGGATGCCCTGGACCGGGACTATGATACGGACGATTATCAGGACCTGGATTTTGACCAAAACTGGAACTAGGATTTCCATCCACGACTAACCACAAATACACCATTCACTAAGTGATCAATCTTTACAGTACCCAAATCGACCAGTTGTCCATCCATCGGGTTGGAAACAAGAGTCGGGCTGAAGGACTTTTTCTTTCCGCCACACCCTGCCAGATGAATGACGAACTCCACGCCTTATTGAAGGAATATTTCTTTAAACCCTTTCGCGAAAAAGATGAGGACTACCTCCGTTTTGCTCACGAGGTGGATCTGGAGTTTCACACCCTCCAACAACTCGTTAAACGGGCTTTCGCAAAACAGGAGAATTTTACCAATATCGCCCAGGATATCACCCGTTGTCTATACGAACAATCTGATCATCCGCACATCAAAGGTGGAGAGGTCTACGTGACCTACCTTGAGGGAATCGTGCACGACAATGAGAAAGTTGATGGAATCGGGATCTTCAAATCGGAGTTGACCCAGGATTTTCTGCAATTTGACCAGGGTGAGACTCAATTGGTACCCCGCTTGGAACAAGGGATAAACCTCAGTAAACTAGATAAAGGAGCCCTTATCCTGAACGTGGATGGTGAAGACGGCTTTAAACTACTATCAGTAGATAGCAATCGATACGATACCCGTTATTGGTTGGAGCGTTTCCTGGGGCCGAACCGCTTGCTGACGAGAATTTCAAGACCAAGCACTACCTGAAAATGTGCCAGGATTTTGCCCGTCAGGTTGTTTTACCGGCTGAGGACAAGAAAGAGGAAGTTTTGTTCATGAATCGCGCTGTGAATCACTTCGCCAAGAACGATACTTTCGAAGAGACGCAGTTCATGAACGACGTGATCGAAAATCCGGATCTTATCCCGGAATTCCGTCATTTTAAAACGGAACAGGCTCCTAAGTACAAGATCGAGGATCTGACGACCTTCCCCATCGCCAATACAGCCGTGACCGCTGCCCGAAAGAAGATTCGCAACACCATCGAGTTGGATACCAATATCCAGATCAAGATGGATTTCATCAACCCGGAGAGTGCAGAGCGCTTCGTTGAAAAAGGTTGGGACGAAGAAAAACAGATGTACTACTACCTGGTCTATTTCAACCAGGAGCGCAAGAGCTAAATTCGGTTTGCTTGTAACAATTCCGGGGCAGGATCGTCATATTTCCAGCTAATCACCAAAATCCATTCTGTGGAACACATCCTGACGATCAACAACCTGACCAAGCGATTTGGTCCCATCACGGCAGTCGATAATCTTTCCTTCACCATAGAAAAAGGCAACGTCTATGGGATACTTGGACCAAACGGGAGTGGTAAGTCCACCACCCTAGGTATCGTGCTCAATGTAGTCAACCGGACGGCCGGGGAATTTTCCTGGTTTGATGGTGCCATGGACACACACGAAGCATTAAAACGTGTTGGAGCCATTATTGAACGGCCCAATTTCTATCCCTATATGACGGCGGTACAAAACCTGGAATTGGTCTGCAAGATCAAAGGGGTGGACACGGATAAGGTCGATGAAAAATTGGAAGCTGTGGGTTTGCTGGATCGTAAGGACAGTAAATTCAGAACCTTTTCGCTGGGGATGAAACAACGTCTGGCCATTGCGTCTGCCTTGCTGAACGACCCGGAGATACTGATCCTGGACGAACCCACAAACGGATTGGACCCACAGGGGATTCATCAGATCCGTCAGATCATCAAAGAAATCGCTGCTCAGGGTACCACCATATTACTTGCTTCACACCTGTTGGACGAAGTTGAAAAGGTGTGTACCCATGTGGTCATTCTTAGAAAAGGAGCCAGTTTGTATAGCGGCCGGGTAGATGGTATGAACGCCAGTCATGGCTTCTTTATCCTGGAATCGAACGATATGGAGCAGTTGAAGGCCACCTTGGAAAGTTTGCCTTCCATCGATAAGATCAAATCCGAAGGAGAACAGTTAGTTGCTTACCTGAACCAGCCCATGGATGCCACAGAACTGAACCAACTGATGCATCAGAAAGGCATTGTCCTTTCACATCTGGTCAAACGAAAAGAAAGCCTGGAAGAGCAATTCCTGGAGATCACCAACAACCTAAATTAAGCCATCATGTTACGACTTTTAAGTATAGAAGTACAAAAGCTTCGATACAATAAATCGGCCCGAGTGATCTCTATTGTCTACTTCGTGCTGATCACCTTTATTGCCCTTATCGCCTCTATTGAATTCAATTTTGGGGATATCAATTTCCGTGTTGCAGACCAGGGAATTTTCAATTTTCCATTCATCTGGCACTTCAATACGTATATAGCAGCCATACTAAAAATATTCCTGGCCATTGTCATCGTTTCCATGATGGCCAATGAGTACAGTTACCGGACCCTAAAACAGAACCTGATCGATGGGATCTCGAAAAAGGAGTTCGTTTTGTCCAAATTCATAACTGTTGTAGGTTTCGCAGCCGTATCCACTGTCTTTGTGTTTGTGGTTTCCATGATACTGGGATTGTCCTTTTCAGATTATATGGAGATCGGCATCATCTTTAGTGACCTGGAATACCTTTTGGCTTATTTTATCAAATTAGTTGGATTCTTCTCCTTCTGTCTTTTCCTGGGAGTGCTGGTTAAGCGATCGGCATATGCTATCGGATTCCTGGTGATCTGGTGGTTAGCTGAGGGCTTACTATACTTACTGATGAAATGGCGTTTCTTTAGGGATACGGATATAGCCGAAAACGTGATGCAGTTCTTCCCATTGACTTCAATGTCTAACCTGATCATCGAACCAGCTACCCGACTGGGAGCCGTCCAGAGCGCGGCCAGTCAGTTAGGTGAAAATCTGGATAAGGACTATGAGGTAGGGATCTTACCACTGCTGATCGTCTCTGCATGGATCTTCCTATTTGTTTATTGGTCCTTCCTGATACTGAAGCGCAGGGACTTGTAAAATTAGATCGGTCCTATCCGCATTGCTGGCTAAATTCGATATATTTAGCCTCCTATGCGCCTAGCTGGAATTTTTGCCACTATCCTATTGCTAATCCCACTGACCATGAGGGGTCAGCAAGTCGAGTTATTTACCCAACACAACGGTAATTATGACTATTTAGCGTTTGGGAACACCTTAAACCCAGCTGAAAATAGTGATGGCATATGCGAGATCCTGACCGAGAGCTCGGCCAATTTCTCCCTGCTTGCAGGGCAATCCATCATTGCTGCCTATCTGTATTGGGCCGGATCAGGAACCGGGGATTTTGAAGTAGAGCTGAACGGTATACCTATTGAAGCTGAGCGTCAGTTCTCATTTAATTTTGATAGCCAGGGAACGAACTATGAATTCTTCGGGGCCATGGCCGAAATTACCACTTTGTTGCAGGAGTCGGACACCAACGACTATTTGTTCACTGAACTGGACCTGACCGACGTGATCGAGCCCTTTTGCGCTAACCAAACCAACTTCGGAGGATGGTCGGTAACAGTAGTCTATGAAGATCTTGGGCTGCCGTTGAACCAAGTGGCCATATTTGATGGCTTCGAGGCCGTATCAGGAGGAAATACCACCTTGAACATCGAACTAAATAACCTGGATGTCCTGGACAATATCGGGGCCAAGATCGGTTTCCTGGCCTGGGAAGGAGATTCCGGCCTTGCCGTGGATGAGACGCTCAGGATCAATGGGGCCATTTTGAGTAATCCCCCTTTGAACCCTGCCAATAACGCATTTAATGGGACAAACTCATTCACCAACTCCTCTGAACTTTACAACATGGACATCGATGTGTACAGCATCGAGAATAATATCGACCCCGGAGATACCCAGGCATTGATACAACTTACCTCTGGCCAGGACCTGGTACTGATCAATAATATAGTGACGGTGCTCAACACAGAATTGCCTGATGCAACAATCGAGATCTCACTGCGGGATCCCATCGTTTGTGGAGATACAGATTTCACCTTGGACTATACCGTATTTAACCTGAACAGTACGGGAGAACTAGTGGCAAAAACTCCTATTGCTTTTTACATTGACGATGTCTGAGCCGGCCGACTAAGACATCGTCAATGTAAAAAGCAATAGGAGTTTTGCCACTAGTTCTCCCGTACTGTTCAGGTTAAATACGGTATAGTCCAAGGTGAAATCTGTATCTCCACAAACGATGGGATCCCGCAGTGAGATCTCGATTGTTGCATCAGGCAATTCTGTGTTGAGCACCGTCACTATATTATTGATCAGTACCAGGTCCTGGCCAGAGGTAAGTTGTATCAATGCCTGGGTATCTCCGGGGTCGATATTATTCTCGATGCTGTACACATCGATGTCCATGTTGTAAAGTTCAGAGGAGTTGGTGAATGAGTTTGTCCCATTAAATGCGTTATTGGCAGGGTTCAAAGGGGGATTACTCAAAATGGCCCCATTGATCCTGAGCGTCTCATCCACGGCAAGGCCGGAATCTCCTTCCCAGGCCAGGAAACCGATCTTGGCCCCGATATTGTCCAGGACATCCAGGTTATTTAGTTCGATGTTCAAGGTGGTATTTCCTCCTGATACGGCCTCGAAGCCATCAAATATGGCCACTTGGTTCAACGGCAGCCCAAGATCTTCATAGACTACTGTTACCGACCATCCTCCGAAGTTGGTTTGGTTAGCGCAAAAGGGCTCGATCACGTCGGTCAGGTCCAGTTCAGTGAACAAATAGTCGTTGGTGTCCGACTCCTGCAACAAAGTGGTAATTTCGGCCATGGCCCCGAAGAATTCATAGTTCGTTCCCTGGCTATCAAAATTAAATGAGAACTGACGCTCAGCTTCAATAGGTATACCGTTCAGCTCTACTTCAAAATCCCCGGTTCCTGATCCGGCCCAATACAGATAGGCAGCAATGATGGATTGCCCTGCAAGCAGGGAGAAATTGGCCGAGCTCTCGGTCAGGATCTCGCATATGCCATCACTATTTTCAGCTGGGTTTAAGGTGTTCCCAAACGCTAAATAGTCATAATTACCGTTGTGTTGGGTAAATAACTCGACTTGCTGACCCCTCATGGTCAGTGGGATTAGCAATAGGATAGTGGCAAAAATTCCAGCTAGGCGCATAGGAGGCTAAATATATCGAATTTAGCCAGCAATGCGGATAGGACCGATCTAATTTTACAAGTCCCTGCGCTTCAGTATCAGGAAGGACCAATAAACAAATAGGAAGATCCATGCAGAGACGATCAGCAGTGGTAAGATCCCTACCTCATAGTCCTTATCCAGATTTTCACCTAACTGACTGGCCGCGCTCTGGACGGCTCCCAGTCGGGTAGCTGGTTCGATGATCAGGTTAGACATTGAAGTCAATGGGAAGAACTGCATCACGTTTTCGGCTATATCCGTATCCCTAAAGAAACGCCATTTCATCAGTAAGTATAGTAAGCCCTCAGCTAACCACCAGATCACCAGGAATCCGATAGCATATGCCGATCGCTTAACCAGCACTCCCAGGAAAAGACAGAAGGAGAAGAATCCAACTAATTTGATAAAATAAGCCAAAAGGTATTCCAGGTCACTAAAGATGATGCCGATCTCCATATAATCTGAAAAGGACAATCCCAGTATCATGGAAACCACAAACACAAAGACAGTGGATACCGGCTGCGAAACCTACAACAGTTATGAATTTGGACAAAACGAACTCCTTTTCGAGATCCCATCGATCAGGTTCTGTTTTAGGGTCCGGTAACTGTACTCATTGGCCATCATGGAAACGATGACAATGGCCAGGAATATTTTTAGTATGGCTGCTATATACGTATTGAGTGCCAGATGAATGGAAAATTGAAAATTCCCTGGTCTGCAACACGGAAATTGATATCCCCAAAATTGAATTCAATAGAGGCGATAAGGGCAATAAAGGTGATCAGCACGAAGTAGACAATAGAGATCACTCGGCCGATTTATTGTATCGAAGCTTTTGTACTTCTATACTTAAAGTCGTAACATGATGGCTTAATTTAGGTTGTTGGTGATCTCCAGGAATTGCTCTTCCAGGCTTTCTTTTCGTTTGACCAGATGTGAAAGGACAATGCCTTTCTGATGCATCAGTTGGTTCAGTTCTGTGGCATCCATGGGCTGGTTCAGGTAAGCAACTAACTGTTCTCCTTCGGATTTGATCTTATCGATGGAAGGCAAACTTTCCAAGGTGGCCTTCAACTGCTCCATATCGTTCGATTCCAGGATAAAGAAGCCATGACTGGCGTTCATACCATCTACCCGGCCGCTATACAAACTGGCTCCTTTTCTAAGAATGACCACATGGGTACACACCTTTTCAACTTCGTTCCAACAGGTGTGAAGCAAGTAATATGGTGGTACCCTGAGCAGCGATTTCTTTGATGATCTGACGGATCTGATGAATCCCCTGTGGGTCCAATCCGTTTGTGGGTTCGTCCAGGATCAGTATCTCCGGGTCGTTCAGCAAGGCAGACGCAATGGCCAGACGTTGTTTCATCCCCAGCGAAAAGGTTCTGAATTTACTGTCCTTACGATCCAGCAAACCCACAGCTTCCAATTTTCATCGACCTTATCCGTGTCCACCCCTTTGATCTTGCAGACCAATTCCAGGTTTTGTACCGCCGTCATATAGGGATAGAAATTGGGCCGTTCAATAATGGCTCCAACACGTTTTAATGCTTCGTGTGTGTCCATGGCACCATCAAACCAGGAAAATTCCCCGGCCGTCCGGTTGACTACATTGAGCACGATACCTAGGTGGTGGACTTACCACTCCCGTTTGGTCCAAGTATCCCATAGACGTTGCCTTTTTCTATGGTGAAGGAAAGATTATCGACTGCCGTGATGGGACCAAATCGCTTGGTCAGGTTGTTGATCGTCAGGATGTGTTCCACAGAATGGATTTTGGTGATTAGCTGGAAATATGACGATCCTGCCCGGAATTGTTACAAGCAAACCGAATTTAGCTCTTGCGCTCCTGGTTGAAATAGACCAGGTAGTAGTACATCTGTTTTTCTTCGTCCCAACCTTTTTCAACGAAGCGCTCTGCACTCTCCGGGTTGATGAAATCCATCTTGATCTGGATATTGGTATCCAACTCGATGGTGTTGCGAATCTTCTTTCGGGCAGCGGTCACGGGCTGTATTGGCGATGGGGAAGGTCGTCAGATCCTCGATCTTGTACTTAGGAGCCCTGTTCCGTTTTAAAATGACGGAATTCCGGGATAAGATCCGGATTTTCGATCACGTCGTTCATGAACTGCGTCTCTTCGAAAGTATCGTTCTTGGCGAAGTGATTCACAGCGCGATTCATGAACAAAACTTCCTCTTTCTTGTCCTCAGCCGGTAAAACAACCTGACGGGCAAAATCCTGGCACATTTTCAGGTAGTGCTTGGTCTTGAAATTCTCGTCAGCAAGCGGTTCGGCCCCCAGGAAACGCCCTCCAACCAATAACGGGTATCGTATCGATTGCTATCTACGATAGTAGTTTAAAGCCGTC
>NZ_MQUB01000004.1 GCF_002943755.1 Aureitalea marina
AAAAAATTCACATCAGACACTACATCATCAGAGCCTGCAAAATCCCATGTGTTTTGTACTAAAGCACCAATGGTCCAGCCATTTTGTTGGGTGAGCGCAATGAATGATGGCCCAGCGGTCCACTTTTCTAGGCCTATGCCTGTCTTCCCAGTAGGTATGCCTATGGCTACACCATAACCGGTGATTAATTTCTTGGGCTTAGCTGAGGTTAGAAACAGACTTAAATTGATATCCCCGATGCCAGTAGAACGATCATCCATACCAACAGGTAGTGATGAAATGGGAATAATTGTTCTTGTGATAAGATTGTATTT
The DNA here is from genome assembly GCF_002943755.1 of Aureitalea marina. Lineage (NCBI taxonomy): Bacteria > Pseudomonadati > Bacteroidota > Flavobacteriia > Flavobacteriales > Flavobacteriaceae > Aureitalea > Aureitalea marina. Next base: position 315 of record NZ_MQUB01000004.1, read on the forward strand.
TTCACCGAGCGAAAAAGGTACTACTGGTTGAATATTCAATGTATTACGGTTTCTGTCAAAAGGGCCTACATTAAAGTCTAGGTTATTTTGAAAAGGAATACTGATGAGACTGGCTATGGGATTTTGAATTTTGTTTGCCAAATCACTAGAGGCTGTTTCAGCAGAATCAGCCTGAGCCATTAGCCTTGAGGCACAAACAACCCAAAGGGCCAACACTAAATAAATACTTCGCTTTTTCATCTGATCATTTTTTAAGTTTTAAATCATGTATAATGTACTTCACATATATTAAATAGCTGATTAACATTTACTTATAGTTAAAATTACCTAGCTATCCACTAAACACCATACCTCCCAGCCTTCTAGAAAGCTTCTTCAATACCAAAATAGATCCCAGTACTTCCATCAATACCAATCCCCAAATCAGCCCTTAGATTAACACTCTCCTCCTTATTAAATTTAAATCTAAGCCCTGTGCCAAGACTGTATTTCAAGTTAGAAAAATCAAACTTTAAAATATCTTCTGCCACGTTCCCTAATGTTCCAAAAACCACAAACCCCCATCGCTCGGCAAAGAATTGCCGATGCTCTAGCTGAATCATTGAAAAGAAATTATCCCTGTAGCGGCCATAAAAATAGCCTCGCATCTGTACACCTCCAATAGAGGGCAACTTGTAAAACGGGGCATCACCAACCACAGATTCTAAATAAAAATTCCCTGCCAAAACACCTCTCTTATTGGTTTTATAATAGACACGAGCATCTAGCTGAAACTGTGCAAAAACAAAATCACTCCACTCGGGGTAAACGATCGCTCTAAAATATTGATAGTTACCTTCTGTGGGGTAGAAGAGATGGTCTCTCTTGTCCCATAATAAATCCGTTCCTAGACCAATCAATTGGCCACCGTTGGCCCCGATTACTGAAGGATCTTCTAACTGTGGATTCCCCATCCTATCTCTTATAGTTGTATTATCATAATCCACAATAATACCTGTTCTATCTGCAGAAAATAATTCAGGTGGCACCTGAATTGTTAGGGTGGCCGAAAAGGTTTGCTGGGCGTAATTAGTAGTGTCGCTATCCGGAACATCATTTCCAATTCCCCAAAATTTATTTATAAAGTAGCCATAACTTAAAGGCAATTCGAAATACAGCTTATTCTCAAGGAAATAGTAGACATTATTCATACTAATCTTGTATTGTTTATTGGTAGAATAGTATCCGCCAAAACCTATTTTTGAAGGTTTTAAGTTTTGAGATTGCCCTGTGTAAAAAATATAAATACCACCAGCTCCAAAAGCTAATTTGGACTCCGGGGTGTAAAACACATAAGGATATGCCTTTAATGACGACTTCTTTTTAGCCTGGGAGCTATCTGAACTCACCTCATCAGGACTTTCCATGTATACATTTTGAATAATAGAAGTGCTTAAACTATCTATCATTTCAATATTTTGACCATGACAGATCATAAATGGGAAGGCTAGCAGAAGTAAACTTAGCCGCATTTTCGTTTCAAATAATTTTAGCATCACAACACGCACCTCCCATCACATTAATTTTTGGAAACCAGAAGGTTAGGATTAAAAAGAAGGTTTAGCACAACCATGTTATTCTTAAACCGCTGGCGCAATCCATAATCAAAACCATATTTGAAATTTATATTTAATCGCTGTGCAATAGGCCAGTATCCTACATTAAAAAACAATGAGCTTTTACGATCAAAATTAGCGGTATTCCAAAACACATCTTCACCTGTATCTTCGGTTACTTGCCAGTTGTGAGCCCCTGCAATACCCACTTCCAGTTTTTCGGATAAAAATTGACTTAAACCATACTCCAAAGTAAAACGAGATCCAGGACGCACATCACTATCCTTAATTTTTGAATTGGCCTCATAGGTTAGGCCTAACATGATGGTACTAGATTTATCTTCAATTGGATAGTAATATCCGAAGCCCTGCATTTGATGGGTCCAATACCCTAAACCTATATTATCCGATGCTCCGGTCGTGTATCTACCTGTTGGGGCATAAATGGTATATGCCGTTGTGACATCCATTTTTTGACCGCCCCAACTCAATCCAAAAGGAATAAAAATAAAATCCCCAAACCCTGAAACTTTTGCCGTACTTTCATTACTTAAAGGCACACCCAAAACGTTTCCTGGCCCCTCTGTTAAAAGGGACACATCTGCACTTACATAATTAGGAGCTATTCCAACAATGTAGCGGGCATCTCCAAGCAGTTTTATTTTAGGAGAGGCCCAAGCAATTACGGGTGCACTACCAAATCCATTTAATTTAGTTGATGCATTTATATCAGGTAAGACAGGATTGAGATCGCTTAAACTAATGCCATCGAATTTGTTACCATTTTGGTCAAAGTATGCCGAACTGGAAGCATAAAAGTTATACCACAAAATAAACAAGCCAGAAGAAGGCGGTTGGGCCATGTCTCTTGTATTGATAAGGCCCGGATAATAATGACCAGCCTGAAAAGCAGAGGCTTGCTGCGCCACTGTACTGGAAAGATTTAAAAATACAGTAAGTATTACTAGGCATCTTATAGCCAGCAAACACGTATTTATACTGTAAGAATTCATCGCTTATGATGTCTAAAAAGTATCATAGGATTTCCCGTTTGATCTAGTTGTCACAGTGCAACTCAATTTCGATTTCCAAACCTGGTCATAGACAATGGTTTGGGGTTCGGATATTGCTGGAGCGTTTTATAATATTCAGACACGGTTTTCAAATATGGAGCAATGACCCAGGCTACAAAGCCCACTTGATTCCATTGCTCCCGAGGATCTTGTTTTATGTTATAAATTGCAGGGTAACCCACACCGTCCACACGATAGGCCCCAATCCCATATTGGCTTGGTGTACCGTCAGAGTTTGTGAACTGTCTGGGGTAGATTCTCCAGTGTTTCCAACGTACTGCAGCCACTTCACCATCAATGAAAGTGATTAAACTTTCCCTAGCTGATTTATTTTGACCCATAAACAACCCCATTTGATTTACCCCGTCAATAGCTCTATCTTGAGGCATATCTGCACCAATAACAGCAGCAAGTGAAGGCATAAAATCATGAATAGATACCATGCCATTACTCACAGACGGTTTAATTTTATTTGGCCATTTAATTATTCCAGGAACCCTGAGAGATCCTTCAAGCGCATCCCCAATTTCACCTCGCCAAGGCCCAGCAGAACTACCCATAAAGTCCCCATTTGTTCCTTGCGCTTGTACAGGTCCATTGTCAGAAAGCCATATGACAATCGTATTGTTTTCAATACCTGCATCTTTAATAGCATTCATAACTTGACCGGTCCTGTAGTCCAGTTCCATTACCATATCACCGTATGGACCTGAACTCGATTTACCCACAAAATCCGGATGCGAAAGCCCGGGGTAATGTACATGAGACCAACCCACATATAAAAAAAATGGTGTTTTTGATTTGGCTTGTTTTTCTATATACTTTACAGAAGCATCGGCAATGTCCTTTTCGATTTGCCTGCGGTATTCTAAATCGTAAGCCCGCACCTTTTTTAATTCGTTTGTTCCTTCTTGAGACTCCCATATGTAGGGCTGTGCGTTTTGTATAAACTCCTCAGGAAGTCTGGACCTTCTCATTGTCTCTGGGTAAAGTGTGCCATCCGTTGTTTCGAGTATACCTACATGGTATTCATCAAACCCTTGATTGGTAGGGAGGCTTTGCGTTTCTTGACCTAAATGCCATTTACCCACCATACCAGTGGCATATCCTTTAGATTTAAACATCTCAGCCATGGTCAATTCACTATCCTGTAGGGTACTTGGAGTACCAGCCACGATAATGCTATTTAATCCCGACCTAGTGGAATACCTCCCTGTCATTAGCGCTGCACGACTTGGAGTACACCCTGGCTCTACAAAAAACTGTGTTAACTGGAAGCCTTCCTTGGCAATTTGATCAACATTTGGAGTTGGCATTCCCCGTATTTCACCACCTCCATAAACCCCTAAATCACCATAACCCATGTTGTCAGCAAGCATGATAACAACATTTGGTTTCTCTTTTTGAGCAATTGCACCTGCAGTTATAAACGTAAATAATACCGATATTAGGGAGCAAGTGAACTTGTTGTGATAAAAATATTTCATAGGTCACTAATTTTAGAAATTGTGATTTTCAACAGATTTAACCCATATTTGTTCTTAACTGAAGTTAAAGAGGCTACAAGGCTTTTTGAAAACAATTAGCCCAATAGCACGTATCTTTCGATAAAACTGTCTTCTGCTTAGATAAGTGGAATTCTGTTTATTTTCTGCAAACACTAGGCTGTTTAGGCGCTCCATCACAATTCCTCTCCCAATCACTTTCCCAAGTAGACTGACCAGGTTTGGTAATTAAGGTATCATGAGGGAAAAATGATCCTTTGAGACTGAATCGAATGATTGTTTCCAAAAGGCCAAAGCCTGTGTAACAAATACTTGCAGTAACAACGCATACAAGATTTTGCGGGTTACAGGAAGTCGCATAAGAATAAGGCGATAAATCTTTAACTTGTAAAGACGTTTAAGTTAAACGCAATACACTTGCAAGTGCCGACAGCTGTCGGGAGGCAAGCCATAAAAGCCGAGATCAATTAAAACAAAATCTTCTCCAAGAAAAATGAAAGAAATAATTCAGTCGCTCTTAGAATTTTCAGATGAGAGTTATGATCTCTTGATTAAGGTTGCAACTGAAAAAGAAGTAAGTAGGAATCAATTAATATTTCATCCCGATAAACCAACGAACAAGATTTTATTTCTGAAAAGGGGGCTGCTTAGAGGGTAGAAAATTATCGATGGTAAAGACTACACCCATCATTTCTATTTTGAGAACTGGTTTGCAACAGATTATTCCAGTTTCTTAAGCGAAAAGCCCAGTCAGATCTTCATTGAAAGCATTGAAAAAACCAGGTTTCTCTCCTAATCCTGCATCTTGTTTATTTGACCAATACCCTTGTTTTCATTGGTAAAGGCAAATGGTTTACCTAAATTTATCTTTTGTCACCACCTTTGAGATGCTAACTAGCGAACTAACCATTTTCACCAACCCTATGAAAACACTTCTACTAGCCTTGGGATTGATTGTCCTTTCAATCCCTTGCTCTGGGCAAATTGCTGAAGCAAAAGCCATTGACGAAGTATTTACCACATTGATCAGCCCGCAGTCCCCCGGAGCTTCATTGGGCGTTTTTAAAGATGGACAATTGGTCTATGGTAAGGGATACGGACTGGCTAACATGGAATACGACATTCCCAATGACACCCAATCTGTGTTTCGAATTGGTTCGACCTCCAAGCAATTCACTGCCGCCTGTGTAGTGTTGCTCGCGCAACAAGGAAAGCTTAGTCTGGAAGATCCTTTAAGTAAACACTTTCCTGAATTTCCGGATTATGCAGACCGGATCACCATCCGGCAACTGATGAATCATACCAGTGGAATTCGAGATTATTTACAGATCTCCTATTTGAGAGGGATGAGCGAGGACGATTTCTATACCGACCAGGAGATCATGCGGTGGCTGGTCAACCAGACCGATCTGAATTTTGAGCCGGGAAGCGAATTCACGTATAGCAACTCCGGTTACTGGCTATTGGGGCAATTGGTGAACAAGGTTTCCGGGAAGAATATGGCCCAATTTGCACAAGCAGAGATCTTTGAGCCCTTGGGGATGACCGCTACCCACTTTCACAATGATCACCAGGCCATCGTCAAAAATCGAGCTTCGGGCTATGCCCCAACAACGGATGGTGGCTACCAGATCAGTATGACTACCTTAGACATGATAGGAGATGGCGGCATCTTTACCAGTATTGAGGACATCCTAAAATGGGACAATGAATACTATGAACGGAAGTTGCTGAATGATGCCTTCTGGAAAGAGATGACCACCACAGGCAAGCTCAGCAACGGAGAAGATACCGAATATGGCGGCGGTCTGTTCATGGAAGAATACAAAGGACTTAGAACGATAAGTCACGGTGGTGCTTTTGTGGGATTCCGGGCCGAACTTCTGCGCTTTCCCGATCAAAAGGTCTCTGTTGCCATATTTGCCAACCGAGGCGACGCCAACCCGTCTACTATGGCACAAGAGATTGCCGATATTATATTGAAAGACCAATTCAAAGACCTTCCGAGCGAAGCTGTGGCGGAGGTAGAAAACCCGCCCATGGATGAGGCGGAGATGGAACTGGACCAGTTGGTTGGCACCTACGAGGTAGAGCCTGGTGTGGAAGTGGTCTTCAGTATTTCCAACGATTCCCTACACGCCAAGCAAAAATGGAACGGATCCGAATACAACCTCTATCGGGAAACTGGTAATCGATTTAAAATGAAGGGGCAGGACGGTCTTAGTTTTACGTTTACGGATCTGAAAGACGGGCTGGCCCAAGAGTTGACTGTGATGCAAGGTAATCGGCCTACTCAAGTAAAGCGGAAAGAAGAAAAAGACCTCAGCGGTGTCAATCCAAATGACTATATAGGAACGTACTTCAGTCCGGAGTTGGAGGTGAATTACATCTTCGAATTGAAAGACGGACAGTTGGTCGCCCGTGTAGGGAATGGAGAGGAACACAATTGTACGTTAAGTGATGTTGACATCTATACAGGACGAATGGGGACCTATCGCTTTCAACGCACTATCGGGCAAGTGAGTGGAATGGAATTGGATTCGGGCCGGGTGATCAATGTCAAATTTGAGAAGAAGTAAACCATTCATCTTACTATGAACAAGGGCGTTCTTAAACGAAACTGTTGTGGCTTATGCAGATCAATTACAGAATTAACTGAAACTGAAATTATATGAACTTTAAAGAATTTCAAAAAGATATGCGAATTGCCTATTTAGGTGGAGGAACAGGAATTCTAGCTTCAGGTTTAATCTGGCTAATTTCGGGTTTGTCTGGTATGTATCTAACCCGAGAAACCAGTATTTTGATCTTCTTTATAGGTGGAATGCTAATTTTTCCTTTGGGAGTAATTTCTGCAAAGCTCTTGAATAGAAGTGGAAAACACCAAAATAATAATCCTCTCGCAAAGTTGGCCATCGAAAGTACCGCAATATTGTTTATTGGTCTCTTCATAGCCTATTCAGTTTTCCTGACACAAAAACTGTGGTTTTTCCCAATTATGCTGATGATAATTGGCGTAAGATATTTTGTATTTCAATCCATTTACGGAATGAAGCTCTATTGGATTTTGGGACTTTTTTTAACAATAGCCGGGATGTACTGTTTGATTTCAAACCAACCTTTTCATATTGGTGGGATCACAGGTGGAATCATTGAGCTATTTTTGGAGTCCTCGTTATTGTAAATGAAAGAAAAACAAATGAAACTTGAACTCGAATAGCACAAGGCACAACACTATGCATAGTTCATTACAGCTCAATTCCTCAGAGGAAATCAGCTGTAATTTGCCAGCTTATGTTCACCGTGAAATATCACTGCGCATGATTGCTTAAAGAAACATAAACGAACACGTTTGCAAAAATCTATTCATGAATTATAACACACAGAAAAATGAAACTATTTAGTCACATTTTAATTGGAACACTGGTTTTAGGAACGTTGATCTCCTGCAATTCTACCGAGAAAAAAGACTCAAATCAGTCAACTAATGACGAGCCAACGGCAATAATTGTAACTCAGGAAAACTTCCCTACCGCTTACAGCAATTTGCGTATGGGTATGATCGTAGAGAGAGCAGGTGGAGTAAACAAATTTATCGAAATGCCTACTCCGAGCAGTAATCCGGACGAACAGTTGGTGGTCAGAATGAACAGGGATACTTATTATTCTTCTGCAGTTATTGATGTATCAGAAGATGCTTTTATAACTATACCAGAGACAGAGCGTTACGTCAGTATTCAGATTGTTGATGAAAATCACGAAACACAACCTATGATCTATGGACCGGGAAAGCATAAGATCACAGCAAAAACGGATCATGCTTTTGTTATAGTCAGGGCCCTCGAAGACAATGCCCGAAAAAATCTCCCTATAGAAGCTGTAAGTAACAATCCCTTCGTTATGAAGGAATGGGATCTGGATAGCTTTAAAAAATTAGAAGCCGAAGGAAATGCAGTATTTGTGAAGGGTTATGACCAATCAAAAGCTTTTGGAAATAAAGAAAGCGGACAAACAACTTATATGAACTATATAGGTGCTGCCGGTGGTTGGGGTGGTGCCATGGTGGTCGATAATATTTATCAAACTTCCGGTTTCATGGATACCGAGGGGTGCTATGAAATGACTTTTCTCGATCCGCAAAACAAATACTTTTGGTCTGTAACGGTGTATAACGCCAATGGCTATATGTTTCAATGATGTGGCTAATATTTCTAGCGAAATGGATCCTGTAGTATTTCCTTCTCTGATGGGAATATTGTTGGGCATATCGTCACAACCAAATCGTACGGTAATAGTCCCATCCTCGTTGATCACAGGATCCATTTCGCTAGAAATATTAGCCACATCATTGAACATATAGCCATTGGCGTTATACACCGTTACAGACCAAAAGTATTTGTTTTGCGGATCGAGAAAAGTCATTTCATAGCACCCCTCGGTATCCATGAAACCGGAAGTTTGATAAATATTATCGACCACCATGGCACCACCCCAACCACCGGCAGCACCTATATAGTTCATATAAGTTGTTTGTCCGCTTTCTTTATTTCCAAAAGCTTTTGATTGGTCATAACCCTTCACAAATACTGCATTTCCTTCGGCTTCTAATTTTTTAAAGCTATCCAGATCCCATTCCTTCATAACGAAGGGATTGTTACTTACAGCTTCTATAGGGAGATTTTTTCGGGCATTGTCTTCGAGGGCCCTGACTATAACAAAAGCATGATCCGTTTTTGCTGTGATCTTATGCTTTCCCGGTCCATAGATCATAGGTTGTGTTTCGTGATTTTCATCAACAATCTGAATACTGACGTAACGCTCTGTCTCTGGTATAGTTATAAAAGCATCTTCTGATACATCAATAACTGCAGAAGAATAATAAGTATCCCTGTTCATTCTGACCACCAACTGTTCGTCCGGATTACTGCTCGGAGTAGGCATTTCGATAAATTTGTTTACTCCACCTGCTCTCTCTACGATCATACCCATACGCAAATTGCTGTAAGCGGTAGGGAAGTTTTCCTGAGTTACAATTATTGCCGTTGGCTCGTCATTAGTTGACTGATTTGAGTCTTTTTTCTCGGTAGAATTGCAGGAGATCAACGTTCCTAAAACCAGTGTTCCAATTAAAATGTGACTAAATAGTTTCATTTTTCTGTGTGTTATAATTCATGAATAGATTTTTGCAAACGTGTTCGTTTATGTTTCTTTAAGCAATCATGCGCAGTGATATTTCACGGTGAACATAAGCTGGCAAATTACAGCTGATTTCCTCTGAGGAATTGAGCTGTAATGAACTATGCATAGTGTTGTGCCTTGTGCTATTCGAGTTCAAGTTTCATTTGTTTTTCTTTCATTTACAATAACGAGGACTCCAAAAAATAGCTCAATGATTCCACCTGTGATCCCACCAATATGAAAAGGTTGGTTTGAAATCAAACAGTACATCCCGGCTATTGTTAAAAAAAGTCCCAAAATCCAATAGAGCTTCATTCCGTAAATGGATTGAAATACAAAATATCTTACGCCAATTATCATCAGCATAATTGGGAAAAACCACAGTTTTTGTGTCAGGAAAACTGAATAGGCTATGAAGAGACCAATAAACAATATTGCGGTACTTTCGATGGCCAACTTTGCGAGAGGATTATTATTTTGGTGTTTTCCACTTCTATTCAAGAGCTTTGCAGAAATTACTCCCAAAGGAAAAATTAGCATTCCACCTATAAAGAAGATCAAAATACTGGTTTCTCGGGTTAGATACATACCAGACAAACCCGAAATTAGCCAGATTAAACCTGAAGCTAGAATTCCTGTTCCTCCACCTAAATAGGCAATTCGCATATCTTTTTGAAATTCTTTAAAGTTCATATAATTTCAGTTTCAGTTAATTCTGTAATTGATCTGCATAAGCCACAACAGTTTCGTTTAAGAACGCCCTTGTTCATAGTAAGATGAATGGTTTACTTCTTCTCAAATTTGACATTGATCACCCGGCCCGAATCCAATTCCATTCCACTCACTTGCCCGATAGTGCGTTGAAAGCGATAGGTCCCCATTCGTCCTGTATAGATGTCAACATCACTTAACGTACAATTGTGTTCCTCTCCATTCCCTACACGGGCGACCAACTGTCCGTCTTTCAATTCGAAGATGTAATTCACCTCCAACTCCGGACTGAAGTACGTTCCTATATAGTCATTTGGATTGACACCGCTGAGGTCTTTTTCTTCTTTCCGCTTTACTTGAGTAGGCCGATTACCTTGCATCACAGTCAACTCTTGGGCCAGCCCGTCTTTCAGATCCGTAAACGTAAAACTAAGACCGTCCTGCCCCTTCATTTTAAATCGATTACCAGTTTCCCGATAGAGGTTGTATTCGGATCCGTTCCATTTTTGCTTGGCGTGTAGGGAATCGTTGGAAATACTGAAGACCACTTCCACACCAGGCTCTACCTCGTAGGTGCCAACCAACTGGTCCAGTTCCATCTCCGCCTCATCCATGGGCGGGTTTTCTACCTCCGCCACAGCTTCGCTCGGAAGGTCTTTGAATTGGTCTTTCAATATAATATCGGCAATCTCTTGTGCCATAGTAGACGGGTTGGCGTCGCCTCGGTTGGCAAATATGGCAACAGAGACCTTTTGATCGGGAAAGCGCAGAAGTTCGGCCCGGAATCCCACAAAAGCACCACCGTGACTTATCGTTCTAAGTCCTTTGTATTCTTCCATGAACAGACCGCCGCCATATTCGGTATCTTCTCCGTTGCTGAGCTTGCCTGTGGTGGTCATCTCTTTCCAGAAGGCATCATTCAGCAACTTCCGTTCATAGTATTCATTGTCCCATTTTAGGATGTCCTCAATACTGGTAAAGATGCCGCCATCTCCTATCATGTCTAAGGTAGTCATACTGATCTGGTAGCCACCATCCGTTGTTGGGGCATAGCCCGAAGCTCGATTTTTGACGATGGCCTGGTGATCATTGTGAAAGTGGGTAGCGGTCATCCCCAAGGGCTCAAAGATCTCTGCTTGTGCAAATTGGGCCATATTCTTCCCGGAAACCTTGTTCACCAATTGCCCCAATAGCCAGTAACCGGAGTTGCTATACGTGAATTCGCTTCCCGGCTCAAAATTCAGATCGGTCTGGTTGACCAGCCACCGCATGATCTCCTGGTCGGTATAGAAATCGCCTCGCTCATCCTCTCTCAAATAGGAGATCTGTAAATAATCTCGAATTCCACTGGTATGATTCATCAGTTGCCGGATGGTGATCCGGTCTGCATAATCCGGAAATTCCAGGAAAGTGTTTACTTAAAGGATCTTCCAGACTAAGCTTTCCTTGT